>NZ_CP013377.1:998569-1331425 GCF_001718415.1 Burkholderia pseudomultivorans | reverse complement strand
CCTTCGCCGCCGGGCCGTGCACCGCGTCCACCATCATGCCGACCGCGAGCCCCGTCGAACGCCGTTCGTCGTCGCTCAGCGGATGCATCGTCAGTCCAAGGCGGTCGCCGCCATCCTGCGGGCGCGCGGCGCCCCTCGTCGCGGCGGCCTCGACCGCGCCGGCCGCGCCCGCCGCGTCGCGCGGCCTGCCGGCCGCCTCGCCCGCGCCGGTGATCGTCATCGTCATCGGCGCACGGTTGCGGATCAGCCGGAGCGGCGCCTTCTCGCCGGGCGGCAGCGCAGCCGCAAGGTCGTTCAGCTCGGCCGACCGGCCGATCCGCTTGTCGCCGAACTGCACGATCACGTCGCCGGGCTTCACGCCGGCCGCCGCGGCCGGCGAGCCGGGATCGACGCCGTTGACGAGCGCGCCCGCCGGCCGCGGCAAGCCGAACGCGGCGGCCAGCCCCATGCCGACGTCCTGCACGTCGACGCCGATCGCGTTGCCCGACGGTGCACGCGACTCCGCCGCCTGGGCCCTGGCCGGGGCTTGCAGTTGCGCCCGCGCCTGGGCCCGCGCCTTCGCCGCGAGTGCAATCGGAATCGCGAACGTCGTGCTCGCGTAACGTTCGGCGCCTGTATACAGCTGCACCGCGATGCCGATCACGTCGCCCGCGCGATTGAAGACGGGGCCGCCCGAGTTGTCCGGATTCACCGCGATGTCGGTCTGGAAGAACGGAAACGCGCTGCCGTCGGGCAACGTGCGCGGCGTCGCGCTGACGATGCCGGCCGTGACCGTGTTGCCCGAGCCGTCCGATGCGCCGATCGTCATCACCGGTTCGCCTGCGCGCACCTTCGCCGAATCGCCGATCCGCACGAACGGCAGTTTCCTCCCGTCGACCTGCAGCACCGCGACGTCGCTTTGCGGGTCCACCGACAGCACCGTCGCCTTGAATTCGCGACGGTCCGTGAGCCGGACCGTCACGTCGGTCGCCTCGTCGACGACATGCGCGGAGGTCAGGATCATGCCGTCCGCGCTGACGATGAAGCCCGAGCCGCTGCCCGACACCGCGCGCGGCGCCGTATCGGGCGCCGGCGCCTGCGGCCCCTGCGCAGGCAGCTGCGGCGTGCCGTGCCGGAAGAACGCGGAGAGCGGATCATCGGGATCGAGGATGGCGAGCGACGGCTCGCCGCCGGCCTGCTGATCCGCGTTGGCGGTGCGAATGGTCACCACTGCCGCACCGTAGCGTTCGACGATCGCCGGGAAATCGACCGGCATCGCGACACGCGCGACGGCCGGCCGTTCCTTCGCGACGGGCTGCGACGCGACGGGCGGCGGCGCAACACTCGCCGCGATGGCGGCCGGCTGCAACGCCGCGAAACCGGCAAGCGCGCCCCCGATCAGCGCGGTACGAAACACGGCGCGAGCAAGCGTCTGGCGAACCACGGTGCACCTCCCCCGGGCAGTCGCGACGCCGACCTGCGCGAGACGCGCAGACGCCCGACAAGCACCGGTACACGCATCCATTTATAGTCCACGCGGCCGGACGGAACCACGAATCGAAACCCGGACGGCGGCCCCGACGGCGTGCTGCGAAGCCGTGACAGCGCTCGTTCCGGACAAAGTGCGCGGTTCGTCAATCCGCATAAGTCCGATCGTGCCGCGGCGCTGCACGCGATCCGGTTCGACAATCGGCGTGTCGGTCGGCACGATGTAAGGGCACGTTGCTAAGCTGCACGCTCACGCAACCTGTGGGGGGACAGACAATGACGAAGCTGCTCGTCCGCCGGGCCGGCGAGCCCGATGTGCCGGCCCTGCTGCAGATCCGCAACGATGCGCACGCAAGGAAGGTTGCGCATCGCGACTACGCATGGGGCCACGCACGCGACGGCTTTTCCGAGCGGTGGGTGCGAAACAATGTCGCCGAAAAGGACGTGTACGTCGTCGAACGGAAGGGTACGGCGGTCGGCACGTTTTCACTGCGTCTCGACCTCGACGATCACTGGGGACCGCAGGCGCCGGTCGCCGGCTACGTGCACGGGCTTTGCGTGCGGGAAGGCTACAACGGCTGCGGACTCGGCGGCTTCATGCTGAACTGGTGCGCCGACACGGTGCGCGGCCTGAACCGGCATTTCGTGCGGCTCGACTGTGCGGCCACGAACGCGAAGCTGTGCGCGTACTACGAGTCGCTGGGCTTTGTCCGTGCGGGGCTGTACCCCGAACCGGCGCCCGATGGTCAGGTGTGGTCGCTGTATGAAAAACCGGTCGGCTGATGACCGTCGATCCGCCATTGCCGACGCCCGACGCCCGACGCTGCGTTGCGCGGCGGCAGCCTCGAGTGAAGTGAACGCAAACAGGAAACCCGTGAATGTCGCATGACGATCGCACTCGAATCATTCCACGACGCACGCCCGAGTCGGCGGCGATGCTGGCCAGCATCAAACGCGCGATGGCGATGACCGCCCGCATCAACCAGCTGACGTTCGACGACGCGGACGAAGTCCGGACGCTGTTCGCCGAGCTGATCGGCAAGCCGGTCGACGACAGCTTCGTGCTGATTCCGCCGTTCTACACGACCGGCGGCCCGGACATCACGGTCGGCCGCAACGTATTCGTCAACCAGAACTGCACGTTCTACGACCTCGGCGGACTCGATATCGCGGACGACGTGATGATCGGGCCGAACGTGAGCCTGATCACGTCGGGCCACCCGCTCGAACCGTCGAAGCGGCGCGCGTTCGTGGTCGCGAAGCCGATCGCGATCGGGCGCAACGTGTGGATCGGTGCGGGCGCGACGATCATCGGCGGCGTGACGGTGGGTGAAAACGCGGTGATCGGCGCGGGCTCGGTCGTCACGCGGGATGTGCCGCCGAATGTGCTGGTGGGCGGGAATCCGGCGCGGGTGATTCGGGCGGTTGTCGGGTGAGGGACGGCATCGGTCCGCATTCCGCATGCTTAGCCGAGCTTCGGTAGGAAACGCGGCACCTGCGGCGATCCAGCCTCGAGATAGCATGAGTCCGCGTGCCATCCACGGTGAATTCACATGGCGGCGAAATCGGGAAAAATGCAATTATCGCATCAGGGGCTCGCCGCCTCCTCAGCCGTAGTTGCTGCGCCGCCTGCTGCAAGAATGATCTCCGCCGGAAACGTGGGCATTTTGCCGGTACCCGTCTGACGCAATCCTTCACCATGCGGTATCGGCGGACCGTTCTCCTCCATGTAACGCCGGATGTGCTCGTATAGCCGCCACAACATCGCGTCCTCCCACCAGCCGGTGTAGCCGATATTAACGATCTCCGCACACGAGCGCGGATTATCGGCCTCGCCCCATAACAGTGACAGGAAATAGGACTCGCGGGCCGCCGCACCCGTAAATTGCGTCCATTTGTACGATCGCACCTTCACGTCATCCCATTTGCGCGTGCGCACGGCTCCAGCCCCACCTTTTTCCCAGAATCGCCAGAACGACGGCGTCACATAAGGAATGAAGCTAACGGTGCGATCTCTCCTGTTGAAGAGAACGGGAAGATCCCGAGGGGAAAAGAGCGCGGCCCGAAGGCAGAACACTGCAAATAAAAAGAACAGCACAGAGGCAGCAGACACGAAAACGCCAAAGACAGGGATTTCGAGTAAAGCGAGCACCGCCAGATAACCGATGCCGCCCGCGCCGAGCAGACCTATCAGTGTGCCGAGTATCAGATACACCGTTTTCCCACCGGCGCCCATCGGCGTCCCAACCTCGATCGCATTCGGATAGATACTCAGCAGGGAATCGCAGGTGCTGGCCATCTCATGGACAGGCCGATGCTTGTCATCGCTTGCCACGCGCCACGGTGGCGTGACGCCCTGCCTGGTTCTCGCCAGTTTCCCGGGGAACTTGTTGAAATACGGATCTGCCTGATTCCATTCCGGCAAAAGGACCCGGTAGTCGCTCTTGTTGCTTTTCATATCTATACTCATCTTCTAATTCGGCAGCCGTTCGTTCAGGACTTCTTCACCGTCCTTCGTCTCCACGGCCACTTCTGCATACGCCCCGCTGAATTCGATGACGCTCAGATCGAGCGAGAGGCGAATGTCCTGATCCTGATCCTTCACCTCGGCGTTCAGTTTCGCGAGCGCCGAAGCGCCACCTGCAGCCAGCCCTGAAGGCCGTGCAGAGCCACCTACTCGTTCCAGCAAGAGTGTCGACCCACCTTTCTTGCTCTTGCCGTAGATGCGCGCAACCCAGTCCAGTTGCGCCCGCAATCCCACGGGAATACGCAAGCGCAAATATACTTCTCGATAATCCATTGGATTGCTGTTGTTGCCTCCGGGCATGGGTAGTCCGCCCATGATGCCGGCCCCCATGCTGCGGCCGGCCAGATCCCAAAAACCGTCCTTGTAGCTGAAATCGATGCTAATTCCCAACAGCAACTTGTTCGATTCCTCCTGCTCGCGAGCTAGGCTTCCCCACTTGTCCTTGGCGCGCCCCCAGATCGTGCGTGCCGCCCATTCCTCCGCAGGCCGACTCTGCAGAAGCTGGGCCAAATAGCCCGCGGCCATACCAATAGCAACCAGCACCAGTCCCCATCCGGTCCAGGAAAGTCCGAAGCCGCCCGTCATCGAGAGGGCGCCGATGGCTTCGAGAAAACCCGCCCCGCTGGCCACGGTCGCGGCGACAAAGAATATCGCCTGAATTGTATAGGCCGTAAAGGCACCCATATTGTCCCGCGTATATCTCGAGGCGGCTTTCATGATCGCGGTGGCACTATCAAAACCGGCGGCGATCGTGGCGACCACACCCAGCATGACCTTCGTACCGAGCGCAGCGCCTGCCGCCTCCCATTTCTTCGCAGCGGCCTGACCGATTTCCAGCAATGCGGCAGCGCAGCCCAGCGACGCAGACCCGATGCCGAGAACACCGTCCAGTCGCTCGTCGTCATTGCCATACTTGTATTTGTCGATCGCATCCTGCAGGCTCAAAATCTGCAGCCACCCGCCTGCCGCCGACAGTACCGTGCCCCCCTCGCGCAGCAATTCACCGACCTTGCGTGCAAACTTTTTCAGTTCCCCCATGTCGGCGGGCAACTGAGCAACAACGGTGGTGGTTGCTGTGACACCGACCCGTTCGAAAACGAATACCTCCATCGTCCCGCTTTTACCCGACACGTCAAACGCACCGCCGCCGCTCCGGGAAACGCTGACGGTACGCGTGTCGCCGACCTTCGACGTTGATCTGCCACCTTCGTTGCTGCCCTTCGCGCTCGCAACTTCGCGCCAGTAGAACTTCGCCTGCCTGTACGATGCCTTGACCCGCGTGACGCGGATGCCATTCTTGCCGACACTGGTGACGCCGATTCTTGCAATCGCCAATTCGACTTTCTGGATTAGCACCGGAGACGGCGGATTTTTTAGGCGGCGCAAGGCGAGACAGGAAGCGCTCAACAACGACACCAGGCTGAAACTCCACAGCGAAGCCAGCGCCCGCAATTGCGGCAGATTGCGCGCAAGTGCCCCGATCAGTTCACCGCCCTTGTGCTTGCTCTCGAGTTCCTCGATCACATCGAACAGCGCCTTGGATTCGTCAATCGTCTTGGATCGCTGATCCTTATCCTTGAACCAGGTGAAGAAATCCTGCTGGTTGCCGAGCATCGCGCGAATGAGCAGATTGTTCTTGTCGCCTGGGTTGTCCTGCATGAAATCTGCGAACCACTGCAGGCCAGCATCGGTAATGTGGCCGCCATGGCACACCATGCACACCAGTACTGCGTAGTAGACGCCGTCCTGTCGCGTCGTATCGTCGCAATCGTGTTCGGTCACCAGCTTGCGTGCCGGACTTTTCAACCACGCACCATAATCCGGCTCGATAGCCGCAAGCAATCGGCTATCGTCATTGCATGCGGATTGGTACTGGTCCAGGAAATTCTGATAATTGTTGCCCAGCTTCTTCTTGATCTGCTCCGCCGGCAGTTCGTCCTCCGGTATCGCAACAATCCCCATCGACGGGTTCGTATAGGTTCCAGCGAACATTCCCGTCCCGGAGATCGTCTGCGGCATGAAGGTTGCGCCTGGCGGAAGATTCCCACTCGCCTTCATCGCGTCGAACTGATCCCTGGCCATATATGTATTCGGATCACCCGACATCCCGGACAGATTCCCGATATGGCTGTATTGCTGCTGCAGCGTGTCGACCAATCCCTTGATGCACATTGCCGACTGCAGCTTCCAGTAGCCGTCGCCCTTGAGCATCGTCTTCGCCTTCTTCGGCACGGTGATACGGAAGTTCGCAGCCTCGTGCGTCACGCCGACTGCGTCCGGTACGCTGACGATCATCGCCTTGCCGATATCGAATGTCTGGCTCTTCTTGACGATCTCGACCGCCTGGTCGTAAATGTCCTTCGCCGTTTCGCGACGTCCGCCTTTCGGATCCATCCGTGCCGGTTTCCTCAATGGAAACGCATTGTCGTCGCCATACAGCGCAGCCGATGCCACCGCATAGTTCGCGTTGTACTCCTCGACGATTTTTCCGATTTCGCCCTCCGTCAGTGGAGCAGAACGCTCGCATTGTGCATGCGGCGCATCAATGCACACCATGCGCTGCCGCCGCAACGCTTCGTTCTTGGGATTCGCGTATGCGTTCCGAACCTTCTCGCTCCATGGCGTATCGCTGAATCCGATCCATACGCGTTGCGTCTCCGCCGCGTTCGGGATGACGAACAGCATCGCAGCCGCATAGCCGGCCGTGCGTTGACATGCGAACGCGGGTGCCTTGCCGGGCAATGGCAGTTCGCCAAGCGAATAGGGCGTCATATATCCGCCGCTATCAACCTGAAATGCTTGCCATCCCTTCTGCTCCTTTAGCTCGGGGGTGTGCGGCCGCTCGTAATACGCATAGACATACCCCCCGCGCAAGGTTCGCATCGTGTAGCCGAAGTAGCTCAACCCGACGTCGGCGACCCCGGGCTTCAGCTTCGCGATCACGGCTTTTTTTGCGTCGGCGTACTTTTTCTCGGCCAGCGCTGGCCTGACCAGCAAAACCGGCAATCCGGCCTTCACGCATGACGGGCAACCGCCCGCGGAACAGTGCGGCGCGCCAGCGGCCGCCGCATTCGCATTCTGCGCATATTTGCCATCTGCCATGATTCGATTTCCTTTGCTACCGGCACACAATCGCGACGGACGGCTCGCGCGACGCTTTGTGCTCCAGTTCGAGACGCATCGCGTCCCACATGTCATCTCCGACCGCGCCGAGTCGCTCGCTCAAGCTTGCCCGATCGCTCAATGCCGACTTCACCAGTTCGATCACATGCGCGTGCTTGCATAGCGCCGGATGAATCTGCAGCACATATGCACCCAGCAGCACGATGTCGGCTCCCCGTGTCAACCCAAGCGATTGCGCATCAGCAACCGCAGCATCCGCCCGATTCAGGTAATCGTCGGGCAATTCGCGCTCGAATACACACCAGCCTCGGAGCAGGTCTTGCACTGTCGCGCATCGATCCACACGCTCCCATTGAGCGGCATCGAGAGCGAAAAACGTGGAGCGTGACCCATGTGCGTCAAAACCAGTCGGCGGCGTCCGCTCGACGAGTGCGGTCCTTCGGTCAAGCACATGCCATGCTGCGATCGGGCCGAGCAAGTCACTGCGCTGACGATCGTTCAACGCCGGCCAGATCCATTCGAATACGCGACGATCGGCCCACCGGACGTACTTCGGGCCAACCTGCGGGCGCGGCGAAATCATCACGCGGGCCAGATGCACAGCGACGATTTCCGGTGGCAGCCTCGAAATCAGCCAGCCGCCCACCGTGAAACCGCGTACCACTTCGTCATGTGGATCACGTTGTTCGTCGCACGCCGCCCGGACCGATGCGCCGATCAACTCGATATCGTCATGATCGAAACAGATCAGCCGTGGGCGCTGATGCTCGAGAAGCGACGCACTGGCCACTGGAATCGGCACGATCTCGCGCTCCGCAAGCATCGGCAAATGCTCATCAAGCGGCTCCCGCAAATACGGATCGACAAGCAGATATCCGCTCAGGGAGTCCTCTTTGCGCAACGACGCCTGTATCTGCAGCGTCATCGCTTCGATCGGTATACTCACGTCTGCTCTCGCTGTCACAACGTGGCGGCACCACGGCCTACCGCATCGCCGTCCTTGGTCGGACAGGCCTTCACCTGACTTTGCGAGACCTGCGGATTCATATCTGCGCTGCGTGGACCGGTCAGCACGTGGTTCGCCGCATGAAACTTCACGGTGCCAGGCGCTCCGATCTCGATTCCACCGCCTTCCATCTTCAGATAGGCTTTGGCTGCCGTAAGCAATACCTTTACCGACGCCTGCGCAGTCACACTGGCCGTCGAACTTGCCACGCTGACGCCTTGCTGGGCAACGGCTTCGAGATTGCCGCCACGTTGGGCTTGCAGCCCGATCGATCCGCACGCCGCATGCAACGCGATACCCGACACGGCAACCGGCCGATAATCGGCTTTCTTGCCGTCCGTGTACAACCGGATTCCCTGGCTCGCGACAATGCTCGTTTTGTTCTTCGACGTCCATTGCAAATCCTGCCCCGCGGCCAGTACCGTCTCGGTACCCGACACCCAGACATGGCTCTTCGCCGATGCAGCGACCACACCATCCTGGCCATAGGCCACGAGATGCGGGCGGCTCCACGCGGTGGCACTGCCGCCGCCGCCGGTCGCTTGATTGGATGTCGATCCGGCTTTTGTGGCACTGATTGCCTGCTTGCAGTCACACAGCCCGGCAACGGCCGCCAGCGTGGACGACGACGCTCCCGGATCCGCTCGTTCCGGCAACGAGGCATTCGGCTGCACAGCGGACGACTGCGATGTGCCAGGCTCTGCACCTTGCGCACTCGCCGTCTGCGCCAACCTGTCGAGCAGATCATGGCTGTCCCCGAGGACCTGGGCCGCTCCGGATGCGTCCATCTGGGTTACACCGGCCGCTGCGCTGAGCAGTACACCCGAGCCGCCGCGCACCGCGCCCGATGCTTCGGTATTCAGGTCCACACCATAACCGCGGTCGGCCTGCCGAACGTTGTCCTTCATCGACTTCAGGTGACCAAGCATCAATCCACTGCAGCTATCAGTCGTGTAGAGATGAACGCTAGGCTGTCCCGCCGTGTCGTCCATCATGAAGTGACGATAGCCACCCGTTCCCTGCTGGCTCAGCCCCAGGTCCTGGGTCTTGAATCCGGTCAGCGTGGCTGCATGTCCGTTGCCCGCAAACCACGCGGCCGCATTGCCGGTGCTGCCGCTAGGTCCCCCGGCCCGCGCATTGTGCTGCGCATTGTCATTGCCAATCCCGTTATACAGGGACGCCACCGCCACCGGACGGTCAGGTTGGCCCTCCAGCCAGTCGACCCACACCTCCTGCCCCACTCGCGGAACGGCAACGCCTCCCCAGTTGTCGCCGCCGATCGGAGTCATCATCCGCGTCCAGGTACCCGCACCATGATCACCGGGCGCATTGGATTCGCGAGGATGTTCTTCGCGACTGGCTGCATTTCCACCGCGCTGTGCATGATGCTGAATACGAACTCGGTGGTCGCGGTCGGTATGAATTGGCGCGTCGGAGCCGACGACAATCGCCGTCTGCGCCCCTTGCACGACGGCTTCAGGATGCGAACGCACACCGTGTAGACCATCCGATTGCGGCCGGTAGGACTGTTCGACCGGCAACGCCACAAACGCATTTCCGTACACGCGGCCGGCGTCATCCCGCAACAATGCATCGCCGGGATATGCACCGGTAGCGGGCAAGCTGTCCTGCGACAAGCCTTCGACGACAGCGAACGCATCGACTTCGTCCGCCGGCGGAATCTTGCCGAGCCTGCGTTCGATTGCGCCGTGAACATCGGCGTCCACGTTCGCCCGCACTTCATGCTCAACACCCAGACAAACGAAGGCTTGCGAGACTTTCACCGCCGGATGGTCGCGCATTGCGAACCGCATGCCCGGCCTCATGTCGCGGCGCGTACCGCGCCCTTCGCTGCGCGCCGCGGCCACGCGTTGCGCATCCAGTTGCTGCTGGGCCCGATAGTCGCCGATTGCAGCAGTCTGATATGCATAGGGGCCCGCGACATCGCGATCGACGCCTGGCATGACCGCGCCTTTCACCGTCGCCTCGGACGGCCTCGTGGACAGGGTTCGATAATCCCAGCTCGCGCGCGCCACCTGCCCGATGCGCCACCGGCGTGCGGCCATGAACTCCTGGATATTCCCTGTCGGCTCCCCGTCGCTCTTCTGATGGAAGCCGATTACGACAGGGTCGTCCGGCTTGAATTGCTGATTCGAGTCTGCCAACACCAGAGTATGCTGGCCGAAGCTAGAGGAGTTTGCCTCGCCCTCGTGTTCGAACCAGTAAAAGATGCCTTCTTCCGCCCACAAGCGTTGCAGGAAATCGAAATCCGATTCGCCGGCCTGGGCAGTCAGGCTTCGTTTTCGATACTTCGACTGATCGATCAACGCCCATCGCCATGAGGGTGCAATCGAGCCCCGCGCGTAGTAGCCGAAGATCTGCTCGCTGATATCGATCACACTGGCGTGCTGATAGTTGTAGCTGTCGACTCGCTGACGAAGCAACGCAAACCATGGCTCGATCGTGAAACGAAAACGAGCAAGGCCGCCGTTACTGCCGACCAGTTCCGCAGCAATGACGTGCCCATGGATCGGACGCCGCGTATCACTCCCTTCTGCGGCCTGCCACTCAATCAGAATCGGGCTGCCGATCAGCTTGCCGATTGCAAGGCGGGCATTCTCGGACAATGCCGTCAGTTCGAAACGAAATCCGCCACTGCCGACCGCTTCCCAGCCACGCAGGCTCTCCGCGATCAAGGAATCCGCGCCGAACGTGGTATGCATCCACAGAAAGCGGCTGTGCTGCGACCAGCCCCGAAGCAGCAAATTCAGTGCGTCTGTATCGATAGACATGGTTTTACCGTTCATTATCGCGAGCGATCGCCCACCATCACATCGAATTGACCGTATGGGTCTCCGCCAGCGCCTGCAGGCGTCGACTCAGGTCGCGGACCGCATCGGCCGGTGCGCCCGAGACGACGAAGCACAGGTTCTTGTAGATCCATACGAAACCTCTTCCTGGCCCGGCGACGGTGCTCTGGACCGACACGGTTCCGAGAGGATCAGAGTTCGTCTCGAACGGCACGCGCGCGGTCGACGGCGATGTCGTCTCGTTGAAAAAATAGTCCGCCGCCCTGAAGCGATCCGTGGCCTGTGCAACCGTGATCGACACGCGCGCTCCGTTGTAGTGACCGTTAAAAACGTACTCGCGGATATCCTTGAGCGGTCCGGTTTCGTTGAGGTGCTGCTCGTGGCTCTCGATTTTCAGCGAGGTGAAACCGGCAATGTGCTGCGTCGCGAGTCTGCCCCAGTCGAATGCGACGACCTTCCGGCCATCGTCGGTTGCAAACTTACGGTCAAAATCGATGCGCGACTTGTATTCGTCGACACGAGCGGTCGGGTTGAAGGCTCTCTGAATGGCTGCGGCTCTTTCATCCGGATTCATGGCGTTTCTCGATACCGGCGCCTGCGCATTGCACGCGACGGCAAAAATGGAACATAACAACAGCCCGATGACACACTCTTTCACTTCACCGCTCCTACACCGGGAAATTCTTTTGTCGTCATCAGGAGTTGCCCGATGTATTCATCAGGCGCCAGGGGCGGCTGGATTTTGTATGCCCGGCTGATTTCGCGACTCGATTGAACCGTATCGATCGAGGCGGTAAGGTACGCGCGCAACGCTTCGTCGTGATGGGGCCCGGCACATGCGTCTTCGACCTTGTGCGCCAGATGCGCAAAAGCGTGATTGCCGAAGCTGGTCCGCGACGGAGAATCGCCGGCGATGACCGGCGTCGACCCGTTCGACGAAAAAAACGGGTTGTTGCAGGAGCCGATTCCGACGAGATCGGTCGAGTTGATATATCCAAACGGGTTTTGAAAATAGATTCCCGGCTTCACGCCCAGCGCTGCCGCGAGACAGAACACGGCCGACGCCTGATCGTAGCAGTTCACGGTTCGTCCATCGTCAGCGGCGCCGCCCGACGCGGCAGCGCCGGCCGGCTTGACCGCACGCTTCTGCATGTATTTCGTCAACTCGAACAGGCCGCCAGACATCGCTACGGCCCCGCCGAAATGGGGCGCGCCGGAAATCGTGTCGTAATGCAACCCGTGGCCGTGGTGACAGTAGTCTGTGACTTTCGCGATGGCAGCCTTGCTTGTCGACACGCCTGCAACCGACGCTCGCTTGAAGAGAAAGCGCAGCACTTCCGCCCACACACCGGAACCGAATGGCGTACCCGGCCGATCGAGTAACACGTACACTTCGAGCCGCGTCGCGGGCGTCACGGCGGCACTGATACCCGTCGCGGCATCATTCAGTTTCCACGATGCATCGCCGCTATAGCAGGCAAGCGTGTCCGGCAAATTCACGACTGTCGCCGTGATCTGATGCTCGCCAACTGCAGTGGGACAATCGCCCTCGATCGTCAGTCCGCCCAATGTCCCCTTCAGTTTCATCGTGGAGGGCGCCTCCGGCTTTGTCTTCGTGACGCGCAATTTGATGTCGACCTTGTTGTTCGCCCCAGCCTTGGACTTGACGAGATACGCGGCAGGACGCTGCGAGCCCGCTGCATAGCAAAACTCATCCGGCTGCTCGATCTCGACGAGATTTGCATCGTTCTTCCAGTGAGGCGAGGCGACTGCGGATTGCTTGCGCGTAACGGTCACTCCGCCTCGCCAACTGATCTCCAGCAACTGTGCCTCTATCACGCGCCCAGGAATCAATACCGTCTTGCGCTTCGTGCGCGAGATCGGACTCGTTGTGGACGACGATTTAACGGGAATATCCGACATGCGTTCTCTCAGCGATCGATCTCGATGGACAGCGGCTCGGCGTCAGCCGAGGTCACCAGGTGGGTGTGTCCGGTTGAGTCGGTTACACCATGTTCAACCGCCCCGTTTGCGCGGATGATGCGGTATGCGCGCCCGGCGATCGGCTCACCGGTCTGGTCGTCCTTGAGCACGAACGCCTCGTCGAACATCGGCGCGCGGGAATCCGGCAGCCCGGGCAGCGAAGGCGCTGCGGCCAGCGGCCCCGGAAACGGATGCGATCCGGCCTTGACGGTAAACTGTCCCGGCGTCTCGATCGTGATATCGCCGCCCTTCAGCGTAATACGGCTCGGCCCTTGCTGGATCACGATCGCGTCTTTCGCCAATACATCGACGCGGCCTTCCGTCGATGTGACTTGCACTGACTGGTCCGCCAGGACCTCCATTGCGCCGGTATGCGCCTCGACACTAACCGGCCCGTGATTCGCGATTATCTTCACGCCTCCCTGCGAGCCATACAGGCTCAGCGACTCGCCCGATACGCCGGCGATCGTCGCGCCTGCCGAGTAATGCGCGTCACCCTGCGCCGTCAGATGCACATGCTCGGCAGCATACGAGACGGCTGTCTTTGGCGTCACCAACGCTACGTTTTCCGGAGATTCCATAACGATTGCGGGAACCGCGAAGCGCTCGACAGGGTCGCTGCCATTGCGCTCCGTTCCGCTCGCCTTGGTCGATGCTTGCCCGTTGACCGGGCCGGTATACTTTCCGTCCTGCTGCGGGTCGATCGCCTTGAGAAAATCCGTCTGCGCACCGTTCGCGCCGAGGCCTTCGGCCTTAGCGTCAACGGCAGTTCCATCGAGCTGCCGCGCAGTCAGGACTGCCTGTTTCAGTTGCCCAACACTCTCGGCCACGTCCATTTGCGTCGAGGTCGCTTCGGGGCGAGCCGTGCTCGACAGGAGAACACCTTTGCCTGCTCGCACGACATTCCAGCCGTCAGTGGCAAGTTCGAACCCTTCACCGCGGTACATACCGCGCGACGCTCCGTTCTGCGCAATCAGGTACCCCTGCGCCAACACACTATTCGCAACGGCGTTGCCGACTTCGTGGCGCAATTGTCCCGCCGCATCGTCCATCACCCACCGCGTGCCAGGCTGGCCGTCCAGCGTGCGGGTCTGCACACCGGACAGCGCGCCGGCGTGATTCGCATTGCTGCCCTCGCCGGCCGCGAACGGCGGCTGCACACGTCCTCCATAGACTTGACCCAGGACGACCGGCATGTCGATATTTCCCGAATCAAAACCGATCACGACTTCGGCTCCCACGCGCGGCGTGAAGCTGTGCCCGAAATTCGGCCCTGCCGTCTGCTCGGCGACGCGCGCCAGCACACCGGACCGATGATCGCCCGGTGCATGTCCGGCAGGATTCGAACGGCTCGCCGTATCCGTGAGTCCGCCGGGAAGCGGCGACTCCCCTCTCATCCAAGGAAACTGCACGCGAACCTGGTGATCGCGCGTGCTGCTCACCGAACTGCCTGGCTCTCCGACCACGATCGCCGTTTGCACGCCAGGCACGATCGGTCGAGCCCGAGTATCGGGCACGATCGCTGTATCGGGAGGAATGCCGATGAAGCTGTTGCGATACAGACCGTTGTCCAGCTGCCCTTGGCCGAGCAACTGCGCGATCTCTGCACCGAGATTGTTGACGGCCTCATGGTCGATGGAGAGTGGAACGAACCGGATCGCTTCGTCCAGGTAACCGTCCAAGGTGTATACGCTACCGGTTTCGAGCGTTCGAATCGAGCCAGCGCCACGATGAAGCCGCCTGGGTAGCCGAAGGGCGTCGAGACGCTGCCCCGCATATTGATCCGCCTGATCCGAACTGTTGAACCGGCCAGCGCACAGCCCGTCGTATATCTCGCGGGCGGGGAGCATGGGAGTGTCCGGGTCGGCCTGACTGTGCGCACGACCGGAAACGGCCACGAGTTGATCCGCTTTCCAGCTCGATACCACGACACGATCCGGAACCATCTGATGACGCTCGGTGAAATAAGTCATCACGCCGTCCGGATCGCCAACATCCTGCAGATTGTACTGAACGGTCCCGCCCGCGGGCAGCGTGGCGTGCGAATCGAACACGATGAGCGTGTGATCACCACTGGGCGCTTTCTCCGCATCCTGCGCGTGCTCGAAACGGAACGACAGACCGGCTTCCGACAATAACCGCAGCGTGAATTCGTGATCCGTCTCCCGATATTGTCCGCGCAGCTTGAACGTTCGCAGCGCGTCTGTGAGGTCATAGCGACGACGCGCTTCGGGATAGTCGCCGAATACACGTTCACAAATGCCTTCCGTGTCGAGATCCACGAAGTACAGACAGTTTCGGCGCAAATGCAGGAAGGCAAGCCATGACTCCAGCGTCAGCCGGTAGCGTGTGATTCCACCGTCGCTGTCTGCGTATGCAGCGTGTGTCACATAGCCGTTCCAGCACCGCTGGCCGGCCCCGCTCGCCAGTCGCAGCCGGGCCGCACTACCAATCAGCGGCGCGAGGTCCAGAAACGGTTCGGTCGACAGCAGATCGATCTCGAACCGGAACGATTCGTTGATTCCCTCTCGTCCATGGAAGCGTTCGACCGCAAACTTGCCCGGCATGGCGGTATCGATCTGGATGTGACGAGTCGTCTGATCGTATCCCATCAATGCGGCGGTTAGATTCATGACAATATCCAGTTCTGCTTAAGTCCCATGGGTATCTTGCTCCGCGCCACAGCTCCGAATATCGGTTCGTTCCGTAGATGGCAGGGGAGCGGCATCCTGCTACCGAGTTGCCTCGTACCCGCGATCAACCGGGCCATGTGAACTTGGCCGCGCGGAACTCGTTCAACTTCAGTTCGCCTTCCCATTGCTCCTGCGGGGTTTCGACGTGCGGTGGTTCCCAGCGCTTGCCGTCCACGTAAACGGTCCGCCAGCGCAGGTAGCCCCAGATGCAATAGGGCTCGCGACCACCGGTCTGCTGCTGGAGTCCGCTTGTCACCTTCGGGTCGGTCAGCACTGCGCTGTCTGAAGGTGCAGCGTAGCTATTCTCCGCCCGCGCCTTCTGCGCCGCTTGCATAGCAGCGTCGTATCGCTTCAATACATCGCTCTCCTGCGCAGTGAGCGGTGACTGCGGCTCCGGGCCCGGCGGCATGCCGACGCTCGGCCCCAACGCCAACGTATTCGGGTTCATTGTCCGCAGGCGTGGCCACGCGCCCGGCAGGCCAGAATCGACCTGCGTCTTCCATGCGGCGTGTTCGCGCGTGTAGCTGGCCTGCTTGGCTTTCAGTGCCTGGATCTGCTTATAGTTCCAAACGTCATCGTCGTCGCCCATCGGCTTGAACCAGGCGCGCGAATCGTGCATATAGTTGTCGTATAGCGTGCTAATGGGCTCTGCGAGAGGCAGGGTTGCATTCCAGTCGTCACGCACCTGCTTCCACTGTTCCCACTTGTCTTGCAATTGCGCCTGCGCGACCTGCATCGCCCGCTTGCTGACACCGGCCGCCGCGGGAACCGCCATCGGCACGCTTCCGAGAATCATGATGAACGGCAGGAGCGCCACGGACGCAACAGCCGCGCCCTTGGGATTTTCACGGAGCCAGTTTTCACCGTACTTGCCGATGTAGTAACCAAGACTCGGCCCCCCGTCCCGCTCATGCTGCAGCAAATCTTCCCACTCAATCTGCAGTTCCTGATTTGCGCTGTCGAGATCCGTTGCATCCTGCGGATACCCGGCCTGAGCCGCCTTGAAGCCCGGTTGAGCCCGCATGTTCTTGAGCCGCATCCTCCGCCATCGCAAGTAGTAGCCGTAGTGGGCACGCATCAACCCCGGCGTGCCATGTGACGGGTCGTGGTAGCAGCCCGCGGTCGCATTCACGTAGGCTGCGAACGCCTGCTTCAGACCGGGAGATATCTTGAAGGCATTCGCCGCTTCTGCGGAAACGCCCACTCCCTTGATGTCGAGCGGCACGCCTGCTTTGCGTGCTTCGCGGTACATGTCGAGCAACGGAATCTGGGACAGCTTGTCGGAATCGTCGCGACCGCGCCCCTGCTCGCCAGGCGCGTAGCCACCGCCGACATCCGAGTGCACGCCGGGATATACGATTTCTTCGCGACCGCCACCAGAACGATCGATCAGATCCAGAGGAAACGAGCCGCGTGGCTCGTGCGCCGCGACCATGTGAACGCAACGACGAACATACGCGGGCACCGCCATCAACTGGCCGCGCCCCCAGCCCCCGTGCCCGTCGAACAGCGTGGGCGCGGCGCCCTGTGCAATGCCGACAGAAGCCACCGTATCGAAAATGCCGAGAAATTCGTATGAAACCGGCACCCCGCAGAGGTTGAAATTGTCGAGTGCATCCGGCAGCCAATTGGAAAAAGTACGTGCCTCCGCGGATCCCCGGGAGAAGCCGAATACATACAAACGAATATTCCGCAGTGCAGGTTTGCCTTTTACGAGCTTGTCGCCGACGCGCTCCTTGAGGCGTGCGAGCCGCTCATTCAACACCTTGCGGCGCATCGCGTCCCAGGCCTGCATCGCGGCGGCCCACTTCGACGAGTCAACTTCGCTCTTGAGCTGCGCCCAGATCGAATCGTGCTCCCACGTCAGCTCGATGCCGTTCTGCTCAGCGGCCATCAGCTTGAGCGCGCCGGCGCCGGGGCTGGAGCGGGCCTTGATGTCGCCGAGACTTCCCGGTTTGGGGATCACGCCGCCGGAATCAATGCCCTTGAAGTTCATGTCGACGCTCATGGATTTCACGAGGCTCTTGTCCTTCACACCGAGCGCCGCACTTAGACCGATCTTGAACGCGCATTCGTGCACGACGTTATGGATTTGCAACAACGCCCAGTTGATGCGCCCTTCCCCCGCCCATCCGGCGGCGGCGCCTGCGGCCGCCTGCAGTCCTACGCCGTAGTCGCCGACTTCTTCAGTAAAAGGCGTACCGACGCCCGCGACATAAATCGCCTTATGATATTCGTCCTGCTGAAATGTATCCCGGAGCCGCGCGACATTGCTGTGCTTGTGTCCGGATCGATCCCGCTCGGCATTGTTGCGTGTGCCATCGAAGAAAATACCGATATGTAGCGTCTTGCAGCAACTCATGCCGTCGTCCTCATGAAGCCGACGGAGGATCGCATCCTGCTCTTCTGACGTCACTACACTGACATCCGGTCGTTCGGCGGAAGCAAAGCGAACGCTCATGGCGCGGCCTCCACAATCCTTTTATCCGGCTTCGGGCAGTCGCGGCTGCTGTTCAGCACCGTAAAGTGCCCCGGACAAGCCTTGTTCGGTACCTGTAATCCTTCCGGGAACGCCGGCGCCCCCGGTAGCCAGGGAGACGCATATGCTTTGATCCTGTCCCCCGGGAAAAACACGATCCACAGATAGCCATCCGAGAATGAACCATACTGCTCGATCGGTACGACCCGGCTTGCCACCGCATCCGGATTGCGCTTGTACATCTCGTCGTTGCGCCATTCGACCTTGACCGTCAGTCCGGGACGCCATTTTTGAGGAACCGACACGCAGCATGTGATACCGCCGCCCGCGCTACCGATACGGGCGGGCACATTCCCACCCCAGGTCCCGTCGACATAGAACGTGCCGATCGGCACGTCCGTGTAGTTCAGCGCATTCAGCTTCAGCCCGATCCGGGCATCTTCATCACCAGGTCGCGCGATCTCCTCCACCGTCGTCCCGGTTTGCGTAGCCGCGTGATCTGTCGCACGAGAGCAACCTGCTCCTGCGACGAAGGCGACCAGAAAAACAGTCAGGCGAACAACGGCCATCACCGATCCAGTTCGTAAATTCATGACTCGATTCCCATGTCTGGATCCCGTTTATCCATGCATTGCATCACATCGCGCTCCGTTCCGAATCGATCCGCATCGCGCTCATACCGATATCGTCGTCACGAGCCACCCGGCCGCCCTCAGTGCATCGAGTGCCACTCGCGGCGTTCGTGCCGATGCATCTTCCCTCTCCCACGCATCACGCACGCACGCGTATGCCTCGGATGGTTTCGCGTGCAACTGTCCAAAGGTTTCCGGGCGTTGCCGGACATGGAAGAGCAACGTATCGACCTTGGCCGCCTGCCTGAGCGCAGCGATCTGGTCCGGGTCAAGCCGGTACGGCGCGGAATTCGTATCAGCGGCACCGCCGCCGCCCGTATCGACGGATTCGACGTCGAGCGCCAGCAACGAACCGGTACGATCGAATACCCACCATGCATCGATTCCGGCAAAGAAGCGTTTGCGTTGCGACGGCGTCAGCACATTCACCCAAGTCGGCAGGCAACGAGTATCGGCGAGGCGCACAAGGAATGCCTCTCCGTCGTCGGCACGTGCCTCCATTTGTCCCCGCAGATGCGCAGCCAACGCATCGGCGCCGATCGCCGCGCCCAGGAGGCTCAACATCGGACGCCCGTCCGTATGGTGCAGCAGATCGGCACACACGGCCGCCCGCATTTCCGCCTCCTCGGGCAACGACATCAGGCAAGGCGAAATCGCCATCAGCCCGTCGCCCTCATAAACGCCTTCGTACAGCGCGATGACCGAACGCCCGGAAGACGGCGGGGACAAGCGATCGCGCAACGATGGCAGAAAACTCATATCGAGCAATACGTACCAGTGCGTGGACGCCGCAGACGCGTCGAGCACCTGTCGCATTTGCGACAGCGCGTCCGGCGGATACGAATCGATCAAGTCCGCGTTATCCATCGATTTGCTCAAACCGACTTGCCGGCAAGTGCACTACCCGATTGCATCGCGTGCATCAAGCATTCGACGCAAACCTTGTCGGCAAATTGCGGCAATTGCGTATCGAGTTGATCGGGACCAACGAATCCATGCTTCGCAGCGTGCACCGTAAGCGATCCCGGGCAACCGAACACGACGTTGCCATCCTCGATCGTCAGATGCGCACCGCCACTCACCGCGAGATGTAAAGTCTTCCTGGCGGCCAGTTCGACGTTCGCGTTGACTGATACCATCTTCAATTCCTTCTGCGCATGTAGCGTCATCCGATCGTGCTGCGCCTGAAGATCGAAGCCCGCCGCACCGGAAATCACGCTCAGCCCCGCGCCCGACGCTTCGCGCGCCGCCGCGAGCCAGCCGATCCCCTGGCCGCTGTGCATTCGCACGACCTGGTTCACGGCCATGTTGATGTCCTCTCCGCTGCCGACGGTCAACGTCTCGCCAGCGGCCCAGTGCAGCGCCTGACCGGCAAGGATCCCTTGACCACCCTGTGCCTCCAGCCCGAGTACGGCATCGCCCGTGTGAGGCAAGGATTGGCCTGAATTGCGTTGTCGAGCGTCGCTCGCCGCCTGGTCGAAGCTTGCAGCGCTGACGGTCGTGGAAAATGTTTTGGTGAGGGCGTCGATGGGACCTGAGTGATTGTCGAGCATCGACTGCCCGGTCCGTTGCACGCCCCGCTGAACGGCAAGCGGCACCGTACGATGCGTTTCCGCCGCTTGATCGAAAAGGCGCGCAAGCGTCGCTTGCTGCGCCAGTAGCGATTGCAACGCAGACACGTCGCCCGCCGGCTGATCGGGCATCGTCGCGTAACTCGATACGAGCACACCGCGTGCACCGCGCACCGCGCCATATGCGTCCGTCCGCAACTCGACACCTTGTCCGCGAAAACTGCCGAGATAGTTGTCGGCCTGATGACGGAGATGACCAAGGTTCAATTCGGTCGCTGCATGCGTCGTAGCCATCTGCAAGCGCCCCATCGCATCGCTATCGTCCGCGACGAGCTGGTTGTAGCCTTGGCCATCAAATCCCTGCGACTTGAAACCAGACAGCACACCGACATGATTGTGACCATCGGGTCCGCCACCGGCCCCGTGCCAACTCGGGCTATAGCCGCCGGCAAGATTGCCTTGCGCGCTCGGGGCATGATCCGACGCTTGCCGATAGATGGCAGGATCGGACGGCTGTGCCGGCTCGCCGCCTGGAGTGGGCGCCTCACCGCCTTCGCCACGGCCGTTGAACAGGCCACCCAGCACGATCGGCCGGTGCACGAGTCCATGCTGAAACTGTACGAGGACTTCCTGACCGATTCGCGGTGTCTGCTGCAGCCCATGCCCGTCGCTCGCGAGCCGCTGCATGCCACGGGTCGGGTAGGTACCGTGGTCGCTATCGAGTTGCCAGTGGAAGCGGATCCGAACCCGCCCCTGTGCGTCGGTATGTACCGGACCAGAAGCCGCCGGCTCAAGCTCGCCTTGCGGGCCAGCCACCCGGGCAGTCTGGGCTCCCAAAGCAGTCGGCACCGGGTTGAGTCGCTGTCCGCTACCGTCCTCGAGTGTTGGTCGCCATGCCTGTCGACGCGGCACGGCTTCAAAACGATTCGCATAACCGCTGGCGACGGCGTGCGCCGAAATCCGGGAATCGGAACTCGGAGGCGGTGGCATGCCAAGGCCGCGCTCGACGAGCGCGATCACGTTTTTCGGCAGATTGTTCACACCGGCATGTTCGATTCTCACCAGCAGAAACTCGTCGGGTACCGATGCATTGTCTCGCGCCAACTGCCAGGCGGGGTTCGCGATTCGGAACGCGTTGCCGGAGCGCGCTGATCGCAGCGTGCTGCAGCCCATCCAGAAGCGAGCCCGGGACACGATTGCGTCGGCCTGCCGACGCGCCGTATCTTCAGCGTGTTGCACGCTTTCGAATGCCTCGGGTCCGACGTCGTCGTAGAGTTCTCTCGCACCGCTCGGATTACCGAGGCTCGCAGATGCGGTAATCGCCTGGTTGCTGCGGTAGTCGCTACTGATCAACGTAAGCCGATCGGCCGTCAGCGACAAGGACTGGCCGATACCGAGAATCTGGTCAGCCGCTACCGTGTCGCCGTCGCTCAAACGCTGCGGAATTCCGCCGAGACGGGCGGACGTTTCGTCGTCGGGAAGTTGCGCGCTGTCGTCGAAAATCACGAGCGTGTGACCTGCCGGCGCGTCGTCGTCCTCGACAAAGCAAAATCCCAATCCAGCGTCCGCAAGCAGTTGCCGAACGAAGCCGAAGTGCGTCTGCGTTCGGTACTGGATCTTGTAGTCGAGCAACCCGAGCGCCTCGATACGCTTATCTGCGTCGCCCGTGAAGCGCCAACGCGCAATTCGCTCGTATTCACCGAATATCGTTCCGATAATATCGGCGAGACTCTGCTTCACGAATGTGCGCTGGGTCCGCCCGTGATCCAGCACCGCAAGCCAGGGCGCGAGTTGCAGCGAGTAACGCGCCACCATACCGTCGAAGCCGAGACAGCGGGCCTCGACAACCAGTCCGCTGCGCACGGCGAAAGATCCATTCGTCAGCGCGCAGCGGAGCGTAACGCGCTGACCTAGCATGCCTTCGAGGTCCAAAGCGGGATCACGGGACAACCCGTAGATGTCCCATCGATAGTTTTCCGAGAGATGCTCCTTCCCGGACCAGGACTCGACTTGCAGTCCAGCTAGCGACCCTTGGCCTTCGAGGGAATAAAGGCGATCGGCGGCACTAAATAAGTCCGCCAACGAAGACGATTGTGAAGAGACGTCCATGCAATCCCCGCTCTCTCGGGCGCCAAGCCGTATCTATTTTCGGATTGTGATAATCGAGGAGGCGAAAGCCGCGCCCCGTAGCTTCGGGTCAGCGACCCCTGGATATTCAGCATTGGAATCTGATAATCATTGTCGCAACGCCCCAATGATGCGGCCCTATTTACTGAATATTATCGCGTAGCTTACCATGAGCCAAGTGCATGCCAAGTGTCCTTGTCAGTTTCCATATGCAAATTAAGCCGGTCGAGTGATCCGTCGGTTTGCGCCGAGTTAAACGAACCGGTTCCATGCGGTAAATCTGATACGATATTCAGCTTCCCCGGACGCAATATCAGGTAATAATTTCCCAATTTAACGCTTGCCCATACAAGGTAAGGAGAGATCCATGACACGTCCGTTCATCGTTCTCGGCGACAAACACAGTCATGGCGGCACCGTAACCAGTGCCTCCACACTTGCCGATATCGGAGGCAAGGGGATTGCGCGGAGAAACGACAAGGTCACCTGCCCGGTCCACGGCCCAAACTACATCGCGGAAGGAGATGACACCGCCATCATCGACGGAAGCGGTGCCGCGCGCGACGGATATAAAACCGCATGCGGCGCCACGTTGATTGCCGGCCAATCGACCACGGGCGGCGAATAAACATGCTGGGCAAACAGCGGAAAGCATTGCCGATCGTGCGCATTGCCGTCGGAGTCGTTTCAACATTCGGCCTGGTGTGGCTGGTTGTCGCCGCATACTGGAGAGCAACCTTCCACGTCCCGACGGGAACCGATCTTGCCGTGTATGGGATAGTGCTGCCCGTCGCTCTTATCGCGGTGACTGCCTGGCTTCGCGACAGGATACGCGCACCGCACCGGCGGGATTCCGCAGCCGCCGCTTCCACTGCGCTCCCAGAACTGCCGAACCGGGACGTGCACCCTGATTCCTCGATCGCATTGCTGGACAGCAGCGTCCGGTTGCCCGCGGGCGATAATGCGGATATGGTGCTCGACACCGCCCTTGACGGAACGACAGCCGGGCTGCATACCGACCTGAAGCGCGCCGACGGCTCCGGGGTATTTGCAGCCGCTGTTACTTCGATCTCGGTGCCAAGCTTCGACGACAGTCTGCTGCCTCCAGGGGTCACGGCGGACTGGAGCAATGAACAACGCCGCGCACTGCTACTCGCCGCGGAGGCGATGGACGACCTATTGCAGAGACATGCAGCCGCCGCGTTATCGAACGATACCCGTGAATGCGGAGTACCCGCCTTCAGGCTACATTTGCTGGTTCCTGCTCGATGGCAGGCGATCGCACAGCAACTCGGCGCGTGGCTCGATGCCCATGTCGCCCGCAACCGGTGGCGCCCCGGCGTCGAAGCAGCCCGCGTTGTCCCCGTAGCGAACGCGGTTCAAGCGCTCTCGCTCGTCGATGCGCTGAATCTGGACATCAACCGGCACCCTTCCGCCCTGCGGCATATTGTCCTTGCGTGCGAATCGCTTCTGGATCAAGGCACGGTCCGCACCCTCGACGGCACCGACAGGCTCTACGGACGAAATCATCTCGATGGCTGCATACCCGGTGAAGGCGCGTGCGCGTTGCTGCTCGCTCACCCGACGGAAGCGTATGCGCAGCCTGTGCCTCATCTGTTTCGCGTCTCGGTGGCGAACCGCGACGCGCCCGTCGATCGATTCGATGCGCAGCAGGACGACGTGCTTCATCGGTTGATCGAACAAACCGTCGGCCAGTCCCTCGCCTCAGACAGGGAAACGAAGGTCAGCGGAATCGTCTGCGACACCGACCAGCGCAGCAGTTGGCGCACGGAACTCATCGGCGCACTTGAAACGTGGCGCGCAGCTACGCCAGCCGTAGCGCCGGATGCGGCACCGCCCATGCTGGGGCTCGCCAACGGGGAAAGCGGCGCGGCGTTGGCGCTCGGCGCGATCGCCGTCGCCGGCGCGCGCCATCTCCGCGAACATCAGCCGGTGCTCGTCATTTCCAATAGCGATTCGATTGCCCGCGGCGCCCTTCTCGTCGGATCAGCTCCGACAGATGAAGATCGGAACCACATCGCCGGCACCTGACACGCTGTCCGCGTCTGCAGCGACACTCGTGGTCAGAGCAGGAAATCGGCGCCTCGGCGCCGCGGGAATCTGAGAAGTTCGTGCCCGTCTTCGTTCGACAACAGCACGAGTTGCGTAAAGCCGCTCGTGCTGAAATACAGGCTCAGGAGATCGTCGAGCATCCGCGCAAATGCATAGATGCCCGTACTGGCAAAATGCGTTTCGTCGATCGTCAGGTGCAATTCGATGCCTCGAGCGACCCCGGCAAATGATGCAGTAGACAGCCATGCCGTCGCCATCTTCCATTGCAAGTCGACCAAGCCGTCGATCTGGTGAATCGCAGGGCCGACCTTCGTCGGACTGTGGAGCGACAGCAGGTCGCGCACAGGCTCGATCCCGGTCAACGCAATGGGACTGTGCGCCAGTTGAGAAATGAGGCGCCACCATGCGCCGCGATCTCGGCTGAAGTTTTGAGGTTTCGTTGGCGAGTGCAACAGCATGATGCGTCGGGCGAGCGTTCCCCCCTCCATCATCAGGTCGCCCGTCGCCGTGCCGTGCTCGAGATGTTCCGCCAGGTTACGATTACTGCATGTCAGTTTGAAATCAAGCCCGGGTGGAGGTCGCATGGGCTCCAGCGCACCATTCACAAAGCCCAGCACAAACTCCAGACCAGGGCGGCTATTCTCCGCCAGAGTATCGCGACTCGCACACCAGTACGCTGCATGCTGCGTCTCCGGTCTAGCCCTGTGGCTCAACGCGTAAAGCGACTCGAATTGCGCAACCGTCGTCCCCTGGGATGTTTCTTGCGTCTGCTCGACAGCGTCAACCGAATACACTTGGTAGCCGAGAATGTTCTGCTCATCCACCACAAGGGGATAAGCATCCCTGCTAGATACGGAATCGAATGAAGCGGATAGCTTGCCCGTCGTGTTGAACAGGTTGACGACCGGCGTGCATCCAAGCAGGATGTTTTCCACACCGAGTTGCGTGAGGACCCGAGCGGTGGGCGAATCTGCCTTCAGGTCCTTGAGCAGGATATGCAGCGTAAAGTGCCGGCTACCGGCACGCCTGATTTGCCGTAAATCGCAGTCGAAGAAGCCGAACTTTTCCGGATAGGCAAAATATTCGGTGAGAAACAGATACGTCGGATTCGATCTCTCTGGAAACGGAATCAAACTTTCCTGACGCCGCAGTCCCGCGAGCGCCAGCGGTATCTGTTCGAGCGCTAGCCATTTGCCACTGTAATCGGGCTCTACGTACGCCCGCAACGCGCGCATAGACAATGCATCACGCAATGATGCGGTAAGCAAGGGATCACCTTGCGTGTACAGGCGAATCGAATCGAGATTCAACGTTTCAAGCGAAACATGTGCCGACTGCATGGAGAATGACAGCGAGATCTGTGCCGTCGTCTGCGGCGGCAAACGGAGCGTCCTGGGAATTTGCGCGACAGCTTCGAAACGCACGTCGGTCAGTTGCAACGGCGACAGCACAACATCATACGCGGTCCGAAACATGACCTTGGTGCCATTCACCGGCCGGCTGTACAACTGAGTCCCTCGCGGAATGACGACAGCGGACGACATCCGCGATGCGCGACCGGCATCGACGTCGAAGCAGGCAATGGAGCATGACGGAAACGGACGCAGGTAGTGCGGATACATCGTCTCGATCAGCCCCTCGGCGAATTCGGGGTAGTCGTCCTCAACGCGCCGAGCGGCACGCGCCGCGATGAAAGCGAATGCCTCGAACATGCGCTCGACGGAACGGTCACCGCTCTCTTTGTCCGAATTTCCGGCCAGCAACAGTCGGCTCGCCACCTTCGGATAATCCGCGGCAAACTTACGGGCGCTCTGACGCAGCAGTGCGAGCTCTCTTTCGTAGAAAGGCAGCAGGTCTTCCATGCGCTATGACCCAAGAATGGGATTCTGATCTCGACCGGCAGTATCGCATTCAGCCGGAGTCGCTTCGTCTAATGAAGCGGAGTTTACTTCACAGTCACACCGAACCCTCGCGCCGTATCGCGCTTTCACCGTCGCGCGCACCACTTCCGTCCTTCATTCAACCCGCCCCACCCGCTCCGCAATCGCCGACACTGTCCGCAACATCGGCTCGAACGCATCGGCCGACGTATTGCCGAAGCCAAGCACGAGCCCGTTGCCGGCCGCCTTCGCATCCATCGAAAATCCCGACAGCGGAAACGGCCCGATGCCATGCGCACGCGCCGCCTCGACGATCGCGCGATCGCGGTAGCGCGCGGGCATCCGCAACGTCAGATGCAGCCCGCACGGCCCGCCCTCGACCTGGTGCGGCACGCTCAGGCTGCCGTCGAGCGCGGCCAGCAGCAAACGCCGCCGGTCGCGATAGAGCCGGCGCATCCGCCCGAGATGCCGGCCGTACTCGCCGGTCTCGATGAAATCGGCAAGCGCGAGCTGCACATGGCGCGTGCCGCCGCGCAGCATCTCCGGCAGCGCCGGACGTACGGCGGCCAGCAATGCGTCGGGCAGCACCAGAAACCCGATGCGCAGCGCCGGAAACATCGTCTTGCTGAACGAACCGAGATAGACGACCGGCGAATCGGGCGCCAGCCCGTGCAGCGCACCGATCGGCTCGCCGGTATGACGGAACTCGCTGTCGTAGTCGTCCTCGATGATCCAGGCGCGATGCCGGCGCGCGGCGTCGATCAGCGCCAGCCGCCGCGAGATCGACAGCACCGCGCCGGTCGGGAACTGGTTCGACGGCGTCGTGTAGACGAGGCGCGGCGTGCGCGTGTGCCAGTCGTCCGCGTCGGCGCGCAACCCCTCCGCGTCGACCGGCATCGGCACGACGTCGAGATCGGCCGCCTGCATCGCGGTGCGCGCGCCGCGATAGCCGGGCTCCTCGACCCACACCGTATCGCCGGGGTTCGTCAGCAGTTGCGCGCACAACGCGATCGCGCCCTGCGCGCCTTCCGTGATCACGATCTGCTCGGGATCGCAGCGCACGCCGCGCGTCACGGCCAGATGCCGCGCGAGCGATTCGCGCAGTGCGCGCTCGCCGAGCGGATCGCCATACGCGAGCAGGTCGTGGCCCGCGCGGCGCAGCGCACGGTCGATCGCATGCCGCCACGCGTCCACCGGAAAATGCGACAGCGCCGGCACGCCCGGCCGAAACCCTTCCGATTCGCCGGTCCCGACGAGGCTCGGACGGATCCGCTCGAGCCGCTGCGCAACGGCCGGCGGCGCGGCACGCCGACGCGGCGGCGCCGGCCGCGACAGCCCGACGACGCGCGTGCCGGTGCGATCGGACTGCAGGAAGCCTTCGGCGACCAGCTGCTCGTAGACGGCGGCGGTCGTATTGCGCGACACGCCGAGCGTCTCGGCCAGCGCGCGCGTGCCCGGCAGCCGCGTGCCGGCCGGCATCGCGCCGCCGAGGATCGCGTCGCGCACGCGGCGCAGCAGCTGCCGCTGCAGCGAAGGCGCGCCCGGGGCGCGCGTGAGCGGCGCATCGAGCGGCAGCGGCCGCGCATCGCCGGAAGGAACGGGAGTCGTCATCGAAGCGTCGGGATGTCAGGGTGCCGGGTACGTCGCATGCCGCTCGTGGCACCATAAATTTGCCGATCTCTGGCACTTCTCATGGTACCTCGGCCGGACTACGATCGTCTGCATGCCGGCATGTCGCCGGCCGCCAACCGACGCGAGATCGACCTTGTCCACGCTCACCAACGACTACCGACAACCCATCGGCCACCCCGTTTCCGACTGGTCCGCGCGCCCGCGCCCGGAACGCATCGTGCTCGAGGGCCGCTACTGCCGTCTCGAACCGCTCGACGCCGAGCGCCATGCGTCCGACCTGTACGCCGCGTACGCGCAGGCGCCAAACGGCAGCGACTGGACCTATCTCGCGCACGGCCCGTATGCCGACGAAGCCGGCTACCGCGACTACGCGCGCAGCGCGCAGGCAAGCGCCGATCCGCTGCACTACACGGTGATCGATCGCTCGACGAACCGCGCGGTCGGCACGCTCGCGCTGATGCGCATCGATCCGGCCAACGGCGTGATCGAGGTCGGCTCGGTCACGTTCTCGCCGCTGCTCAAGCGCACGCCGGTATCGACCGAAGCGCAGTACCTGCTGATGAAGTATGCGTTCGACACGCTCGGCTACCGCCGCTACGAATGGAAGTGCGACGACCTCAACGAGCCGTCGCGCCAGGCGGCGGTCCGGCTCGGCTTTCGCTACGAGGGCACGTTCCGGCAGGCGATCGTCTACAAGGGCCGCAATCGCGATACCGCGTGGTATTCGATCGTCGACGGCGAATGGCCGGCCGTCGCGGCCGCGTTCGAAGCGTGGCTGTCGCCGGACAACTTCGACGCGCAAGGCGCGCAGCGGCAGTCGCTCGCCGCGATCCGTCACGCGCAGGCCGACGCGCGCGACGCGGCCGGCCGCACGAACCACGCGACGCGCGTCACGGTGCGGCCGCTGGTGGCCGCCGACGAAGCCGCATGGCGCCCGCTGTGGCAGGGTTACCAGAAGTTCTACAACACCGCGCTGAGCGACGCGGTGTTCGCGACGACGTGGGCGCGCCTGATGGATCCGGACGAGCCGATGTTCGTGCTCGGCGCATTCGACGCGTCCGGGACGATGATCGGGATCGTGCACGCGATCTACCACCGCTCGTGCTGGACCGAAGGGCCGTACTGCTATCTGCAGGACCTGTTCACGTCCGCCGACGCGCGCGGCCAGGGCGCCGGCGGCGCGCTGATCGAGGCCGTGTACGAACGGGCGCGCGAGGCCGGCGCAAGCCGCGTGTACTGGCTCACGCACGAGACCAACACGACCGCCCGCGCGCTGTACGACCGGCTCGCGAACAACGCGGGGTTCATCCAGTACCGGAAGGATCTCAAGTAACGCGCGTGCCGGCGCCCCGGCGTTCAGCCGAGGACGTCGGCCGGATCGCTCGCGTCGACGGCGTCCGATGCGGCGTTCTCCGCGCCCGGCACCGCCGCCGGGCAGATCATCTCGTCGCCGTTGACGGGCACCGGTCGCCGCACCGGTCGGTACACCGGTTCGCCCGGCTCGATCGGCCGCCCCGAGATCGCACAGCGTCCCGGCTGCAGCGCGACGCGCAGCCGCCAGCGCTGTTCGCCGTAATGACAACGGCCGCTTTCGCTCCAGCGCACCAGCAAACCGTCGTCGCCGGCCTCCAGGATCGTGACGAACAGTTGCGGACGCAACGACGAGACAGCCGGCGCACCATGCTCCGACAGCAGCGCGCGGTCGGCCTCCATCATCTCGCGCGCCATTCCCGCCGTGCCGGGCGACGGCCCCGCATCCGGTTCGTCGCAGGCCAGCAGGTGGTACGACACGTATTCGCTGATGAGTCTTTCCATGAGGTTCGGCATGCTTGACGAATTTCCGTGAAGATTGAATCGAGCCGGCGCTGCGCTCAACGCCGGCCCGTCGGTTCGCGCAGCAGCGCCAGGCCGATCGCCGTGCCGAGCGCGGCGGCCGCGATCATCAGCCCGATCCCGCCCGGCCAGCCGAACGCACCGACGATCGCGCCGATCGCCAGCGGCCCGATCACCTGTCCGAGATAGTTGCCCTGCACGACCCAGCCGATGCTGAGCGGCGCAAGCGATGGCGACGGCGCGGAGCCCGGCGCGCACGCCAGGATCGTCGCCGGCAGCATTCCCGCGATCGCGGAGAACGCAAAGCCCAGCGCGACCGCGATCGGCGCGGGCGTCGCCGCGCTGAAAAAGCCGATGCCCGCCGCACCGATCGCGACCGAGGTCGCGGCCATCACGATCCCCGGTCGCGCGCCGCGCGACAGCAGCCAGCCGGCGCTCAGGTTGCCGATCACGCAGGCGGCGACGATCGCCGCGCCGATCAGCCCGGCGGTGCCGACCGCGACGCCGAGGCGCTGCATCAGGAACACCGGCAGGAACGCCATCACCGCGAAGAACTGCACGTTGTAGGTGGCGAAGCCGAGCGCGAGGAGCGTCGTCGAGCGCTTCGCAAGCACCTCGCGCAGCGCGGTGCCGATGCGCGGCGCGCCCGCGTCCGACGAGGTCGGCGTGTCGGCGGACGTCGTGACGGGCACCGCCGCCGCCGCGACGAGCGTGAGGATCGCGGCCGCGAGCCAGCCGTTGCGCCAGCCGCCGAGCAGCGGCCCGACGAGCATCGACAGCGCGATGCCGGCAGGCATGAACGTGCTCCACAGACCGAACACGAGATTGCGCCGTTCGGGCGGCGTCACGCGATTGAGCACGGCCGGCGCGGCGACGACGACGATCACGAAGCCGAGCCCTTCGGCGAAACGCGTGCCGAGCAGCAGCGCGAAGCTGTTCGTCCATGCGCCGGCGAGACTGGCCGCGCCGAGCATCGCGAGGCCCGCAATCAGCAGCAATCGGTCGCCCCAGCGCCGCACCAGCAGGCCGGCGGCGATCCCGCCGATCACGCCGACGAACGGGAACACCGACATGATCGCGCTCAGCGACGCGAGCGAACCGCCGAATTCGTGCCGAAGCGACGGCAGCGCGATCGTCGCCTTGCCGACGTGAAACGCCGACACGATGCTGGCCAGCACGACGTTCGCGACGGCGGCGCGGTAACTGCGAGAAGCGGTCGCGGCGGCGGGCGCGGCGACAGGCGATTCGGTCATCTCCCACCTCCGTTGAGGCGCCGCGCGGAACGGGACGTTTGGCGCGGACACGATCGGACTGGCGCACATGATACAAATTGAAGTTAACTTCAAGTAAAGGGGTAACGTGCGCAACGATCCGTTTCACGGGTCGCGATAATGCGTCGTCGCCGGCGTCAGGACACGCGTCCATATCCCGCTCGCCGAAGCTCGGGCAAACTACGGCGGACGATTCGGCCTGCCCGACTGCGCCGACCAAAAACAATATCCATTGATCGTTTCCGAGGTGGTTCAAAACCATGGCCCGAAAATCCGGCAGCAAATACTTCAAATACGTGGCGATTTTCGTGCTGTGTTTCGTCGCCGCGTGCTACATGGTTCCCGAGTATCCGGACTATCCGCAGTCGGACCGCTCGATGGTCGACGAAATGAAACTGGACGGCACCGGAGACAAATTGCTCGTCCGCACGAAACAATACGATTACGACTTCGCGCTCGGCGATCGCACGCTGAGCGCGGCCCTGGCCCCGCTGCGGCACTCGAGCCCCGTGCAGCCCTCCGATACGCCGTGGTACGCACACGGAGAACTGTCCGACCTGCAGATCCAGCCCGACGGCAGCTTCAGTTCGCGGCTGACGGTCAGCTTCATCGGCTACGACCCGGACTATCGCCCGACCGACATCGGCCTGCCGGACGACGAAATTGCGCGGCTGGAGAAATACGGCTTTACGCGAACCCGCACCAACTTCGGCGATGCGTTCGGCGCCTCGTGGTCCGCCGACGTCGTCGGCCACCGGCACGCTCGCGGCAGCCTGGGCACCTACGCCGGCGCGGATCTCCTGACCTGCTGCGGCACTGAGGTGAACGAGATTCTCGACACGCAGGAAAAGATCGCGCACAACCGTCGGCTCAACGCGATGCTGCGGCCGGTGACCGTGGTGACCGATGCGGTCAGGCATGTGATCGCGGGCGCCGCCCTCGTCGTCGTCCTGTTGTTCGGCGGTGATCTGGGGCTGCCGCGCGGTTGACGAACGGGATGGCCGCCTCGGGCGTTCGCGGCCCTCGTTCGTCTCGCGATTCATCTCATTGCGCTGAGACGAATGTCCCACCGTCTCACCGGGCACGAGATTTCGCATCCGCAGCAAATTTCAGCCGCGTGTGTCGCAGCTCCGCCTGCTGTCGATCCGAAAGAAATGCTGCATCGCACCGCTTCGCCATCCTCCCGGAGCGCGGCATCGCCCCGAATCACGCTGGCCCCGTTCCTGCTTGTCCGTCGATCGCGCAATCGCGCGACGGACGGGAGCGCCACACCGCCTCCCCGCCCGACGACAACCTGACGGAGACAGCAACGTGAGTACACCGGCACCGATCACCGCCCCCAGCATGAAGGCCGCCGTCTGGCGCGGCCGCCGCGACATCCGCGTCGAAGAGGTTCCCGTTCCCGAGCGCCCGCCGGCCGGCTGGGTCCAGATTCGCGTGCACTGGTGCGGCATCTGCGGGTCGGACCTGCACGAATACGTCGCCGGGCCCGTGTTCATCCCGGTCGACGCGCCGCACCCGCTGACGGGCCTGAAAGGCCAGTGCATCCTCGGCCACGAGTTCAGCGGCGAGATCGCGGCGCTGGGGGCGGGCGTGACCGGCTTCGCGGTCGGCGATCGCGTGACGGCCGACGCGTGCCAGCATTGCGGCAAGTGCTGGTATTGCACGCACGGCCTCTACAACATCTGCGAGAACCTCGCGTTCACCGGGCTGATGAACAACGGCGCGTTCGCCGAATACGTGAACGTGCCGGCCGAACTGCTGTACCGGCTGCCCGACAACTTCCCGACCGAGGCCGGCGCGCTGATCGAGCCGCTCGCGGTCGGGCTGCATGCGGTGAAAAAAGCCGGCAGCATCGTCGGGCAGACGGTCGTCGTGGTCGGCGCGGGCACCATCGGCCTGTGCACGATCATGTGCGCGAAGGCCGCGGGCGCCGGGCGCGTGATCGCGCTGGAGATGTCGGCGGCGCGCAAGGCGAAGGCGCTGGAGGTCGGCGCGAGCGTCGTCATCGACCCGAAGACGTCGGACGCGATCGCCGAAGTCAAGGCGCTGACGGGCGGCTATGGTGCGGACGTGTCGTTCGAATGCATCGGGCACACGGCCACCGCGAAGCTCGCGATCGACGTGATCCGCAAGGCGGGCAAGTCGGTGATGGTCGGCATCTTCGAAGAGCCGACCTCGTTCAACTTCTTCGACATCGTGTCGACCGAGAAGGAGGTGATCGGCTCGCTCGCGTACAACGGCGAATTCGCGGACGTGATCCGCTTCATCGCGGACGGCCGCATCGACGTGCGGCCGCTGATCACCGGGCGGATCGCGCTCGGCGATATCGTCGCGCGCGGCTTCGAGGAACTGGTCAATCACAAGGACCGGAACGTGAAGATCATCGTGCAGCCGGGGAGCTGACGGTATCCGCGACACATTGCGCGGCCGGGCTACGGCGGCCACCATGCGGACAGCGGCGCATCGAGATGAACGAAATGGCCGCCCGGCACGACGCTGAAACGGGCGGCCGGACACAGCGCCGCCCACCGGCGGCATTCGATATCGACGTCGAGCATCGGATCGGCGGCACCGAGCACCACGTGCACACGCGCGGCAAACGCCGCGCCGTGTTGCGGCGACGGCAGCGGCAACGGCCGTGACCACGCATCGCCGACGACCGCGTCGAATACGTCACGGTCGAACATGCCGCGGCACGGCGCCCGCGCGCGGTGCCGCCATTGTGCCGGGACCATCGCCACCGCCGATCGCGCCCGCACGATCGCATCGACCAGCAAGCTGAACCGCGCAAAATCCGGGCGTTCGCGAAACGCCGCCAGCGCCGCCGTCACGAACCCCGCATCGTTCCCGCCGGCATCGAGCGACATCGCGAGCCGCACGAACGCCGCGCCGACATCGGCGACCGGCGCCAGCAGCACGACCCTGCCAAGCGCATCCGGCATGCGCGCAGCCAGTCCGAGCGCGAGCGTTGCACCGAACGCATGGGCCACCACGTCGACCGGCCCGCCTCCGCGCTGCGCGAGCAGCCGCAGTTCAGCCTCGGCCGCGCCGACGAGCGCGCCGAACGGGCTCGGGTACAGGACGACCGAGCGCGGCTGATCCCACCAATGAATCGGCAGCGAGCGGCCGAAGTGCGCGCGCTCGAACGCGGCGCAGCCGCCAGGGCCACCGTGCAGGAACAGCGTGGGCGCGTCGCCGTGCATGAGTTTCCCCGTTCGCGGCTGCGACATGAGAAGTCGAGGGTTCGTTCGCCTATGGCAACGCATGCGCGTTCCATCGCTAAACGGACCCTAGCGCACACGCCGCTGCGCGCCTTTAGTCAATTTGAATCATGGAAACGCCGGTGCCCGACACCTAGCCTACGACGTACGCGATCGCGTCGCGTGCACCGGCCGGTCGGCCTCGCCCGACCCACTCATCCAGGGAGAATCCATCATGAAGCGCTCCTCTACCCAGCTTCGCATGGCATTGACGGCCATCGCGGGTGCGGCGGCCGTCTGCGCGTGCGGCGGCGGCAGCGACAGTTCGCCCTCCTCGCCGCCGGCCGCGTCGGTGCAGGGCACCGTCGCGAGCGGCGCCGCGATCGCCAATGCCGCCCTCACCGCGACCGACGTCAACGGCAAGACGGCAACCGCGACGGCCGGCGCGGACGGCACCTATACGCTGGACGTCGGGCAGCTGAGCGCGCCGGTCGTGGTCGTGGCCACCGATCCGCAGGGGCGCGCCGATCCGCTCGTGTCGGTGATCGCGACGCTGCCGGCGGCCGGCGCCTCGTCGACGGTCAACGTCACCACGCTGACGACCGCGATCGGCGACCTGCTGACCGCGAGCGGCAATGCGCTGGACCTGACGGCGCCGGCCACGCTCGGCGCGAACGTCCAGCCCGCGGCCGTGCAGAAGGCGTCGGGCACGCTCAACAGCGCGCTCGCCGACATCCTGCAGCAGAACGGCCTGTCGGCGTCGAGCTTCGACGCGATCGCGACGCCGTTCACGGCGAATCAGACCGGCGCGGATGCCGTGATCGATTCGGTGCAGCTGCTGCGAAATGGCAGCGGCACGACACTCGTGTCGAACGGCTCGCCGGCGCAAGGCCTCGCCCTCAACAACCAGACGACCGCGCCGGCCGCCCCGCTTGCGGCGCCTCCCGTCGCGGCGAACACGCTCGGCTTCATGTCGGGCCTGCTGAAAGCGTGCCTGTCCGCGCAGGTCGCGCAGCGCGGCACGAACGCGTCGTGCGCGGCCGCATTCGATTCGCACTACATGGACAACGGCTACACCAGCGTCGACGACTACGTGGCGGCGTTCCAGCTCGCGACATCGGTCGGCGCGAGCGTCGGCCAGCCCGTGACGCTGCAATACTTCAAGGACGCGAGCAATACGCAGTCGGCGCTCGTGCGGATTCCGTACACGCTCACCGACGGCACGCAGGGCAGCTTCGTCACGACGGCTCATCAGCTTGCCGCGCCCATTACGCTGCCGGACGGCAGCACCGCGTCCTGGAACCTCGTCGGCAACCAGCTCAAGTACGACGCGCGCACCGAATCGCGCGTCACGCTGCGCACCTTCCTCGATTCGTTCGCGGACAGCACCGGCAATCCGGACGTCAGCCATTACGATGCCGGCATGTCGTTCGTCTTCAATCCGCAGGGGCCGAACGCATCGAACGTCAATGCCGTCCAGGTGACCGGGCCCGGCCTGCCGACCGGCGGCCTGTTCCTGTTCCGCTCGAGCGCCTGCGGCACCGCGAACTATCTGGCGATTCCCGGCACGAAGCCCGCGACCTTGCCGCCGACCGGCAGCCTCACCGTGGCGAGCGATACGAACGAATACCGGTGGTCGTGGCAAACCGTGGCCGGCGCCGCAACGACCTTCACGCCGCCGTCGAAGTATTTCTGGGATACGTCGCAGCTCGATCCGTCGAGCGTGCCGTTCTATCCGCAATACACCTACGAACTGTTCGACTCCAGCGGCAATCCGCTCGACTCGTTCACGGTGACGAGCGCCACGCCCGTGGTCAGCGCGAACCTCGGCGCGACCACGCCGTGGGCCACGGTCGGCCAGGATGTCGTCGCGAACTTCCTGACGCCTGGCGGCTCGGCGGCCGGCGCGGCGACGACGGCCAGCGTCGACTGGACGCCGAACGCCGATGCGCCGCCGCTGCTCGGCGTCGCGGTACTGACGCTCGGCAAATCGACGGCGGGCGTCGACGGTTTTACGTCGGTTCCGGGCGGGGCGACCTCGGCGACCGTGACGGCCGGCGTCGACTCGACCGGCGCGCAGACTTGCGCCGGCTCGCAGTTCCTGCCGCTCGTCGACGGCAACTACCGGATCGTGCAACTGCGCGCAAAGAACGCGAACGGCGTGCGCTTCTTCCAGAACGTGACCTATCGCGACGGCGCGTCGGCGCCCAACGCGTCCTGACACGTCGACCCATCCATCGGGGATCGCCGGGCGGTGCAATGCCGCCCGGCCGGCGTTTGGCGTTTTGCCGGCCCTTGACCACCGCGCGCGTGCCGCCGCACCGACCAGGCCCGACGCGCAATCAGGGACAAACCGCACTTGATGGCCCCGCGCAATCGCAAGAAAATGGCCGCAAGCGCGTCGTCGTCGCGTCACCGCGTGTCGAATCTGCAACGTTTTTCGCCCGACATCGTTTGTTCCGCGCGCGCCGCGCCGCTCCGACAAGGGTTCGCACGCGAATTGCTCATGTCTCGGTATCTTCTGCCGAGCCTGTCGGCGGCACGCTCCGCCGGCCGGGTACCGAACGCCCATGTCCACGACCGCCGCCTTCCGAACCGCGATGGACGCGATCCGCACTGTGGCGGATCCCGATCCGCCGTGGGCGGCGCTGCTCGATGCGGCGCGAACCTTGGTGGGTGCCGACGCGGCCGGCCTGATGATCTTCAGTACCGGATACGAACTGGCGGTGCTTCGCCAGCATGGGCTCGACGACAGCGCGGAGCAGGACTATCGCAACCACTTCGCACACGACGATCCGATCGTGCGGGCCGCGCAGCACTCGGCGAAATGCACGTGGCTGAACAGCGACCGGTTGCGCGTCGCGCCCGACGTGAGTCGTCATCCGTTCTACAACGAATATCTGCCGACCCATCGCATCGGCCAGGTGCTCGCGTGCGAACTGACCGTCAACCGCGAAATACGCGCCGGCATCACCTTCCTGCGCGCGACGTCGCCGGCGGCGCCGCGCGACGACGACGCGAATTCGCCGGTCGGCCGTTTCGTGCGGGCGCTGTCGAAAGCCATCGACGATCGCGCCCGCGCGTTGCAGGCGCGCATGGACGCGCTCGACACCGGCCTGGCCGCCGTCGGCGACGCGATGCTGCTGATCACGCCACGCGCGTCGATCCTGATGCGCACCGCCAACGCGACCGAATGGCTGGTCGAAGGCCGGCTGCTGGGCCCGACCGAACGGACGCTGACCCATCCGCATCCGGCGCTCGCCGCCGGTCTGAGGCGGGCGATCGCGCGAGCGGATTCGAGCCGGCAAGCCGTGACGTTTTCGGTTCCGACGTCGTGGGGAGAAGGCCTGCGGCTCGATATCGCGCCGGCCCCGCCCGCGTTCACGTTCGCAAACGAATCGACGCTGATCGTACGAATGCGCAAGAACAGCGCATTCGCGGTGCCCGGGCTCGACGAACTGGCCGCCTTCTTCTCGCTGACGCCGGCCGAGGCGCGCGTGCTCGCCGCGCTCGTCAGCGGCCACTCGCCGGCGGAATATGCGGCCGCGACGGGCGTTGCGACCGCAACGGTGCGCAACCAGATCGGTTCGCTGATGAGAAAGATGTCGTGCAGCCGTCAATCCGAGCTCGTCCGGCTCGGCACGCTGCTGTTCTGAATGCCGTTGCCGCCGCGACGCCATCGCCCGATTCTTCGATATACTGGTCCGTACCGCTTCCGCGCCAGCCGTCCGTCTGGCGCGCGCGCCCTCAACTGCATAGAGTCGCCCGTGAAACCACGCGCCGGCCTGATTCTGGAACTCGTCGTCAACCTGCTGCTGCCCTGGGCCGCATACCGGGTCGCGCAGCCGTATTTCGGCGAAACCGGTGCGCTGTACGCGTCGGCAATCCCCCCCATCGTCTGGTCGATCGTCGAATTCATTCGCACGCGTCGCATCGATGCGGTCGCAATCATCGTGCTGTTCGGCATCGCGCTGTCGATCGTCGGCATGGCGCTCGGCGGCAGTCCGCGCACGCTGCTGATGCGCGAGTCGCTCGCGTCCGGCACGATCGGCGTGCTGTTCCTGCTGTCGCTGTTCCGCGAGCGTCCGTTGATCTTCTATCTGGCGCGCGCGACCGTGGCCCGCGAGATGGCCGGCGGCGCCGCCCGCTTCGAAGCCGTGTGGGACCAGCAGCCGGGGCTGCGGCAGATGCTCCGGCTGATGACGTTCGTCTGGGGCGCCTGCATGACGCTGGAGATGCTGCTGCGCTGCTGGATGGTGATGACCTGGCCGGTCGAGCGCGTGCTTGTCGTGTCGCCGATCATCGGCTACTCGGTGTTCGGCTGCCTGCTCGCCTGGACGTTCTGGTATCGGCGGCGCATGCGCACACGCAACAGCGTCGACATCCCGAGCCGCGAAGGCGTCACCGAGGTCGCCGGCCGCTGACGGCCGACCGTTCGCGGTCGGCCGGCAAGGCCGCACCGTCGCGCGAGCCGGCCGCTGCGGTATGATGCGCGGCGTCTCGTCCGACGAATGCCCCGCTGCCGATGCCCGCCCTGACTCTCCCGTTCGCCGCGACCTGGCTCGCGCTGTTTGCCGCAGCCGCCCTCGCGTGGCACCGTCCGCTGCGCCTCGCCAGTCTGATTTTCGCCGCGCTCGGTTACGCGGGTGCGCTGGCGACCGGTCAGCTCGCGCCGGTCGCGCTGGCGCCGCTCGCGCTGCTGGCCGCGGCCGCATGGGGTGTCGCCCCCGACCGGCCGCTCGCGGCGCGCATCGCCGCGCACGTCGTGTTCGTCGCGCTGGCGGTCGCGCTCAGCGTGCACCTGCTCCCCGGCTTCCACAATCCGCGCGTGATCGGCCCGACGCGCTTCACCGCGGATGCCGCGCCGTTCACGATGTACCTGAATCTCGACAAGCCGCTCGTCGGCCTATGGCTGCTGTGGGTGCTGCCGTGGGTCGCGCCCGACGTCGCGCCGTCGCGCGCGCTGCGCACGGGTGCAGTGGCCGCGCTCGCGACGGCGGCCGCGTGCCTGGCCGGTGCGCTCGCGTTCGGCATGGTCGGCTGGGCGCCCAAATGGCCGCCGTCGGCCTGGCTGTGGCTCGCGAACAACCTGCTGCTCGTCACGCTCGCCGAAGAAGCGCTGTTTCGCGGCTACGTGCAGGGCAGCCTGACGCGTGCGTTGCGCGCGTTCGCGTGGGGACCGTGGGCCGCACTCGCGATCGCTGCGGTGCTGTTCGGCGCCGCGCACGCGGCCGGCGGCTGGCCATGGATCGTGCTCGGCACGGTGGCCGGCATCGGTTACGGCCTCGCGTGGCGGCGCGGCGGACTGCTCGCGGCCGCGCTCGCGCACGCGGGGCTGAACATCGTGCACTTCGGGTTGTTTACCTATCCGATGCTCGCCGCCGCGCGCTGACCGGCGCGGCGACGACGCTCAGTTGAAACCGGCGACCGCATGCGGGACATACGGGCGTTCGAGCGTCGCGATTTCGTCGTCGGTCAGTTTCAGTTCCAGCGCGCCGAGCGCATCGTCCAGCTGTTGCGGCTTCGAGATGCCGACGATCGGCGCGGTGACGCCGCGCTTCTGCGCGACCCAGGCCAGCGCCACCTGCGCGCGCGGTACGTTGCGCGCGGCCGCGATCGCGGCGACGGCCTCGACAACCGCGCGATCGGCCTCGACCGTCGCGTCGTACAGCCGCTGGCCGACCTCGTCGCTCTGCTGCCGGCTCGACGACTCGTCCCAGTTCCGCGTCAGGCGACCGCGCGCGAGCGGGCTCCACGGAATCACGGCGATGCCCTCGGCCTCGCACAGCGGCAGCATTTCCCGTTCTTCCTCGCGGTACAGCAGGTTCAGGTGGTTCTGCATGCTGACGAAACGGGTCCAGCCGTGCTGCCGCGACGTGTACAGCGCCTTCGCGAACTGCCACGCGAACATCGACGACGCGCCGATATAGCGCGCCTTGCCGGCCTTCACGACGTCGTGCAGCGCCTCGAGCGTCTCCTCGAGCGGCGTGTGGTAGTCCCAGCGATGAATCTGGTAGAGATCGACGTAGTCGGTACCGAGCCGCTTCAGGCTCTGGTCAATGTCGGTCATGATCGCCTTGCGCGACAGGCCCGCGCCGTTCGGCCCGGGGCGCATCCGGTAGAACACCTTGGTCGCGATCACGACCTCGTCGCGCTTCGCGAAGTCGCGCAGCGCGCGGCCGACGATCTCCTCCGACGTGCCGTCCGAGTACATGTTCGCGGTATCGAAGAAATTGATGCCGGCCTCGATCGCGCGGCGGATGATCGGGCGGCTCTCCGCCTCCGGCAGCGTCCACGGGTGCGTGCCGCGCGACGGCTCGCCGAACGTCATGCAACCGAGCACCAGTTTCGACACGTCGAGCCCGGTCGCCCCGAATTTCACGTATTCCATCGCATCCCTCGCCATTCAGTTGAACGTGCGGCCGGATGCGCGTCGGCGCGCGACGCAGCGCGCGAGCCGGACGCCGCGCATCCGCCGGAACGTCGCATGTTATACCGCGCGGCGCACACGCGTGTTGTCGCGCCCGTGCGCACCGGGCAGCTGCGATGGCGATGAAAGAGGAGCGAATCCGCGCCGCGCGGCGACGCCCGTTCACGCGGATCGGCAGGCCGGGCCGATTACTTGATCTGGTCGGCGATCGGCTGCAGGAATTCGGAGAAGCCGGTCAGCATGATCTGCACGCCGATGCAGAGCAGCAGGAACGCCGACACACGCTTCGCGACCTTGGTGCCTTCGCTGCCGAGGTAGCGCGACAGCAGCGCGGCGCGGCTGTAGGTCTGCCAGATCACGACCGCGACCAGCACCGAGACGGCGATCGACACGATGCTCGACAGCATGAACTCCGACAGCTTGTGCGTGCGGTTCGCATTCAGCGCGATCGCGGTCGCGATCGAGCCGGGGCCGACCGTCAGCGGCACGGTCAGCGGAAAGAACGCGCGCGTCATGATCGCGTTCGCGTCGATCGGCTTGACCGGCGTGTCGCCGCCGCCCGGCCCGTCGGGCTCGTTCAGCATCTGCCAGCCCGCCACGGCGACCGCGAAACCGCCGCCGATCCGCAGCGCCTCCATCGAGATCCCGAAGAAATGCAGCACCGGCGTGCCGGCGAAGAACGCGACCAGCAGCACGATGAACGCGTTGAACGCGACTTTCTTCGCGAGCAGGTCCCGCTCGTGCTCGGTCAGCGCCTCGGTCCGCTCGAGAAACAGGAAGGCAATGCCGATCGGATTGATGATGCCGATCAGGCCGGTGAAGCCGAACAGGATCTCGGAGACAAGACGATTGACGATCATCGGGCAGGAAAGCGGTCGGGGCTGGGCCGGCGGCGCGCCGGGGGTCACGCATTGTAGAGCAAGCGCCCGGCGCTGCACACACGTCGCCGTTGCGGCGCCGGCGGCGCGGCACGCCGCCGTCACGCGCGCCGCGCCTGCTTATTCCGCGACCGGCTCCCACGCGGGCGGCCGCTTCGCGAAGAACGCGGCGAAGCCCTCCTTCGCTTCCGGCGTCGCGCGCACGCGCGAAATCGTCTGCGCGGTGAATGCCGCGCGCGCCTCCGACGGCGGATACTCGCCGATCGCGTCGAAGAAGCGCTTGATCTCCGTCAGCGCATGCGGACCATTGCGGCTCAGTTCGGCAAGCGTCTTGTCGAGCGCCTGATCGAGCGCGTCGAGCGGCACGGTCTGGTGGATCAGCCCGATCGCGACGGCCTCGGCGGCGCCGAGCTGCGTCGCGGTCAGCGCGAGCCGGCGCGCCTGGCGCTGGCCGACGGCTTCGACCAGGTACGGCCCGATCACCGACGGCAGGATCCCGAAACGTGCCTCGCTGACCGCAAAGCGCGCCTGGTCGCTCGCGATCACGATGTCGCACGCCGCGCACAGACCGACGCCGCCGCCGAACGCGTGGCCCTGCACGCGCGCGACGGTCGGCTTCGGGCACTGACGGATCGCGCGCATCATCGCGGCGAACCGCTCGGCGTCGCGCAGGTTCGCGGCCGCGTCGTTCGCGCTCGCGCGCTGCATCCATTGCAGGTCGGCGCCCGCGCAGAACGCGCGGCCCTCCGAGCGCAGCACGATCGCGCGCACGTCGTCGCGCGCGCCGAGCGCCGTGAATGCGTCGGTCAGCTCGGCGATCATCGTCTCGTCGAACGCGTTCAGCACGTCGCCGCGCTGCAGCGCGACGCTGGCAATGCCGCGCGCGTCGACCGCGACGGCCAGGGTCTTCAATCCATCCATCGAACAGGTTTCCTCGGGTAGAACATCGGGTCTCGACATCACGCGGCGTGACGGCGGTCGATCACGCGGCGGGCCTTGCCGGTCGCGCTGGCCGGAATGCCGCCCGCGCCCAGCACCGTCACGCCGGCCGACACGCCGACCATCGTCTTGATCCGGTGCTGCACCTCGCGCGCGATCGCGGCGCGCTCGCCTTCGCCGACGCCCGCCGCGGCTTCGGAGCGCAGCTCGACGGCGAGGTCGAGGCGGTCCATATGGCCGTCGCGCGAGATCGTGATCTGGAACTGGCCCGACAGCTTCGGCTGTGCGACGACGATTTCCTCGATCTGGCTCGGAAACACGTTGACGCCGCGCACGATCAGCATGTCGTCGGAGCGGCCGGTGATCTTCGCGAGACGGCGCATCGCGCGCGCGGTCGGCGGCAGCAGCGCGGTGAGGTCGCGCGTGCGATAGCGGATCACCGGCATCGCCTCCTTCGTCAGCGACGTGAACACGAGTTCGCCTTCGCTGCCGTCGGGCAGCACCTCGCCGGTGACGGGGTCGATGATCTCCGGGTAGAAATGGTCTTCCCAGATGACCGGGCCGTCCTTGGTCTCCACGCATTCGCATGCGACGCCCGGGCCCATCACTTCCGACAGCCCGTAGATGTCGAGCGCATCGATGCCCGCGCGCGTCTCGACTTCGTCGCGCAGCGCCTGCGTCCACGGCTCCGCGCCGAAGATGCCGATCTTCAGCGACGACTGCGCCGGGTCCATTCCCTGCCGCACCATCTCGTCGATCAGGTTCAGCATGTACGACGGCGTGACGAGGATGATCTTCGGCTCGAAATCGCGAATCAGCTGCACCTGCTTCTCGGTCTGCCCGCCCGACATCGGCACGACCATGCAGCCGAGCCGCTCGGCGCCGTAGTGGATCCCGAGGCCGCCGGTGAACAGCCCGTAGCCGAACGCGTTGTGCAGCGTGTCGCCGGGCCGGCCGCCCGCGGCGCGGATCGAGCGTGCGGTCACGTTCGCCCACGTGTCGATGTCGCGCGCCGTGTAGCCGACCACGGTCGGCTTGCCGGTCGTGCCGCTCGACGCGTGCACGCGCACCACCTGCTCGCGCGGCACCGCGAACAGGCCGAACGGGTAGTTGTCGCGCAGGTCGGACTTCGTCGAGAACGGGAATTTCGCGAGATCGGCGAGCGATTTCAGGTCGTCGGGGTGCACGCCCGCCGCGTCGAACGTGCGGCGATAGTGCGGCACGTTGTCGTACGCGTGGCGCAGCGACCATTTGAGGCGCTCGAGCTGCAGCGCCTGCAGTTCGTCGCGGCTGGCGGTCTCGATCGGCTCGAGAGCGGCGGCGGGATGCGTCAGGTGAGTCATCGGGGTGCTCCTCCAGTGGAGTGACGTCGTTATCGTGATCGGGTGGCGGCTACGACCGGAACAGCCGGCCGGCGGCATGCAATGCGGCGATGCGCGGCGACACGCGATAGCGGTCCTCGCCGTAGCTCGCCGCCAGGTTCGACAGCACGCGGTGCACGCGGCCGATGCCGATCGCATCGGCCCACGCGAGCGGGCCGCACGGGTAGTTCACGCCCTTCTCCATCGCCAGATCGAGATCGGCGGGCGAGCACACGCCCTGGTTGACCGTGTCGGCCGCTTCGTTCGCGAGCATCGCGACGGTGCGCATCGCGACCATCCCCGGCACGTCGGCGACGCCGACGACCCGGAAGCCCGCCTGCTGGAACAGGCCGACCGCGTCCGCATAGGCGGCGTCGCTGCACTGGAGCGCGCGCGTCAGCGCGACGAGCCCGGCCTGCGCGTAATCGCGCGCGAGATCGACCAGCACCAGGTCGGCGACGCCCGTCTGCGCGGCGCGCGCGGTCGCGGTGCGCCCGTCGGTCAGCGCGATCGATGCGCGGCCGGCCGTCGCGAGCAGGTCGTCCGGATGCGCGTCGTGCCGGCGTGCGCCGGCGATGCGTTCCGCGAAGCGGGCGTGCAGCGCCGCGGCCGGACCGTCCTGGGCGAACAGCGCGACCTCGGTCGGCGCGTCGCGCGGCGGCTCGAATTCCGGCGCGGGCGGCGCCGCGCCTTCCGCATACGAATAGAAGCCGCGCCCCGACTTGCGCCCGAGGAAGCCCGCATTCACCAGTTCCTGCTGGATCAGCGACGGCGTGTAGCGCGGATCGTTGAAGTACGCGCGGAACACCGATTCGGTCACCGCGAAGTTCACGTCGTGGCCGATCAGGTCCATCAGCTCGAACGGCCCCATCCGGAAGCCGCCGGCTTCGCGCATCACCGCGTCGATCGACGCCGGCGTGCCGCCCTGCTCGTTCAGCACGCGCAGCGCCTCTGCGTAATACGGCCGCGCGACGCGGTTCACGATGAAGCCCGGCGTCGATTTCGCCATCACGGGCTGCTTGCCCCACGCGGCCGCGGTGGCGTACAGCACCTGCGAGACGTCGGGCGCGGTCGCAAGGCCGCTGACCACCTCGACGAGCGCCATCAGCGGCGCCGGATTGAAGAAGTGCAGGCCGGCGACGCGCTGCGGCACGCGCAGGCCGGCCGCGATCGACGTGATCGAGATCGACGACGTGTTGGTGGCCAGCAGGCACGCATCATCGACATGGCGTTCGAGCGTCGCGAAGATGTCGCGCTTCACGTCGAGCCGTTCGGCCGCCGCCTCGACGATCAGCGCGGCGGGCGCGAGTTCGGCCAGCGCGCGCACCGCGCGCAGCCGGTTGCCGGCGGCCTGCGCCTGCGCCGGTTCGAGCCGGCCCTTCTCCGCAAGCCGCGCGAACTGCGCACGAATCGACGCGAGCGCCTTGTCGCAGGCGGCTTCGTTCAGGTCGTACAGCAGGACCGTATGGCCGGCCGCCGCCGCGACCTGCGCGATGCCCGCGCCCATCGCGCCCGCGCCGATCACGCCGACGACCGCCGTGCGCGCCAGCGCGCCCGAGTTCACCGAATGTGCAGAGGAAACCGTCATCGCTTGCGATCCGTCATGAAGTGGAAGTGCGAGCGATTATAAACCGACCGGTCGGTTGATTTATGTCGGGGTGTGCCCGAATGCTTCGTGCAACAGAGCGTTACGGATACTGCAAAGATAAAAAATGAAGGATTCGGGGCACTTTTTGTCAACCGAAAGGTCGATGTAAGCGTTCGAATATGAGATAGCGGCCCCCGAACGCCTGATAAGATTCGACAAATCGCCGGATTTCGGGAGAAAACCGCGTGTCACGCCGCCACTGTCGTCTCTCGTCGCCCGCCCTTCGGGGCCGGAACCGGGCCGCCGGCCCGCCGGCCGGCATGACCCGCACCGCCCACGGCGGCCGGCTGCATCGAACCGTTTCATCCTGCGACGGGCTTCGGCCCGCCCGCGCCCGTCGTCGCGTCGCCGCGACGCACCCCGGGCAGCGCCCCGCTGCGCTGCCGCCCTTCGGTTTCACCGTCCTCGTTCGGCAGATTGTCCGGCCGGGCTTCGTCAACCCGTGACGGCGCATTGCGCGCCGCCACTCGAATAAGGAACCCTCGATGCCGATCTCGTCCAACCAGCTTCCGCGCTGGACCCTGTTGGCCCCGCTTGCCGCATGGCTGGTACTCGCGCTGTCGCGCGTCGTGCCGGCCGAAGGCATCGTCATCGCGCTGTTCGCCGCCGCGCTTGCCGGCGCCGTGTTCGCCGCGGTTCACCACGCCGAAGTCGTCGCCCATCGCGTCGGCGAGCCGTTCGGCACGCTCGTGCTCGCGGTCGCCGTGACCGTGATCGAGGTCGCGCTGATCGTGTCGGTGATGCTCGGCGCGGGCCCCGAGAAATCGGGCCTCGCCCGCGACACCGTGTTCGCCGCCGTGATGATCATCTGCAACGGCATCGTCGGCCTGTGCCTGCTGGTCGGCGCATGGAAGCACGGCGAACAGGACTTCCAGGGACGCGGCGCGAGCAAGGCGCTCGCGGTGCTCGCGTCGCTGTCCGTGCTGTCGCTGGTGATGCCGAACTACCTGAGCGCCGCGCCGGGCCCGCAGTTCTCGAGCTCGCAGCTCGCGTTCGCCGGCGTGTCGTCGCTCGTGCTGTATGGCGTGTTCGTGTTCGTGCAGACCGTGCGCCATCGCGACTACTTCCTCGCCGACCACGACAGCGCGAACGAATCGGTGCACGCAGCGCCGCCGAGCGGCCGCACCGCGCTGATCAGCCTGCTGCTGCTGTTTGCGAGCCTCGTCGCGGTCGTGCTGCTCGCGAAGCTGCTGTCGCCGGCGGTCGAGCATGCGGTGCTGAAGCTCGGCGCGCCCGAGGCCGCGGTCGGCATCGTGATCGCCGCGCTCGTGCTGCTGCCGGAAGGGCTCGCGGCCGTGACCGCCGCGCGAGCGAATCGCCTGCAGACCAGCATGAACCTCGCGCTCGGCTCGGCGCTCGCGAGCATCGGGCTCACGATCCCGACCGTCGCGGCCGTGTTCATCTGGGTCGGCCAGCCGCTCACGCTCGGCATCGGCGCGATGGAAACCGTGCTGCTGTCGCTGACGCTGCTGGTCAGCACGCTGACGCTCAGCCAAGGGCGCACGACGGTGCTGCACGGCGTGGTTCACCTGTCGCTGTTCGCTGCGTACCTGTTCCTGTCGGTCACGCATTGACCGATGCATCGGGGACGGCGGGCTGCGTGCGGAGATTGCGCGTGGCAGCCGCGTGCACCGGCGGCGTACGTCCGGCTGCAGACGGCGCAAGTCGTCCCTCACGCGGGTCCGTTGCAGCGCACCGAACCCGCATCCGCATCGACGCGTCGCTGCGCGTCGCCCCCTTTCCTCAGAATCCGTAAAGCGCGGCCGCATTGTCGGCCAGAATCGCATCGGCGGTCGCCGCGCCGCCCGCGCAATCGCGCAGCCAGTGCAGCAGCGTCGCATCGTCCGGCAGCGGCGACGCATTCGGATGCGGCCAGTTGCTGCCCCATACGCAGCGTGCGCCATGCTCGCGCGCAAGCACCGACGCGAGCCGCGCGACATCGCGATAGCCCGGCGCACCGCTGCGCGACGTTTCGTACGGCGCGGACAGCTTCACCCACGTGCGCCCGCCGTCGAGCAGCCGTCGCAATGCGGCGAACGGCTGCGCATCCGGCGCGACAGGCTCGAGAAACTTCCCCGTATGGTCGATCACGAGCGGCGCGCGCAGCGCCGACAGCGCGGGTGCGACATCGGGCAGCGTGCGGCCGTCCAGCTGCAGGTCGATATGCCAGCCGAGCGGCGCGATTCGCGCGGCCATCGTGTCCAGTTCGTCCCATCGCGACACGCCGCCCGCGAGCATCATGAATCGCACGCCGCGTACGCCGGCCGCGTGCAGTCTCTCCAGTTCGGCATCCGGCACGTCGCACGGCAGCGTCGCGACGCCGCGCGCCGACGCGCCGAGCGCCGCCAGCGCGTCGAGCAGGCAGCGGTTGTCGTAGCCGTAGCCGGTGGGCTGCACGACGACGACGCGCTCGAGGCCGAGCGCACGCTGCACGCGGCGATACGCGTCGACCGGCGCGTGCGGCGGACGAAACGTCGCGGTCGGCGCGAGCGGATACGCGTCGTCGTAGATATGGATGTGGCAGTCGCACGCCGGTGCCGCGCCGGCGCGGTGACGATCTCGCATCATTGCGCGTGAGGCGCCGCAACCGCGTCCGCAGACCGCCAGCGCGCGACGCGCGCCGCATGCGCGCCATTGACCGAGCCGACCGGCAGCCGCCCATCGAGCAGCGCGGCGAGCTGGTCGACCGTCTCGAGCGCCTGGTGCTCGATCGCCGGCAACGTGAGCCCGCCGATATGCGGCGTCGCGATCGCGCGCGGATGCGCGGCGAGCGCGGGCGTCGGCATCTGGTCCGGCGCGCGGCCGACGTCGAGCGCACACCCTGCGAGCCGGCCGCCGTCGAGCGCATCGGCCAGCGCGCGTTCGTCGACGAGTTCGCCGCGCGACGCGTTGATGAAGTACGCGTCCGGCTTCATCAGCGCGAGCGCGCGCGCATCGATCAGGTTCTCGGTGGCCGCGCTCGCCGGTGCGAGGCAGACGACGAAATCCGCGGCCGCCAGCAATACAGCCGTGTCGACCTGTTCGAGCGCCGGCGCGTCGACGCACACGTACGGATCGCTGACGAGCACGCGCATGCCGAGCGCGGTCGCGATCGGCGCGAGATGGCGCGCGATCTGCCCGTAGCCGATCAGCCCGAGCGTGCTGCCGCGCAATTCGCGGCCCATCTGCGGCACGGGCGCCGCGCCGCGCCGATACGCGTGCGCATAGTCGCCGATCCCGCGCGCGAGATCGATCATCGCGCCGACGACCCATTCGGCCACCGCCGCCGCAAAGCCGGGGCTCGCCTGCGTGACCAGCACGCCGAACGCGCTCGCCGCGTCGACGTCGACGGTCCGGATATCGACCGCGCATCGCAGAAACGCGGCCAGCTGCGGCAGCGCCGCGAACAGCGCGCGCGGCGCGGGTGTCTGCCGGTAAGCGATCATTGCGTCGCAGCCTTGCGCCGCGTCGATCAGTTCGTCGGTCGTCAGTTCGCGGTCGAGCGGATTGCACGCGACGTCGGCGATCGCCGTCAGCGCGCGCATCGCGTTCGCGCCGAAGTAGCGGTCGAGCATCGCAGTCGGATGCGTGACGAATACGCGTTTCATGCGGCGCCTCCCGTCCGTGCGATCGACGGCGGTGGCGCAACCGATGCGCGCGCAACCAGCGTCACGCCGGCGAACACGCACGATTCGGGCGCGTGCGGCGCGTCGCCGTCCTGACGCATCACGCGCCGCACCATCTCCGCGGCCATCTCGGGCACCGGCAACTGCACGGTGGTCAGCGCGGGCGACGAGATCGCCGACAGGAAATGGCCGTCCATCCCGACGATCGACACGTCGTCCGGCACGCGCCGCCCGCCGTCGCGAAGCCCGGCCATCAGCCCGAGCGCGAACAGATCGTTGACCGCGACGATGCCGGTCGGCCGCGCCGGATCGTCGGCAAGCGCGATACCGAGCGCGCGGCCGACCTCGACGATCACCGCATCGCCGTATTCGTTCGCAGGGCCGCCGTCGAGCACGCGCGCGTGCGCGCCGAGGCCCGCGTCGCGCACGGCGGCCTGAAAGCCGCGGATCTTGTCGCTGCGGCTCATCGTCATCCCCGCGACGGTCGCGAACGCGAGCCGCGTATGGCCCGCATCGATCAGACAGCGCGTCGCGAGCCGCGCGGCCGCTTCGTTGTCGGCCGTCACGTGATCGACCTTCGACGCTTCGCCGGGCGTCGCGCGCCGGTCGTAGCTGACGACCGCCATCCCGCGCGCGGCCGCGCGTTCGAGGTGGCTTTCGTCGGCAAGCGACGAAATCACGATCACGCGCCGCACGCCGTGCGCGAACAGATCGTCGAAGAACGACGCCTCCTTGCGCGCGTCGCGATACGTGTTGCCGATCAGCACGCGATGGCCGTACTGCTCCTGCGCGCATGCCTCGACCTCGCGCGCGATATAGCCGTACATCGGGTTCGCCATCGACGGCACCAGTAGCCCGACGAGCGGCGTCTGCCCGGTTTTCAACTGGCGTGCCAGCGTGCTGGGCCGGTACTGCAGCGCGTCCATCGCGGCCTTCACGCGTTCGAGCGTTGCGGGCTTCATCTGGTCCGTGCGGCCATTGAGCACGTTCGATACCGTGCTGACCGAGACCGCTGCGTGGCGGGCCACGTCCTGAATCGTACTCATATCGTCTTGCAGAAGTGACGGCTACAGGCCGAAACGCGCCGGCAGCCACAACGAAAACGCCGGCACGACGATCAGCGCGACGAGCGCGGCGATCAGCACCAGCAGATACTTGAGCATCGGTCGCGCGACGTTGCGCACTTCGGTGCCCGTGATCGCGCAGGTCGCGAACAGCCCGAGGCCGACCGGCGGCGCGAACAGCCCGAGCCCCATCGCAACGACGACGACCGTCCCGAAATGCAGCGGATCGATGCCGAGCTGCAGCGCGATCGGCGCGAGCAGCGGCCCGAAGATGATCAGCGCCGGCGCGCCTTCGAGCACCGCGCCGAACACGACCATCAGCAGCGCCGCGAGCAGCAGGAACGCAGTCGCGCCGTACTGGTGCGCGAACGCCGTCATTGTGCCCGACACGAGCGCCGGAATCTGTTCGATCGACAGCGCAAACGACACGCTCGACGCTGCCGCGACGATGAACAGGATCGCGCTCGCCATCGACGCGGCGCGCACGAACACGCGGCCGACGGTGCGCCACGTCAGTTCGCAGAACGCGAGCCAGCCGACGACGAGCGCGTAGACGACCGCGAACGCGGACACTTCCGTCGACGTCGCGATGCCCGACGTCACGCCCTTGCCGATCATCGCGACCATGATCAGCGCGACCAGCGCACCGCCCGCGAGCGGCAGCCACGCGCGCCGCTCGGCGAGCACCGCGGTGACGTCGATGCGCCGGCCGCCGATCACCGCGACGATCGCGAGCGACGCGGCGAGCACCGCGGCCGGCACGAGCCCGGCGACGAACAGCCCCGCGATCGAGATGTTCGCGACGAAACCCATGATGATCATGTTCACGCAAGGCGGAATCGTCTCGGCCATCACCGCGCTGCACGCGAGCAGCGCCGCCGTCTCGTTCGGGTCCTGGCGCGCGCGGCGCACCGCCGGCATCACGACGCCGCCGACTGCCGCGATGTCGGCGAGCTTCGATCCCGATACGCCGGAGAAGCAGGCGGTCGCGAGGATCACGATCAGTCCGAGCCCGCCGCGTACGCGACCGAAGATCCGCAGCAGCAGCTCGACGAGCCGCGCGGACATCCCGTTCGACTCCATCAGCAGCCCGGCCAGCACGAAGAACGGCACGGCGAGCAGCACGAAGTGATCGGCGCCGGCCATGATCTGCTGCGAATAGACAAGCAGCGGCAGCGTCGGATCGGCGAGGAAGTACAGCATCGCCGAGAATGCGAGCACGAAGCCGATCGGCACGCCGAGCACGAGACCGCCGACGAAACCGGCGACCAGCAGCGCGCCGGGCGCGATCGCGTGGTCGGGCAGCAGCGCATTCCAGCCGTACACGGCCGCCGTGAACGCCGCGCAGCACGCGAGCGTGCCGAGCACGCGGCGCAGCGGCGCATTCAGCGCGTTCGCGAGCGCGAACACGGCCATGAACAGCGCGCCGAGCATCATCGGATAGACGTTGATCCAGCCCGGCAGCCCGCCCGGTGTCAGCTGGTCGTACGAATCGGCGAGCAGTTCGCACGATGACACGAACAGGTTCAGCGACACGGCCGCGACGATCCAGTGCCCGATCTGCACGAGTGCCGGCTGCCAGCGCGCCGGCAGCCAGCCGCGGAACAGGTCGATGCCGACGTGCTGGCTGCGCCCGAGCACGGTCGCCGCGCCGAAGAACACCAGCACGATCATCAGCGCGCTTGCGACCTCTTCGGCCCAGTCGACCGGATCGTGCAGGAAGTAGCGGCACACGACCGACGCGAACACGACCAGCACGTCGACCGCGAGCACCGCCGCCGACGCGATTTCGAGCACACGCAGCGCGGCATCGAGCACGCGCGCGGTGCGGCGCGCGCCGCGAGCGCCGTCGCGCGCCTGCGCGTCCGCGGCGCTCGGCATGGAACGGATATTCATCGTTCAGCTCCGTGCGGCGGCGATCGCCGGGAACAGCGGCGCGGTGGCCGCGTATTGCTTCGCGAACGGCACGTACAGCCGGTCGTGCATCGTCTGCCGCAGCGCCGCGCGCTCGGCGGCCGCGATCGGATGAAACGTCATCCCGTGCTGACGCAGCGTCTGTTCGGCCTGCTCGGCCTTCTGCGCGGCAATCGCGCGCTGCTGCGCGGTCGCATCGGCGACCGCCCGGTCGAACGCGGGGCGCAGGTTCGCCGGAATCCGCGCGAGCGCGCGCCGCCCCATCACGACCGTCATCGCCGCGAACACGTGATGCGACTGCCAGCACGACTTCACGACTTCGTCGAACTTGCTCGCGAGCACCGTTGCCGGATCGTGCTCGAGCCCGTCGACGACGCCCGTCTGCACGGCCATGTACAGCTCGCCGAACGGAATCGGCGTCGGCACCGCGCCCATCGCCCTGAACGTGTCCATGAACGCGGGCGTCGGCAACACGCGCAGCTTCGCGCCCTGCAGCCCTTGCAGCGCAAGCACCGGCTTTTTCGTGAACACGCAGCGGCCGCCGAAATGCGAACCCCAGGTGAGCACCGTGCAGCCGGCGCGCTTTTGCAGCAGCGCGTTCAGGCTCGCGCCGACCGAGCCGTCGAGCACCTTCGCGACGTGCGTATAGCTGTCGAACAGATAGCCGAGATCGAGCATGCCGAGTTCCGGCGCGACCGTCGCCCAGATCGACGAGCCGGCGATCATCATGTCGATCGCGCCGATCTTCACCTGCTGCACGACGTCGCTCTCCTTGCCGAGCTGACTGTTCGGGAAGTAGTCGACCCGGATCGCATCGCCGACGCTCGCCTTCAGGTTCGCCGCGAGCCGCTCGTACCACACGTAATGCGCAGCGTTCTGGTCTGCCGGCATCGACGACGAGCAGCGCAGCGTCACGACCGGCTGCGCACGCACGGCCGACGAAAATCCGCCCGCGGCCGCGAGCGTGGCAACGGACGCTGTCTGCAGAAAGCGCCGCCGGGTCAAGGTGTTCATGGGCCGTCTCCTGTGCAAATGCGCCGTCTCGGCGCAACTGTATCGATTTAGTGTATCGATACAGTAATACGACGACCGATGATGCGGGTATCGGGGTTTGCCCTCGACGGTTCGTCAGTGGGTGCGGGGCCGGGCGCCATAAGGGCGCCGATTCCTTGCAGAAAGGCAGGCTGCGGGCGCGGCACGACGCGCGCCGCGAGGGCACGCCTCAGTCGTCAGACGACCGATGTGATCGACTACGTCGCCGTTTCCGCGCTTTCCGTCAGGAAGCGCTCGACCATCGCGTTGAATACCGGCAGCACCGGATTGTCGTTGTCGGTCCGCCACGCGAGATACAGCTCGGCCGCCACGTCGGCATCCGCGAGCGGCCGGAACACCACGCCGTCCACGTGCAGCTCGCGCGCCGAGGCCGGCACGAGCGCGGCGCCGAGCCCGGCGCGCACGAGGCCGAGGATCGTATGCGTCTGCCCGACGTAGTGCAGATAGTTCGGCAGCCGGCCCGCGCCCGCGAACATCCCCGAAATCATGTCGTGGAAGTACTTCCCCTCGTTCGGCGAATACGCGATGAACGGCTGCCGGTCGAGATCGGCGGGGCCGATCCGTTCATGCGCGGCGAGCGGCGCGCCTTCCGCAACCGCGACCAGCATCGGCTCGCGCTGCACGAGCCGGTATTCGAGCGGCTGCCGGCCGGCGCGCTGGCGCACGAAGCCCGCGTCGAGCATCCGCGATGCCAGCGCATCGACCTGCACGGTCGACACCATCTCGCGCAGTTCGACGTCGATGTCGGGCAGCGCGTGCGCCGCATGGGCGAGCAGCATCGGGATCATCCGGTACGCGCTGACGGCCGTGAAGCCGAGTGTGATGCGCCCGGCTCCGCCGTGCGCGACGCGCTGCGCGGCCTGCTCGGCCCGCGCCGAGAATTCGAGGATGTGGCGCGCATCGCGCAGGAAGCGCTCGCCGGCCGCCGTCAACCTGACCTGCCGGCTGCTGCGTTCGAGCAGCGCGATGCCGAGCGCGTGCTCGAGCAGCTGGATCTGCCGGCTCAGCGGCGGCTGCGTCATGAAAAGCCGCTTCGCCGCGCGGCCGAAGTGCAGTTCCTCGGCGACCGCGACGAAGCAGCGGAGCTGGTGCAGTTCGATCATTCAAATCTTGAATCAATCAATAGGCTCTTGATGTTAGACGAACATCAATGCGATTCCTATACTCGGTTGCACCCGATGCGCGGCCCGCTCCGCGCACGCCGACCGAGACCTTGATGACCATCGATATCCTGCTCACCCAGCCGCTGCCCGACACCATCGACGCCGAACTGTCCGCCCGCTACGCGGTGCACCGACCGTATGCGACCGACCAGCCTGACGCCTTGCTCGCGCGCGTCGCACCGCGGATCCGCGGCGTCGTGACCGGCGGCGCGAACGGGCTTGCCGCCGCGCTGATGGACCGGCTGCCCGCCCTCGAAATCGTCGCGATCAACGGCATCGGCACCGACGCCGTCGACCTCGAACGGGCCCGCGCACGCGGCATCCACGTCACGACGACGCCCGACGTGCTGACCGACGACGTGGCCGACATGGCGATGGGGCTGATCCTGATGACCTTGCGCGACCTCGGTCTCGGCGAACGCATCGTGCGCGCCGGCCGCTGGGGCAAGTTCGCGCAGCCGCTCGCGACGCAGGTGACGGGCAAGCGGCTCGGCATCGTCGGCCTCGGCCGCGTCGGACGCGCGATCGCGCAGCGCGCGCAGGCGTTCCGGATGCCGGTCAGCTACTGCGGCCCGCGCGAGCAGCACGACAGCGGCTACCGGTTCGTGCCCGACCTGATCGCGCTCGCACGCGACAGCGACGTGCTGGTCGTCGCCGCGTCGGCCGATCACGGCAAGGTGCTGATCACGGCCGAGGTCCTCGCCGCGCTCGGCCGCACCGGCTTCCTGATCAATGTCGCGCGCGGCAAGCTCGTCGACGAAGCCGCGCTGGTGCGCGCGCTGGCGGACGGCACGATCGCCGGCGCAGGCCTCGACGTGTTCGCGAACGAACCGCAGGTGCCGCCCGCGCTGCTCGAACTCGACCGCGTCGTCGTGCAGCCGCACCGCGCGAGCGCCACGCGCGAAACGCGCGAGGAAATGGGCCGCATCGTGCTCGCCAATCTCGCCGCGTGCTTCGCGGGCCAGCGCCCGCCGACCAGCGTCACGACCTGAACGCGTCGCGCCGCGCGACCGCGCGCGCTCGCCTCGCCACGACACACACAACATGCCTCCGCGCGACGGAGGCCAGGAGACACGCATGCCCAATCGATCCTCCGGCGCCGCCGTCGCCGCGCCCGCTGCCGCCTCGCGCACGGTCGGCCGCGTCCGTTACGCGGTCCTCGCCCTGATCTTCGCCGTCACCGTCGTCAACTATGCGGACCGCGCGACGATGTCGATCGCCGGCACCGGCGTCGCGCACGACCTCGGGCTCACGCCCGTGCAGCTCGGCATCGTTTTTTCGGCGTTCGCATGGGCCTATGCGATCGGGCAGATCCCGGGCGGCTGGCTGCTCGATCGTTACGGCGCGCGGCGCGTCTACGGCCTGAGCCTGCTGCTGTGGTCGGTGTTCACGATGCTGCAGGGCACGGTCGGATGGCTCGGCGTGCAGGCCGGCGCCGCCACGCTCGCGCTGTTCGCGATGCGCTTCATGCTGGGCCTCGTCGAATCGCCGGCCTTCCCGGCCAACTCGCGAATCGTCGCGTGCTGGTTTCCGACCGCCGAACGCGGCACCGCGTCGGCGCTGTTCAATTCCGCGCAATACATGGCCGTCGTGCTGTTCACGCCGGCGATGGCGTGGCTCACGCGTGCGCTGGGCTGGACGCACGTGTTCCTGTGGATGGGGATGCTCGGCATCGCGCTCGCCGCGCTATGGTTCGCGTGGTATCGCGAACCGCACGGCCACCCGCGCGTGAGCGACGCCGAGCGCGACTATCTGCGCGCGCACGGCGCACTGGTCGATCTCGAGGCGAACCGCGTGCGGCACCGGCCGCGCGTCACGTGGCGCGCCGCGTCGCAGCTGTTCCGCCACCGCAGCCTGTGGGCGATCTACATCGGCCAGTACTGCATCACGGCGCTCACCTACTTCTTCATCACCTGGTTCCCGATCTACCTGATCAAGGGACGCGGCATGACGATCATGGAAGCCGGCTGGGTCGCCGCGCTGCCGGCGATCTGCGGGTTCACGGGCGGCGTGCTCGGCGGCGTGCTGTCGGACTGGCTGATCCGGCGCGGCATGCATCCGTCGCGCGCACGCAAGACGCCGTTCGTCGCGGGGATGGCGATGGCGACGCTGCTGGTGCTCGCGAACGGCGCATCGTCGAACACGCTCGTGATCCTGCTGATGACGATCGCGTTCTTCGGCAAGGGACTGGCGGCGGTCGGCTGGGCGGTGCTCGCCGACACCGCGCCGGAAGGCATGGTCGGCCTGAGCGGCGGCGTGTTCAACGGCCTCGGCAATATCGCGGGCATCGTCACGCCGCTCGTGATCGGCTACTTCGTCGCGCACACCGGCTCGTTTGCCGGCGCGCTGTGGTTCGTCGCCGCGCACGGGCTGATCGGCATCGCCGCGTATGCGTGGCTTGCGGGCCGCTTCGAGCGGATCCGCGTCGCAGCGGGCACGTGATCGCCGCCGCGCACGGGCGCGCGTTCGGGCGACCTGCCCGCGCGCCGCGTCACGCGCGCTTGAGGCCGCCGCCCTGCGCCTGCTCGATCGTCAGCCGGTCGAGTTCGCTCAGGTCGCTCTGCAGCGCAGGCGTCAGCGTCGTGCGCAAATGATCGAGGAAGGTCCGGATCTTCGCGTCGAGATAGCGGCGCGTCGCGTACACCGCGTACACGCTGACCGTCTGCAGTCGATATTCCGGCAGCACGCGGATCAGCCGGCCTTCGCGGAGATCGTCGAGCACCGTATACAGCGCGATGCACGCGATCCCGCGCCCGGCCCGCACCGCGACGCACAGTGCGTCCGGCACGTTCACCTGGAACGGCGCGGGCTGCAGCTCGTAGACGGTTTCCTCGCCGTCGCTGCGCTCGAGCCGCCATTCGCTGGCCGGCGACGCCGGCGTGTCGAGGCGCAGGCACACGTGGTTCGGCAGGTCGTCGGGCGTCTGCGGCGTGCCGTGCCGCGCGAGGTATTCGCGCGACGCGACGAGCACGCTGCAGCTCGTGCCGCAAGTCTGCGCGACGTAGCCCGAATCGGGCAACTGCGAGGCCGTCACGATCGACACGTCGTAGCCTTCCTCGACGAGGTTCGGCATCCGCTGCGCGAGCGTCAGCTCGACCGACACGTCGGGGTTGTCCTCCTGGTAGCGGACGATCGACGACACCACGTGACTCTTGCCGAGCCCCGTCATCGCATGGATGCGCATCTTGCCGCTCGGCCGCAGCAGCGCGTTGCGCGCCTCGGCGTTCGCGTAGTCGATTTCCGCGAGGATCGATTTCGCGCGCTCGAAATAGCGCTCGCCGCTTTCGGTCAGGCCGAGGTGGCGCGTCGTGCGATGCAGCAGACGCGTCTGTACGTGGGCTTCGAGGTTCGACACCGCACGCGACACCTGCGCGGTGGTCGCATCGATTTCCTTGGCGACCGCGGTAAAACTGCCGGCTTCGACAACGCGCACGAACAGGCGCATGTTTTCGAGCATGTCCATTGGATTGGTTTCGGGAGAGTCAGTAGGGAGGCATGGACGGCGCTCGCGTCAGACGGGAAACGAAACGAGGCCGCGAACCACGCAGAATCGATCACCGTGCCGGGGAGAAGGCGGGAGAGCGGGCATCGCGTGCGTGGTTCTGACATATCGGGGGTTCGGTGGCCGGAATTGTACGCCGCTGCAGACAAACGTGCGCGATCGACCGGCCTGCGATCTTTCATCCAATGAAAGCATTGCGAAAGATTCGCGCGTGGCGTGCAGACAACGGCGTGATGCGGTGCGGCAATTTGTATCACAACACGATATAATTGCGCTCCGGTCACGGCGCGCTTCCCGCGCCGTCATTTTTATCCGTTCCCGTCCATGTCGTCAGGCTCCTCTTCGTCGCGCCGCACGTTGCGCCAATGGCTGCATAGTTTCATTCCCCATCCGATGACGCTCGGCTGGCGCGAACGCCTGCGCTCGTGCGCCGGTGCGCTGGTCGGCATCGCGACGGTCGGCGTCACGATGCGCGTGCTGCCCGGCGTGCCGGGCCTCGTGCCGCTGCTCGTCGCGCCGATGGGCGCGTCCGCGGTGCTGCTGTTCGCCGTGCCCGCGAGTCCGCTCGCGCAGCCGTGGTCGATCATCGGCGGCAACCTGGTGGCGGCGACGGTCGGCGTCGCGTGCGCGCAGTGGATCGCCGATCCGGTCACCGCCGCCGCCGTCGCGATCGCATGTGCGATCGGCGGAATGTTCGCGCTGCGCTGCGTGCACCCGCCGTCGGGCGCCGTCGCGCTCACGGCCGTGGTTGGCGGCCCGGCGATCCATGCGCTCGGCTTCGGCTTCGTGCTCGAACCGATCGCGCTGCAGTCGGCGATCCTGCTGTCGGCCGCGCTGGTCTACCACGCGCTGACCGGGCACCGCTATCCGCACGGCAGCGCACGCGCCGACGCGAAACCGCAGGGCGCCGCGGCGCCCGCACGCGGCGGCTTCACGCGCGAGGACCTCGACGCCGTGCTCAAGCGTCGCAGCGAATGGCTCGACGTCGATCCGGACGACCTCGAAGCGCTGCTGCGCGAAACCGAAATGCAGGCGTACGCGCGCACGTTCGGCCAGCTCACCTGTGCCGACCTGATGACGAAGAACGCGGTCAGCGTCGCGCCGTCGACGTCGGTCACGGCGGCGCTCACGCTGCTCGATCGCCATCGCGTGAAGGCGCTGCCCGTCGTCGACGGCGACGGCCGCCTGACCGGCATCGTCACCCGCGCCGACCTGACGCGCCAGCTGCGCCGCCCGACTCCGCTGTGGCAGCGCCTGTCCGCGCGCTTGCCCGAAGCCTTCGGCGGGCAGCCCGCGAGCGTCGCCACCGTGATGACGCGCGAGGTCGCGTCGGTGCCGCAGACCATGCCGCTCACGGCGCTCGTGCCGCTGTTCACGCATTCGGGCCACCACCATATTCCGGTCGTCGACGCGTCGCGCCGCCTCGTCGGCGTCATCACGCAGACGGATCTCGTCACGGGCCTCCATCGACAGACGCAGATGCTCGCAGCCGCGTAACGACAACGACGAACACCACCCGTTTTCCGCCGAATTCGGCCATTTATATCATATTGTGATATATTTGCCCGTTATCGAAACTGTCCGGACGCCCCTGCGATGACCGATACCCGACGCGCGCTGACCAAGAGCGATTTCCAGCAACTGTCCGAATTCCGCTACCAGATGCGCCGCTTCGAGCGCTTCTCCGAACGCGCCGCGCAAAGCGAAGGCGTGACGCCGCTGCAATACCTGTTGCTGCTGCATATCAAAGGCTATCCGCATCGCGAATGGGCGACCATCGGCGAGCTGGCGGAACGCCTGCAGGCGCAGCATCACGGTGTGGTCGCGCTGGTCACGCGCTGCGAAGCGCTCGGGCTCGTGAAGCGCAAGACGAGCGAAGCGGATCGCCGGCAGGTCGAGGTACACCTCGAGGAAGCCGGCGAGACGCTGCTTGCACGCCTCGCGGCGATGCACCGCACCGAACTGAAATCGCTGAAGGGCGCGTTTCAGGTTCCCCAGATCGACCATTGACCTCCCGACTCCGATGAACGCCCCGCACAAACGAGATTTCTCGACCAACGAGCGCCTGCCCAGGATCGCGCTGCTTGCCGCCGTGATCGGCGTGCTCAGCACGCTCGCGGCCTTCGTGCTGCTGAGCCTGATCCACCTGTTTACGAACCTGTTCTTCTTCCAGCAGTTCTCGTTCGCGGACCGCTCGCCCGCAGGCAACGCGCTCGGTGCGTGGGTAATCGCGGTGCCGGTGATCGGCGCACTGATCGTCGGCATGATGGCGCGCTTCGGCTCGGAAAAGATCCGCGGCCATGGCATTCCGGAGGCGATCGAGGCGATCCTGTTCGGCAAGAGCCGCATGTCGCCGAAGGTCGCGGTGCTCAAGCCGCTGTCGTCCGGCATCGTGATCGGCAGCGGCGGCCCGTTCGGCGCCGAAGGCCCGATTATCATGACGGGCGGTGCGCTCGGCTCGCTGCTCGCGCAATGCGTGCACGTGACGGCCGCCGAGCGCAAGACGCTGCTGGTCGCGGGTGCAGCCGCCGGCATGACCGCCGTGTTCGGCACGCCGGTCGCCGCCGTGCTGCTGGCCGTCGAGCTGCTGTTGTTCGAATGGCGGCCGCGCAGCTTCCTGCCGGTCGCGCTCGCCTGCGCGGTGGCGGGCTTTGCGCGCGCCGTGTTCTTCGGCGTCGACCCGCTGTTTCCGCTGACGACCGCCGCGCCGTCGCCGGTCGCGCTCGGCTCGTGCATCGTCGCGGGGCTGCTGTCGGGGATGCTTGCGTGCGGGCTGTCGGCGGCGCTGTATCGCGTCGAGGACACGTTCGCGAAGCTGCCGGTGCACTGGATGTGGTGGCCCGCGCTCGGCGCGATCGTGATCGGTGTCGGCGGCTGGCTCGAACCGCGTGCGCTCGGCGTCGGCTACGACGTGATCGGCGACCTGCTGCACCAGCACATCGCGCTGAAGATCGCGCTCGCGCTGTTGATCGTGAAGGCCGTGATGTGGGTGATCGCGCTCGGCTCCGGCACGTCGGGCGGCGTGCTCGCGCCGCTGCTGATGCTGGGCGCGGGCCTCGGCACCGTGCTGTCGCCGGTGCTGCCGGGCGGCGATCCGGCGCTGTGGCCGCTGGTATGCATGGCCGCGACGCTCGGCGCGACGCTCGGTGCGCCGCTGACCGCGATCGTGTTCGCGTTCGGCCTCACGCACGACGCCAACGCACTGCTGCCGCTACTCGCGGCGACGCTGGTCGCGCACGGCTTCGCGACCGTCGTGATGAAGCGCTCGATCATGACCGAAAAGATTGCGCGCCGCGGCTATCACATCTATCGCGAGTACGGCGTCGATCCGCTCGAGCGGCACGACGTCGGCGAAGTGATGACGCCGGCCGACGCGCTCGTCGCGATCGACGGAGCGACCCCGCTGGCCGCGGTCGAAGCGCAGTACTTCGGCGCGCAGCAGACGCATCGCGCCTACCCGGTCGTGCAGAACGGCCGCCTGCTCGGCCTCGTCGACCGCGCGCTCGTCGATGCGCAGCGCGCGCAGGCCGCCGCCGATACGCCGATCGCGGCCGCCTTTGCCGATCGGCCGCCCGCGATCGCGCTCGCGCACGAAACCTGCCGCCTCGTCGCATCGCGACTCGCGATGCTCGGGCTCGAACGGCTGCCGGTGGTCGACGATCCGCAATCGCTGCGCATCACGGGCCTCGTGTCGCGCAGCGACCTGATCAAGCCCGCGCTCCAGCACTTCGACGACGAGCACAAGCGCGAGCGCTTCCGCCCGGTCGTACCGGCGAATCTGCGCGACGCCGGCGCGCGCAAGGCCGGCTGACACATCAGCGCGCGCGGCGATCGCGTCGCGCGCACTTCCCCTCTCCCGCACGGATTGCTTCCCGTCACGATGCGGCGCGCCCGTCGCGCGCCGCATTGTCATCTGCCCGCGTTTAAAGTTGCTTGACAATTGAACTGACGAAAGTTTGTCATCATGGTGTCCATGCGACGGGGCCACCCATTCAGCCATTCCAGCTTCGCAAGCCGATAAACCGATAAGCCGATAACGGCAGCCGACAACAACGCGTCGCGACGCGCCATGCCGATGCATGCCGGACGTCGCGACCCTCCTCGACCACACGACCGGGCAGCGAGCCGACCGCAGCACGCATGACGTCGTCGCGCGGGCACGCATCGTGCGCGACATGCATGCCGCGTTGCAGCACTTCGGACTGCAACGAGGTTCGCCGTTTGGCAAGCGCGTTAACAACTTGTTTCGGAATCGTCGGAACCGCGTCTGTCGAACGCAATCTCACTTGCACGCAGTACTACTGCGCTTCCCACTCAATCAATCACGACTCGAGGGAGATAACGTGAAATACTTACCGCTGATCGCATTGACCGTGGCAATTTCTGCTCATGCAGCCGACCCTGCCGTGCAGAACGTGGGACAAAGCCAGAAGCCCGCACAGGACGTATCGGCCTGCATCGCCAAGACCTGGGCCGACAAGTCCCAGCAACAGGTGATCTCGCAGAACGTACTCGCGAACGGCCTCGCGACCGACGTCTACGCGCCGGGCCAGCAGCCGCCGAACGGTGCCGCCGCGATGGTTCGTCCGTCGTGGAACGCCAGCGCAAAGACGTGGGTCGGCCTGCGCGGCGACGCGGCCTCGGCAGGCGACATCAACGCCTGCCTGTAACGCGCGTAACGGATGGCCGTGCGCCATCCGCTTGCGACAAGCCCCGCCTCGGCGGGGCTTCTTTTTTACTACGGGCGGACGGCACCGGCCGCCCGCGTGCGGGCGCACTTACAGATAGCTGCAGACGTAGTCGAGCGTTTCGAGCACTTCGATGTCGAAGCGGCTCTTGCCCGGCACCGAGAACGATTCGCCGGCGCCGTAGGTCTGCCACTCGTCGCTGCCGTCGAGCTTCACGCGGCACTTGCCGGCCTGCACTTCCATCAATTCGGGCGCATCGGTGCCGAAGTTGAGCGCACACGGCAGGATCACGCCGAGCGTCTTGCGCGTACCGTCCGGGAAGATCACCGCATGCGACACGCACTTGCCGTCGAAATAGACATTGGCGCGCTTGACGACCGACACGTTGTCGAATTGGGTTGCACTGGTCATGTAATGCCTCTGGTTGCTGGATACGGATGCCGGAGTGGCGAGTTTGTCGAAGGCCGGCCGGTACGGCGGGCCGGCCGCTATGATACCGGCTCGCGCGCGGCTACCGCAGTCCCTTGCGCCGCGCCGAATCGCGCAGGCAGTCGAGCAGCATCGCCGCGGCCGGCGTCAGCGGACTGTCGCGACGCGTGACGGCCTGCACCGACACGGCCGGCAGCCGTTCGCGGATCGGCAGCACGGCGAGCTGTTCGCGCGCCCACTCGCCCTGCAACAGCTGCTCGGGCATCGACGCGATCAGGTCGCATCCCGTCATCAGGCTGTGCGCGAGCCCGAAGCTCGGGCATTCGACCACGCGCGTCGGCATCGGCAGCCCGTACGCGACGAACGAATTGAACAGCACCTGCGTCGAGCTTTCCGGCGACGGGTTCATCAACCAGTCGGCGTCGACGAGATCCGCGAGCGACGTGGCCGACGCGAGCGGATGCCCCTTGCGCGCGACGATCAGCGAGCGGCTCGCGTAGAGCTCCGCGTGATCGAATTCGGCCGCCAGCAGTTCCGGCACGACGACGGCCACCGCGAAATCGAGCGAGCCGTCGTGCAGCCGCGGCAGCGCGACGCCCGGAAACCCTTCGATGAGATTCACGCGCGCGACCGGAAAGCGCCGCCGGAACGCACGGAACGCGTCCGGCAGGATCGTCACCGCGGCGGCCGGCGTGATCGCCGCCGCCACCGAGCCCGTCATCGCGCCCTGCGCCTGCTCGATGTCGTCGCGCGCGCGCTGCATCTCGGTGACGATCAACCGCGCACGCACCTGCAACTGCTGACCGAACGCGGTCAGCTGCACGCCGCGCGCGGTGCGCACGACGAGTGACACGCCAAGCGCGATCTCCAGCTCCTTGACCGCCTTGGTCAGCGCCGCCGGCGACACGTTCAGGCGGCGCGCGGCCGCGCGAATGCTGCCCTCTTCCGCGACGGTGACGAAGGCTTTCAGCTGATGGTATTTCATGGCGGCAATGCGCGATTCGTGGAAACCCGGAGCTCGATCACGCGGGCTGCCTCAGGGTATTCCCGAGCGGCAACCGGCGGTGTGCACCAAAGCAATTTATCAGCTTATGGTGCGCAAAAGAAATTTATATGCTTGCTCGTCATATGCGCGTCAAACGCCCTTCGGCCCCACTGGAGACACCATGCCCCACGCCGTGAACCCCGTCATCCCCGGCATCGCCGCGATCGCCCCCGAACTGATCGAGGTGCGCCGCCGCATCCACGCCCACCCCGAACTCGCGTTCGAGGAAACGCTGACGAGCGATCTCGTCGCCGAGCTGCTCGGCGGCTGGGGCTATGAAGTGCATCGCGGGATCGGCAGGACGGGCGTCGTCGGTGTGCTGCGCGAAGGGCAAGGCACGCGCACGGTCGGGCTGCGCGCCGACATGGACGCGCTGCCGCTCGCGGAAGCCACCGGCCTGCCGTATGCGAGCCGCCAAGCGAACAAGATGCATGCGTGCGGGCATGACGGCCATACGGCGATGCTGCTCTGCGCGGCGCGCCATCTCGCGGCGACGCGGCGGTTTTCCGGCACGCTGAACCTGATCTTCCAGCCGGCCGAGGAGAATTTCGGCGGCGCGAAGGCGATGATGGACGACGGCCTGTTCGACCGCTTCCCGTGCGACGCGATCTTCGCGATCCACAACATGCCGGGCCGCGCAGCGGGCGACATGGCGTTCCGCACCGGCGCCGCGATGGCGTCGGCCGACCGCGTGACGATCACGTTGCGCGGCGTCGGCGGCCACGGCGCGATGCCGCACTTCGCGCGCGATCCGATGTCGGCCGCCGGCAGCATCATGGTCGCGCTGCAGACGATCGTCGCGCGCGAGGTCGATGCGCAGCATGCGGCGGTGATCACGGTCGGCAGCGTGCAGGCCGGCGAAACCTTCAACATCATTCCCGAAACCGTCGTGATGAAGCTGTCGGTGCGCGCGCTGAACGCCGACGTGCGCGCGCTGCTCGCCCGCCGCATCGAGGCGCTCGCGAAAGGCCAGGCCGAAAGCTTCGGCGTCACTGCCGAAGTCGACTACGACTACGGCTATCCGGTGCTCGTCAATCACGCGGAGCCGACCGCGTTCGCGGCCGACATCGCGCGCGGGATGCTCGGCGCCGAGCGCGTCGAAACCGACGCGCCGCCGCTGATGGGCAGCGAGGATTTCGCGTTCATGCTCGAGGCGCGCCCCGGCTGCTATGCCTTCATCGGCAACGGCATCGGCAGCAAGGGCGGCTGCATGGTGCACAACCCCGGCTACGACTTCAACGACGACATCCTCGCGATCGGCGCGAGCTACTGGGTCCGCGTCGCCGAAGGCTGGCTCGCGGCCTGACGGCCCTTCATCACGCCGCTGCGCTTACCGGGGAAATCCATGGAAACGTCCACCCTTTCGTTCGACGACACGCCGGCCGATGCACGCACCGCCGCGAAAAAGCGCCGCCTGATCGCGGCCGCCGCGGTCGGCAACGCGCTCGAGTTCTACGACTTCACGGTCTACAGCTTCTTTGCGATCCTGATCGGCAAGCTGTTCTTTCCCGTGCACTCGTCGTTCGGGCAACTGATGCTCGCGGTCGCGAGCTTCGGCGTCGGCTTCGTCACGCGCCCGCTCGGCGGCCTCGTGATCGGCATGTATGCGGATCGCGTCGGCCGCAAGAAGGCGATGATCCTGACGCTGCTGCTGATGGCGCTCGGCACCGCGACGATCGCGATCGCGCCGACCTACGCGCAGGTCGGCATCGCCGCACCGCTGCTGCTCGTGCTCGCGCGCCTGCTGCAAGGGTTCGCGTCGGGCGGCGAAGTCGGCGCGTCGACGACGCTGCTGCTCGAACAGGCGCCGCAGCATCGCCGCGGCTTCTATGCGTCGTTCCAGTTCTCGAGCCAGGGCCTCGCCGCGCTCGCGGGCGCGCTGACCGGCGTCGCGCTCACCTCGACGCTGAGCGCCGCGCAGCTCGAAAGCTGGGGCTGGCGCGTGCCGTTCATCATCGGCACGCTGTTCGTGCCGCTCGGCTACTGGCTGCGCCGCACCGTCGAGGAAGTGCCGGGCGACGCGCACGCGCACACTCACGCGCAGGCGGAAAAGGTCGCGTCGCTGCCGCTCGCCGACGTGCTGCGCCACCACGGCAAGGCCGTGTTCGCAGGGCTCGGCGTGACGATCGGCGGCACGTCGATCCACTACATCATCGTGTTCTACATGGCGATCTACGGCGTGCAGGTGCTGCACCTGCCGACCTGGCTGTCGATGACGGCCGGCTGCGTCGCCGGCGCGATCCTGATGCTCGCGACGCCGATCGGCGGCTACCTGTCCGATGTCTACGGGCGCAACCGGATCGTCTGGTGGACGCGCATCGCGCTGATGGTCGCGATCTACCCCGCGTTCGTCGCACTGAACCGCTGGCCGGGCGCCGCGTCGCTGCTGTCGATCATCGCGGCGCTGTCGGTCGTGCATGCGATCAACATCGGCGCGACCGGCGCGATGCTCGGCGAACTGTTCCCGCGCGCCGTGCGCGCGACGGGCGGCGCGCTCGTGTACAGCATCGGCGTCGCGATCTTCGGCGGCTTCGCGCAGTTCTTCGTCACGTGGCTGATCGCGGCGACCGGCAATCCGAATGCGCCGGCATGGTATGCGATCGGCTGCGGCGTGCTGACGCTGCTCGCGATCCGCAGCATGGACGAGAAAGCCGGGAAGTCGCTCGACTGAGCGGCGCCGGGCGCGGCCGCGCGCCGCACCAACGAAAAAGGCACGGGTTCGATCGCCCGTGCCTTTTTCATGTCCGGCGCCGCACCGCTCAGAACGTGTGCATCATCCCGACATATGCGCCCGTCTGCGACTCGCCCGTCATCGGGCTCGTGTTCGACGTCGCGTCGCGCGGCGTCGCGAGCAGCGAGAAGTTCGAGTTGCCGCCGTTGCGCACGTACGCGACGGTGCCGTACAGGAAGGTGCGCTTCGACAGGTTGTAGGTGGTGCCGAGCACGTACATGATCGCGTGGCCCGACGGATCGTGCGACGCATCGCCGCCGCCGTCGCCGACCTTCACGTAATAGCCGCCGCCCGTCACGGCCCATTGCGGCGTCGCAGTGTAGGTCGCGCCGAGCCAGTAGTGATCGGCGCGATCGGCGACGCCGGCCGGGCTGTCGGGCGCCTGGTAGTGCGTATAGGCGCCCTGGATCTTGAACTTCGACACCTTCACGTTCGCGCCGACGAAGTATTCGCGCGACGCGGTGAAGATGTTGCTGAGCTTGCCGTTGTTGTCGCGCAGTTCGTCGTAGATGCCGCGCACGTCGAGCATCGGCGAATGGTACGAGATCATGATCCCGTCGGAGCGGCCGAAATCGTCGGCCGCACCGTAGTTGAAGCCGCGCGACTGATTGCCGAACGCGTATTGCGCCTGCACGTCGAAGCCGCCGAACACCGGGCTGTGATATTCGATGTTGTTGCTGGTCTGCTGCCAGTTGCGGCCGCGCACCAGCGATGCCGACGAAAACGCCTGCTGGACGAACGGATCGAATTCCCACACGCCGTCGCTGTCGATGAACAGGTTGCGGCCGGCCTGCAGCTGGCCCCACGTGTCGCTTTTCAGCCCGACATACGCGCGCCGCGACCACATGCGCCCGCCGCCCGTCTGGCCGTTCATCACCTGGAATGCGGTTTCGAGGTTGAAGACCGTCGACAGCCCGCCGCCCAGATCCTCGATGCCCTTCAGCCCGAACATGCTGGTGCCCCAGTCGCCGCTTTCGGCGCTCCAGCGCGTCGCGCTGCCGTTCGGCGTCGCGATGTGGTTCAGGTATTCGACGCCGCCGTCGACGCGGCCGTACAGCGTCACGCTCGTCTGTGCGACCGCAGCCGCCGGCGCGGCGGCCGCGATCAGCCATGCGAAATGTTTGAGTCGCAAAATGATGCCCCCTCGGAGTCTCGACCCTTCGGCGCGCGCCCCATGCGCGCGCCCAGGATCCTGTCAACCGCGATCGACCGAAAAGCGTCCGGGGCCGGCCGCGCAAAGCGCGAGCAGGCCGCCCGAGATCGCGATGTTCTTGTAGAAATGAATCATGTTGTTGATCTGCTCGCCACCGGTCATGTTCCAGTAGTGATGGCCGATGAGGCCGGTGCCAATCGTATACAGCGCAAGCAGCAGCGCGAGCGGCCGCGTCTGGAAGCCGACGAGGATCGCGATCCCGACGAACAGCTCCATCACGACGGAGATCGCGGCGGAGACGATCGGCGCGGGCGCGCCCTCGGAGCCCATGAACGCGATCGTGCCGGGAAAGTCGACGATCTTCTTCCAGCCGAACATCACGAACAGGATCACGAGCAGAATGCGGGCAAGCAGCAGCAGCACATCGCGCTGGGACGCGAGAAACGGTTGATTCGGTGTCATGGTGTCGATCAACGAAAACGATGCGCGCCCGGATCGAACGCGCAGCGGATTGCCAACGAACCAGGGCGGGCGGCCGCCTGCGCCGCCCGCCCCGCTCTGCAACAACCGGCATCGGGTACCGCCCGATGTGCTGCGTGCCTCCTCTGGTCCGATGTTGACCTGCGCCACCGCGTCAGCGCAGCTTCGCGACGTCCTGGTCGCTCACCTTCGCGGCCGGATTGCCGAACTGCCCGGTCAGGTAGTTCGCGAGCGCGGCGATCTGCGCATCCGACAGCTCGTTGCGGAACGCCGGCATCCCGATGTCCTCGCTGCCGGCCTTGCGCTGCACGCCGTTCAGGATCACCTGCACGAGGTTGGTCGGATTCGACGCGCCGACCGTCGAGTTGTGGAACAGCGACGGATAGTAGCCGTCCGGCGTGCCCTTGCCCTGCATCTGGTGGCAGGTCGCGCAGTTGCCGAGATAGAGCCGCGCCGGATCGATGCCCGACGACGCCAGCGCGACGCCGCGCAGCTTCAGCCCGTCCTCGGCCGGCTTGCCCCACGACGCGCGCGACTGCTTCGCGTCGCCGTTCGACACGGCCGGCACCGTACGGATGTACGTCGCGATCGCGCCGATGTCGGCATCCGTCATCTTCGAGAAGCTGTGCTCGATCGCCTCGGACATCGGGCCGGCCGCCTGCGCGAGCCCCGGCACGCTGCCGGTGCGCAGATACTGCACGAGCTGCTGCTGCGACCAGCCGCCGATGCCCGCGTTCGGGTCGGACGTGATGTTGTAGCCGTCCCAGCCTGCGAGCACCGAACCCGACAGGAAGCTGCCGCCCGTTTCATCGAGCGACTTCTCCTGCATCGCGATGCCGCGCGGCGTGTGGCACGTGCTGCAGTGCGCGAGGCCCTGCACCAGGTACGCACCGCGGTTCCACTCGGCGCTCTGCGCCGGCTTCGGCTGGTACGCGCCGTCCTTCAGGAACAGCCAGTTCCAGATCTTCAGCGGCCAGCGCATGCTCAGCAGCGCGGGGATCTCGTTCTTCGGCGGCGCCTGCTTGACCGGCTCGACACCGTGCATGAAGTACGCGTACAGCGCCTGCACGTCGTCGTCGTTGATCTTCGCGTACGACACGTACGGCATTGCCGGATACAGGTTGCTGCCGTCCTTCGACACGCCGTGCCGCACCGCGCGCTCGAAGTCGTCGAACGTCCAGTTGCCGATGCCCGTATCGGGATCGGGCGTGATGTTGCTCGTGTAGATCTTGCCGAGCATCGGAACCGGCATGCCGAGACCGCCCGCGAACGGCTTGCCGCCCTTCGCGGTGTGGCACGCCATGCAGTCGCCGGCGACGGCGAGGTATTCGCCGCGCTTGACCAGCGCGGGATCGGCCGGATCGGCCGCGCGCGCGAGGCCCGGCAATGCGAGGCAGCCGGCGAGGAGGAAGGTGAGAGTAGATTTCCGCACGGTCAGACTTCCTTCTTCAGCGTGTCCGACATCCGCAGCGCAAGCGCCGCGATCGTCAGCGTCACGTTTACCGTACCGACGGTCGGCATCGTCGCGCTGCTCGAGATGAACAGGTTCGGATGGTCGAACGTGCGGCAGTCCTTGTCGACGACCGAGTCGCGTGCATCCGCGCCCATGATCGTCGACCCCGTGATGTGGTTGTTCGGCGCGAACTCGTCGTTGAACACGACGTCCGTGCCGCCCAGCACCTTCGCGGCCGTCGCGTAGACCTCGCGCGTATGCACCGCGCCGCGCTTCACGTAGTCGTCGATCGCGTAGGTGATCTCCGGGCGCGGAATGCCGATCGCATCGGTCGCCGTCTTGCTCGGCACGATGCGGTTCTCGGGCTGCGGCAGGATTTCGTGGAAGCAGTCGAACTGCACGTAGCGCGCGGAACGGTCGCGGATCTGCGCATCGAGATCCGCCGGCTTCATCAGCTTGCCGGCCTTGAAGATCTTCTGCGTTTCCTGGTTGATGCGCGACATGTTCGACAGGTGGATCTTCTTCGCAGCCTCGGTCGCGCGGAACGGGCCGTCGCGAAAGCCGATCAGCGAGGTCATCTCCTGCGGGCCGCGGCCCGGCCACAGCTTGTCGTTCGCGTAGAACGACACGCCGGTGCCCGGGTGGTCCATCAGGTTGCGGCCGACCATGTCCGAGCTGTTCGCGACGCCGTTCGGGAAATCGCGGTTCGCGGACATCAGCAGGATCTTCGGCGTCTCGATGCCGTTCGCGGCGAGCACGAAGTACTTGCCCTCGACGCGATGGTCGGCGCCGGTCTTGTCCTTGTAGATCGCGGCGACGATGCGCTTGTCCGGCCCCGTCTCGAGCTTGTAGACGACCGCGCTGTCGATCAGCTTCGCGCCGGCCTGCTCGGCCTTCTCGACGTGCACGATGCCGTTGTACATCGCGCCGATCGGGCAGATCGGCATGCAATTGTTGTTCCCGCAACAAGTCGGCCGGCCGTCGTACGGGCGGCTGTTGCGCGCGACCGGCTCGGTCACCACGTGGAATTTCGGATCGTAGCCGTTCAGCGCCGTCTTGATCGTCTGCTCGTTGAACGACAACGGCAGCGGCGGCATCGGGTACGGCTGCTTGCGCGGCGAGTACAGGTCTTCCTCGGGGCCCGGGCCCCACACGCCGAGTTCCTCCTCGGCGCGCTGGTAGTAATGCTCGAGATCGTCGTACTGGATCGGCCAGTCGCGACCGACGCCGTACACGCTCTTCATCTTGAAGTCGTTCGGGATGAAGCGCCACGCCGACGCGGCCCAGTGCCACGTCGTGCCGCCCACCGCGCGAATGTACTGCGAGTTGAACTTGTGCTCGCCCTTCAGGATCAGGTAGTCGTTCGGCGGGCCGTATTCCGGATGCGGCGCCCACGGGCTCGACGGATACGGCGCCATGAAATCGGTCTTGTCGGGCTGGTTGCGAAAGCGCTCGACGATTTCCCAGCGCGGCATGCGCGGGCCGGCTTCCAGCAGGATCACCGACTTGCCCGCCATCGCGAGCTGGTGTGCCACGATCGCGCCGGCGACACCCGACCCGACGACCACGACGTCGGCTTTTTGCGTATCGGTATCGGCCATCAGGCTTGCCTCTCGATCGGTTTTTCGGCCCAGAAGCCGGGTTTGTTGGGGCAATACGAAGGGATCACGAGCGTATCCGACACGACGCCGAACATTAACGCTTCTTCGTAGGTAATCACGACGTTGTCGACGATGCCGAGATACCACGCTTCGAGAATCGTCAGCGCGAGCGATTCCTGATCGGGCGTCAGCGAGCCCGACGCAAGTGCGCCGGCGAGCTGCGACAGGCCGTCGGTCGTCTTGAACGAGCCTTTCTGCAAGGCCTGCAGGAAGCGCTGGCCGGTCACGCGGCTCAGCCCTTTCTTGCCGGTCAATGCTTCGGAGAGCGTCATGAACGTATCGAGCGGCGCAGTGCCGGGATCGTCGGCCAGGGCCCGCAACGCCAGCGAACCGGTCAGGCCCGCTGCCGTCAGCGCCAGTGCGCCCTGCAGCCATTGACGCCGCGTGATGCCGCTTGCGGCTGCGTCGCTGTCGCGACGCGAGTGGGGGGTGTTGTCGTTGTGCATGTTTCCTTCTCTCGAACACCGGATTCGGGAAAACCACGCTTGATATTTCTCAAACTTTAGCGCGGACCTGCAATGTACGCGCTCAAACCGGATCGAACAATCTTTTTATAGTCCATTAAATGTTCCGCTATCCGTGACAATCGACATTTCGCTGCATTTTTGTGTCGTTGGCGCGACAATTCTGCGTCCCGCTTGCGGATGTCGCAAGCCGGCGACACGCATCGTGTTGCGATCCGCCTACATGACGGTCGGTTAGAATCGCGTGCAATCAAACAGAAAGCTTCCCCTCCGAGGGCATCGAGCGATGAAGCAGCACGACAAGCACAACAAACCGAATCGAACCGGCCACACCACCCGTCTGTTCTGGCGCATCGGCGCCGTCGCCGCGCTCGGGGCCGCCGCGGCACTCTCGCTGCATGCGGGCGCGGCGCGCACCGTGAGCGTATCGCCGCAGGGCACCGTCACCGAAGTGCGGCAGAGCGTCGTCAAGTTCGACGAACCGATGGTCGCGTTCGGCTCGGCCTCCGCGCCGAATCCCGCACGCGTGACCTGCACCGACGCCACCGCGGCACGCGGCCAGGGTCGCTGGCTCGACGACAAGACCTGGGTTTACGATTTCGAAAACGACCTGCCGCCCGGCGTGCGCTGCTCGGTCGCGCTCAACGAGACGCTGCGCTCGGTCGCCGGCAACGCGGCCAGCGGTCCGCGCCGCTTCACGTTCCAGACCGGCGGCCCGTTCCCGGTGACGGTGCGCCCCGGCTCGCGCGAGATCGAGGAACGGCAGGTGTTCGTCATCAAGCTGAACGGCCCGGCCGACGCACGCTCCGCGCTCGCGAACATCTGGTGCGAAGCGGCCGGCATCGGCAACCGCATCCCCGTCACGGCCGCCGACGGCGATACGCGCACCGCGCTGCTCGATCACTTCGGGTTGAAGCAGGACGCCGCGCGCGTGCTGACGCTGTCGTGCGCGCAGGCGCTGCCGGCCGGCGCGAAGATGCAGCTCGTCTACGGCAAGGGCGTCACGAGCCCGAGCGGCATCGCGAATGAAACCGAGCGGCGCTTCGACTTCACGGTACGCGCACCGTTCGCCGCGAGCTTCTCGTGCGAGCGCGAGAACGCGAAGGCGCCGTGCACGCCGCTGCGCCCGCTCACGCTCTCCTTCAACGCGCCGGTGTCGCGCAAGCAAGCCGAGTCGATCAAGCTGCGCGGCCCCGACGGCACGCTGTCGCCGAACTTCGCGGCCGACGACAAGAGCGACGAAGTGACGACCGTCACCTTCAACCCGCCACTGCCCGCGCAGGCCGACCTGACGATCGAACTGCCGTCGGGCCTGCGCGACGTCACCGATCGTCCGCTCGCCAACGCCGACCTGTTCCCGCTCGCGACGCGCACCGCGCCGATGCCGCCGCTCGCGAAGTTCTCGTCGGGCACGTTCGGCATCGTCGAGCGCTTCGCCGAGCCCGATACGCCGGCGCTCGTGCCGGTCACGCTGCGCAACGTCGAAGCCGATCTGCATGTCGCCGGGCTCAATGCAGGCGGCGCGCAGTTCGCGAACCTGCGGGTCGAGAACGACACCGCGATCCGCCAGTGGATGCGCACCGTCGACCGCTTCGACAACTGGTCGATGACGGCCGGCTCGATCGACGAGCAGATTCCCGGCCTGCTGACGCGCAAGGGACAGCATCCGGTCTACGTGCCGCTCGGGCCCGGCGAGAAAATGCCCGCGCCGAAGGACCGCCGCATCGACGTGCGCTCGCTGTCGCTGCTCGCCGGCGAGCCCGGCGCGCAGGCCTTGACGCTGCCGAAGGCCGACCCGAAGGCGCTGCGCCCGTTCGAGATCGTCGGCGTGCCGATCGAGAAGCCGGGCTTCTACGTGCTCGAACTCGCGTCGCCGGCGCTCGGCCGCTCGCTGCTCGCGAAGCCGTCGAGCATGTACGTGCGCACCACGGTGCTCGTCACGAACCTCGGCGTGCACCTGAAACAGGGCCGCGACAACAACCTCGTGTGGGTCACGACGCTCGACAAGGGCAAGCCGGTGCCGAACGCGCAGATCCGCGTGTCCGACTGCAACGGCGACGAGATCGCGGCCGGCAAGACCGATGCGCAGGGCCTGCTGAAGATCGACGGGCCGTTCGAGCCGAAGCGTGAATGCAAGTCGTCGGAGACCTTCAGCGACTATTTCGTATCCGCGCGCGTCGACGACCCGAAGAGGGGCCCCGACATGGCGTTCGTCAGCTCGAACTGGAATCGCGGCATCGAGTCGTGGCGCTTCAACGTGCCGACCGATACCGACAGCGCGCCGACCGTGCGCGCGCATACCGTGTTCGACCGCACGCTGCTGCGCGCCGGCGAGACCGTGTCGATGAAGCATTTCATTCGCACCGAAACGCTGCAGAGCCTCGCGTTCCCGTCGCAGTACCCGACGCGCGCGACGATCCGCCATCTCGGCACCGGCCAGACCTACAAGCTGCCGCTCAGCTGGGCGGCCGACCACAGTGCGGACACGCAGTTCACGCTGCCGGCCGCCGCGAAGCTCGGCGAATACAGCGTCGAGCTCGAAGGCGGCCCGGACGATGCGCCGACCAGCAGCTACTACAGCGGCAGCTTCCGCGTCGAGGCGTTCCGGCTGCCGGTGCTGAAAGGGTCGATCGGCGCGCGCGACGCGCAGAAGAGCCCGCTCGTCGCGGCGAAGGAAGCGCCGCTCGCGGTGCAGATCGACTACGTGTCGGGCGGCGGCGCATCGAACCTGCCCGTGCAGGTGTCGGCCTTGATGAAATGGGCCACGCCGCCGTTCGCCGATCGCTACGAGGATTTCAGCTTCACGCCGTATCGTCCCGACCGAAGCGACGGCAATGCGGACGACGACTCGCAGGACGGCGACAACGCGTCGTCCGCGAGCAGCGATCCCGACGCGACGAAGCTGATCGCCGACAAGCTGCCGCTGACGCTCGACCGCAACGGCGCGGGCTCGGTCACGCTGAAGGGCCTGCCCGACATCGACGCGCCGAAGCGCCTCGCGCTCGAAGCGACCTTCGCGGACCCGAACGGCGAAGTGCAGACGATCCGCGGCGACACGATCCTGTGGCCGGCCGCGGTGGCGACCGGCATCAAGGCCGGCCACTGGGTCTCGGTCGGCCAGCGCGTGCCGGTACAGGCGCTCGCGGTCGACCTGCAGGGCCAGCCGCGCGCGTCGGTGCCGATCGAGATCAAGGGCGTCGCGCATGTCACGACGTCGTCGCGCAAGCGGATGGTCGGCGGCTTCTACGCGTACGACAACAAGAGCGACACGCGCGACCTCGGCGTGCTGTGCTCGGGCAAGACCGACGACAAGGGCCGCATGGCCTGCGAAGCGACGCTCGAACAAGCCGGCAACGTGCAGCTGATCGCGGTCGCGAAGGACGGCGACGGCCGCACGTCGAACGCGTCGACGTCGGTGTGGGTCACGCGCGAGGACGAACTCTGGTTCGGCGGCGACAACACCGACCGCATCGACGTGATTCCGGAGAAGACCGCGTACGAGCCGGGCGAAACCGCGCGCTTCCAGGTGCGCATGCCGTTCCGCTACGCGACCGCGCTGGTCGCGGTCGAACGCGGCGGCGTGATGGAAACGCACGTCGTCGAACTGAACGGCAAGAATCCGACTGTCGACCTGAAGGTCGGCGACACGTGGGGGCCGAACGTCTACGTGTCGGTACTGGCGCTGCGCGGCCGGATCCGCGAGGTGCCGTGGTATTCGTTCTTCACGTGGGGCTGGAAGGCGCCGGTCGAATGGGCGCGCGCGTTCTGGCGCGAAGGCCGTCACTACGAAGCGCCGACCGCGTTCGTCGACCTGTCGAAGCCGGCGTTCCGCTACGGCCTCGGCGAGATCAAGGTCGGCACGGCCACCCACCGCCTCGGCGTGAGCGTGACGACCGACGCGACGCGCTACACGGTGCGCAGCAAGGCGCAGGCGCACGTGAAGGTCACGCTGCCGAACGGGCAGCCCGCGCCGGCCGGCACGCAGATCGCGGTTGCGGCCGTCGACGAGGCGCTGCTCGAACTGATGCCGAACAACAGCTGGGACCTGCTCGACGCGATGCTGCGGCGGCGTGCGTACGGCGTCGAGACGGCGACCGCGCAGATGGAAATCGTCGGCCGCCGCCACTTCGGCCGCAAGGCCGTGCCCGCGGGCGGCGGCGGCGGCAGCGCGCCGACGCGCGAGCTGTTCGACACGCTGCTGCTGTGGAATCCGCGCGTGACGCTCGACGCGAACGGCAGCGCGACCGTCGACGTGCCGCTCAACGACGCGCTGACGCGCTTTCGCATCGTCGCGATCGCGGCCGTCGGCCCCGACCGCTTCGGCACCGGCAGCACGTCGATCCGCAGCACGCAGGATCTGCAGCTGATCTCCGGGCTGCCGCCGCTGGTGCGCGAAGGCGATGCGTTCCGCGCGCAGGTCACGCTGCGCAACACCACCGACCGCGCGATGCAGGTCGTCGTGACGCCGCACGTGACCGGCCTCGACGTCGCGCCGCAAACCGTGTCGCTCGCGGCCAATGCGGCAAGCGAGGTCGCGTGGACGATCACCGTGCCCGAGCAGGCGCTCGACGGCGCCGGCGCGCTGAACTGGCGCATCGACGCGGCCGAGCAAGGCGGCAAGCGCGCGTCCGACGCGCTGGCCGTCGCGCAGAAGGTCGTGCCGGCGCTGCCAGTCACGGTCCAGCAGGCGACGCTCGCGCAGGTCGACGGCACGCTAACGGTGCCCGTGTCGGCGCCGGCCGGCGCCGCGAACAACGCGCAAGGTGCGCCGCGCGGCGGCATCGCCGTGTCGCTGCAGTCGAAGCTCGCCGACGGGCTGCCCGGCGTGAAGCGCTGGTTCGAGCGCTATCCGTACCGCTGCCTCGAACAGCAGACCTCGCGCGCGATCGGCCTGCGCGACCCCGCGCAATGGCAGGCGCTGGTTGCCCGCATGCCCGTCTATCTCGACGGCGACGGGCTCGCGAGCTACTTCCCGCCCTCGTCCGACGATTCGCACTACGGCAGCCCGACGCTGTCGTCGTACCTGCTCGTCGTGTCCGACGAGGCAAGCCGCCTCGACCCGCGCTTCGCGCTGCCGGAAGACCTGCGCACGCAGCTCGAAGCCGGGCTCGCGCGCTTCGTCGACGGCCGCGTCGAGCGCAACGCGTGGGCGCCTCGCCAGGACCGCGACCTGCGCAAGCTCGCCGCGATCGAGGCGCTGTCGCGCTACGGCGCCGCGCAGGGCCGCATGCTCGGCTCGATCGAGATCGCGCCGAACCAGTGGCCGACCTCGGCGGTGATCGACTATCACGCGATCCTCACGCGCGTGAAGGATATCCCGCAGCGCGACGAGAAACGCGCGCAAGTCGAGCAGATCCTGCGTGCGCGGCTCACGTACCAGGGCACGCAGCTCGTGTTCTCGACCGCGCGCGACGACGACCTCTGGTGGCTGATGACGAGCAACGAGACCAACGCCGCACGGCTCGCGCTCGAATTTGCCGGCGATCCGGCGTGGAAGGACGAGATGCCGCGCATCACGGCCGGCCTGCTTGCGCTGCAGCGCCAGGGCGCATGGCAGACGACCACGTCGAACGCGCTCGGCCTGCTCGCGGTCGAGCGCTTCTCGCGCAGCTACGAGAGCACGCCCGTCAGCGGCACGACGAAAGTCACGCTCGGCAGCGAGGAGCGCACGATCTCGTGGTCGCAGCCGAGCGCACCGGCCGCCGCCGACACGGCCGCCTCCGCGACGCCGGCTACCCGCGCGGCTGCCGCCCGCAGCGTGATGCTGCCCTGGCCGCGCGCCGCGCAGGCGCCGGCCACGCTTGCCGTCACGCAGGACGGCACGGGCCGTCCGTGGGCGACCGTCGAGAGCCTCGCGGCCGTGCCGCTGCGCGCGCCGTTCGCGGCCGGCTACCGGATCACCAAGACCGTCACGCCCGTGTCGCCGGCCGTCAGCGGCGTGCTGACGCGCGGCGACGTGGTCCGCGTGCATCTCGACATCGACGCGCAGAGCGACATGACGTGGGTCGTCGTCAACGATCCGATCCCGGCCGGCGCGACGATCCTCGGCTCGGGCCTTGGCCGCGATTCCGAGGCCGCGACGCAGGACGAGAAGCGGCCCGACGGCGCGTGGCCGGCGTTCATCGAGCGCGACTTCGACGGCTATCGCGCGTACTACGACTATCTGCCGAAGGGCAAATTCTCGGTCGAGTACACGGTCCGGCTGAACAACGTCGGCACCTTCGGGCTGCCGCCGACGCGCGTCGAGGCGCTGTATGCGCCGTCCGTGTACGGCCTGTGGCCGAATCCGCCGATGACGGTGAAGCCGGCCGCCGCGGGCGGGAAGTCGTGAGCACGCGATGAAAGATCGTGCTTTGCCGCGGCCGGCGCGTTGCGTCGGCCGCCTGGTGGTTGCTGCCGTGCTCGCCGTGCCGCTCGTCGCGCATGCGCTGCCCGGCTACGACGAGGTGCGCCGCAACTGGCGCAGCTCCGACTGGGTGCTGCTCGCGCGCGACGGCACGCCGCTGCAGCGCACGCGCGTCGATCTCACCGAGCGGCGCGGCGACTGGATCGCGCTGGCCGACGTGTCGCCCGCGTTTCGCGAGGCGATCGTCGTGTCCGAGGACCGGCGTTTCTACGAACACAGCGGCGTCGACTGGCGCGGCATCGCGGGCGCGGCGTGGGGCAATCTGTGGAACGAGCGCACGCGCGGCGCATCGACCGTGACGATGCAGCTCGCCGGGCTGCTCAGCGATTCGCCGCGCCGCTCCGGCCAGCGCTCGCTGCCGCAGAAGGCCGCGCAGGCGATGAATGCGCTGCTGCTCGAACGCGGCTGGCGCAAGGACCAGATCCTCGAGGCCTACCTGAATCTCGTGCCGTTCCGCGGCGAGACGGTCGGGCTCGCGGCGCTGTCGCAGGTGCTGTTCGGCAAGGCGCCGTCGGGACTCGACGCGCGCGAGGCCGCGATCGCCGCCGCGCTGGTGCGCGCGCCCAACGCGGCGCCCGCGAAAATCGCCGAGCGTGCGTGCCGGATCCTGCGCGACATGCATGCCGAAGCGGCCTGCGCATCGCTCGACGGCTACGTGCAGCTCGTCACTGCGCGCCCGGCGAACGCGGTGCGCGACGACGGCGCGGCGCTCGCGCCGCACTTCGCGCGGCGCATTGCCGCCGAGGTGCGGCCGACGGCCGGCATGCAGGTTCGCACCACGCTCGACGCGCCGCTGCAGCGCTTCGCGCGCGATACGCTGACGCGCGCGCTGACCGAGCTGAACGCGCCCGCGCATCGGCGCAACGTGCAGGACGGTGCGGTCGTCGTGATCGACAATGCGAGCGGCGAGATTCGCGCATGGGTCGGCTCGTCGGGCGCGCTGTCGAGCGCGCGCGACGTCGACGCGGTGCTCGCGCCGCGCCAGGCCGGCTCGACGCTCAAGCCGTTCCTCTACGCGCAGGCGATCGACGAGAAACGGCTGACCGCCGCGTCGCTGCTCGACGACGCGCCGATCAACCTTGCCGCCGGCGGCGGCCTGTACATTCCGCAGAACTACGACAAGGACTTCAAGGGCTGGGTGAGCGTGCGCAGCGCGCTCGGCGGCTCGCTGAACGTGCCGGCCGTGCGCACGCTGGTGCTCGTCACGCCGCACCGCTTCGCGCGCACGCTGACCGCGCTCGGCTTGCCGCTCGCGCAGGAAGGCGACTACTACGGCTTCAGCCTCGCGCTCGGCAGCGCCGACGTCACGCTGCTGTCGCTGACCAATGCGTATCGTGCGCTCGCGAACGGCGGTGTCGCGCGCAAGGTCGTCGACCTGCCTGCGCCGGCGTCCGGCGCCGCGGCGCCCGCGCGCGCCGACGGCGGCACGCGCGTGTTCAGCGAAGCGGCCAGCTTCATCGTCACCGACATCCTGTCCGACAACAATGCGCGCGTGCGCACCTTCGGCTTCGACAATCCGCTCGCAACGCGCTTCTTTTCGGCGGTGAAGACCGGCACGAGCAAGGACATGCGCGACAACTGGACCGTCGGCTTCACGTCGCGCTATACGGTCGGCGTGTGGGTCGGCAACGCGGACGGCTCGCCGATGTGGGACGTGTCGGGCGTCACCGGTGCGTCGCCGGTATGGTCGGCCGTCGTCGGCTACCTGCACCGCGACCTGCCGAGCCGCGCGCCGCGCGCGCCGGCTGGCGTCGAAGCGCGCCGCATCGCGTTCGAGCGCGACGTCGAGCCGTCGCGCAACGAGTGGTTCCTCGCCGGCACGGCCGTCGACACGGTGCGCCTCGCCGCCCCCGTCACGCCCGACAAGAACGGCACGCGCGCGCCGCTGACGATCGGCGCGCCGACCGACGGCACGATCTTCGCGATCGATCCGGACATCCCGCCGAATAACCAGCGGATCTGGTTCGAGCGCAGCGCCGGACGCGCCGCACGCTTTGCGTGGCGGCTCGACGACAAGGTGATCGGGCGCGCCGACCGCATCGCGTGGATGCCGTGGCCGGGCCGGCACCGGCTCGAACTCGTCGATGCGCGCGGCAACGTCGCCGATGCGATCAGCTTCGAGGTGCGCGGCGCGTTCGCGAAAACGCCCGCGCGCAAGCCATGAGCGCGTCGTTTACTGGCCGGCCGCGTTCGCGTTGGTCGGCTGGGCGGAGAAATCGAGCGCCGGCGCGGTCGAAATCGCGGCCTCGTTCGCGACGCTGAAGTTCGGGCGCGGCTGGTAGCCGAAGATCCGCGCGATCACGACGCCGGGGAACTGGCGGATCTGCACGTTGTAGTGCTGCACGGTCTTGATGTAACGGCCGCGCGCGACCGCGATGCGGTTCTCGGTGCCTTCGAGCTGCGTGCGCAGGTCGCGGAATCCTTCGTTTGCCTTCAGTTCCGGATAGCGCTCGGACACCACCATCAGCCGGCTCAGCGCGCTCGACAACTCGCCCTGCCGTTGATCGAACGCCGCGAGCGCGGCCGGATCCTTCGCCGTCTCCGGCGTCACCTGGACGCTGCCGACGCGCGCGCGGGCCGACGCCACCTCGGTCAGCACGCGCTCCTCGTGCGACGCATAGCCCTTCACGGTCGCGGCGAGGTTCGGCACGAGATCGGCGCGACGCTGGTACTGGTTCAGCACCTCGGACCACGCCGCGTTGACGTCCTCGTCGGACGACTGGATCGCGTTATAGCCGCAGCCGGCAAGCGGCGCCAGCATGCAGCACATGAGCAGGACTCGAAACCATTTCATCGTGGGTTTTGTTTCCGGTTGAATGCTCCGGACGGAGCGAAGGGTAAAAAGAAACGGTCGCGCGTGCGGCGTGGCGCGTCTACCAGCGGCCCGACGCACCGCCGCCGCCACTGGAGCCGCCGCCGCCGCGAAAATTCGAGTCCGAACTCGACGAAGATCGCGAGCGGGACGACGAGGACGAGGAACCGCCGCCGGTCAGCTTCGCCCAGATCGCCGCAAACACGAACAGCACGCTGAAGATCCCGGACAGGATCTCCTTGATCGAATAGTCCATCTGGCGCCCGATCGCGATCACCATGAACAGCACGCCGCCGACGATCGCCGTGCATTTGCGCACGCGCGCGGATCGGACCAGTTCCATGCCCAGCAGGCTGGTGGCCGCGCCGGCCGCCGTCGGGACGAACAGCGCCGCGCCCAGGATCGCCTCGAGACTGCCGTTGAAGATCTCGCCGATCGGCAGCATCACGCCCGGCACGATCACCGCAACGAGGTAGCCGGCCGGAAGCACCATCCGTCGACGCAACCCGCGCCAGGCACCGACGACGCCAAGCGCGACGTTCGCGAGTCCGAGCAGGAACCAGAACCGCACGCTGCCGGTATCGGGGGATTTCCGTTCGGGCAGGCCGTTGTCGCGCCGCAGCGCGTCGACCGCCTGCGGGGCGGACTGCGCCGTTTCCTGTTCCGCGATGTCATCGCGCCCGCGCGGCTGCGCCTCCGGCATCGTGCTGTCCGCTGCGGCCGTCTGCGGCGGCGTCAGCTCGCGAGCGAGCGCATCGACCGCGTCGCTCACGCCGGCTTCGATGCGCTGCGCCCGAAACGCCGGCACGATACGCTCGCGGATGATGCGTCCCGCGACGATGTCCGGTATCGCCCCTTCGAGCCCGTAGCCGACCTCGATCCGCACGCTGCGGTCGTTGAGCGCGGCGACGAGCAGCAGACCGTTGTCGACCTTCTTCCGGCCGAGCTGCCATGCGTCGAACACGTCGGTCGCGAATTGTTCGATCGTCGAATGGCCGGTCGAGCCGACCAGCAGGATCGCCATCTGCACGCCGAGCCGGCTTTCGAGATCGGCCAGACGTGCAGTCAGTTCGGACGCGCACGCGGCGCCGAGCACGCCGGTCGTGTCCGTCACGCGCCCTTTCAGCGGCGGCGGCGCTTCCGGCTTGGCGGCAACGGGATAGGCGCTCGCGGCGGCCACGTGCGTACACGCCGACGATGTCGTGGTGAACGCGGTGCTGGCTGCCGGTGCAGTGGCGGCACTGTCTTCGGCGGGCGACGCCGCGCATGCCGCGCCGTAGCACAACGTCACGCCCGCGAGCACGGAGGCGATCCATTTCGCCAGGCCGGTCGCGCGCGTCGCGCGGATGAACCGCATGTCGTTGCGGATGGTGCGTGCCGTCGATGCCGGCTGGCCGTCGTCGCTCATCGCGCGGGGTTGGCCCGTCAGTTGTTTCTGGTTCATGTCGGAAACGGCGCGCCGCCCTCGTCGGGCATGGCGCGTTCTCTCGTCGTTTTTTAGTCGTTCCGCAGCATAACCAATTGCCAAGCAAATCGAAAGGTTCGCCGTCGCGAGTCCGGCGTATCACGCCCGGCAAAAGCGATCCCGTTGTGAGCGCGATCGATTCGATCGACAATACGGGCGAGTTTGTCCCGATCGCAGGCGACCATGAACATTCCCTCTGCGCGCTTCATTCGTCCCGCGCTGCGCACGGCCTGCGTCGCCGCGCTTGCCGCGCTGCAGGCCTGCAACGGCGACGCGTGTTTCGGCGTCGACGTCTGCTTCAACGACAACACGCAAACCGTCGCGCTGTCGGGCACGGCCGCCACCGGCACCGCGCTGGCGAGCGCGTCGGTGACGGTCAGTTGCGCGCAGGGCTCCGCCACCACGCTGACGGACGGCGGCGGCAACTATCGCGTGACGGTCAATGCGGCGCTGCCCTGCGTGCTGACCGTGACGTCGGGCGGCACGAGCCTGCACTCGCTGGCCTACGCGGGCGGCACCTTCAACACGACACCCGAGACCGAGCTGATGCTCGTCTATCTCGCGGCGCGGCTCGGTACGAATACCGCCGGGCTGATCGGCAACTTCCAGGGTAGCGCGCGTTTCCAGCGCGCAATGAACGATCCGGGTATCGTGCAGGCCGCGCAATCGGCCGTCGTGACGAATCTCCAGCAACGTTATTCGGTCGCGTTGGCGACGCCGGCGTTCTTGACGACGCCGTTTACGGTCGGGCAACCGGGCGTCGACGCCGATCTCGACGCACTCGCGAAAGCCGGCGCGATCGATGCGAACGGGATGCCGGATGCGGCGGCCGTTTCGCTATTGACGCAGGCGGGGGCGGCGCAGCCGTTGTGAGGCGGCCGGCTGGCCGCCCGCCCCTACGCCACCTCCCCACTCCCGCACACAACGCTCGCCGCCTGCTGCTGCGTCAGATAACGCAGCAGCTTGGTCACCATCCACACGACGACCAGCGACAGCGCGACGAAGAACACCGCGAGCGGCGTCAGCACCTGCACCGACACGAACCCCGCGAGCCCCATCATCGCCGACGACACGAGCAGCAGCGCACATCCGAGGATCGCGCTCGTCAGGCCCGCGATATGCGGAAACAGCGAATTGCCCTTCGCCATCAGCGTCGGATACATCGCGCCGGCGCAGAAGCCCATCACGAGCACCGGCGTCGCGAGCGTCCATACGCGCAGGCCGACCGTCAGCCCGAGCACCAGCATCGCGAGCGATGCGCCCGCCATCACGCGCGCGCCGATGCGCAGCCGCTGTTCGGCGCTCGGCAGCCGCGGCCCGTGGATCCGGTTCGACAGGCCGCCGAGGAAATACATCAGCCCGATCCCGAGCGCGAGATAGCCGAAGAAGGTCGGCGGCCGGTGCAGCGTGTTCTGCACCATGAACGGCCCGACGATGTTGAACACCAGCAGGATGCTGTAGCACAGCCCCTGCGCGAGGAAGCAGCTCTGGAACACCGGGCTCGACAGCACCTTGCCCGCATTCGCCATCAGCGTGCGCGGTTCGAGATGCACGGGCTGGCGCAGCGTCTCCTTGTAATGCCATAGCAGCGCCCACATCGCCAGCGAATACACGAGCAGGAACACGAGGCAGGAGCGCCAGCCGAACCAGGTCTGCAGATGCGCGCCGATCACCGGCGCGACGATCGGCGCAAGGCCCCACGCGATCGACATGTAGGTGAACGCATGCATCAGCGCCTGCCCGGAGAACGAATCGGTGATGATCGCCTTCGCCAGCAGGTTGGTGGTCGCGATGCCGAAGCCCTGCAGCGCACGCGCAAGCACGAAGGTCTCGAGGTTCGGCGCGCCGAGCGACAGCAGGCAACCGATCGTGTAGATCACGAGGCCGAACGCGAGCACGCGCTTGCGTCCGTACGCGTCGGCGATCGGACCGAAGATCAGCTGGCCGAGCGCGTAGGCCGCCATGTAGCCCGACACGCTCGACTGGATCGCCTGCGGCGTCGTCGCGAACGAACGCGCCATGTCGGGCAGCGCCGGCACGTAGATGTCGATCGCGAGCTGACCGGCGGACGCGAACAGGCAGATCAGGAACAGCAGGAAGCGCGGCGAGTTCGACCCGCGCGCGGAAGTGGATGTGGGATTCATGACGACCGGGAAAAAGGCAGGCGACGTCGCGACCGCGCGCTGTTCGAATGGCGAACGCGCGTGCGCAACGCGTCGAATGGCGTATTGTGCCTGTTGTTGCGCGGTTCGACGCGATTTACCCTGGCGTGGACGAGGTTGAGTGCCGATTGCAGCCGGCGGCGCAGCGCGCCTGCGAAGCGGTGCGGCCAGCCGCCGTTTTTAATCCTGCTTTAAGCCTGCCGCTGCATAGTCGCCAGTGGCTCATTCCGTGAGCCGCACGATGGCTTCAATGTCGATTCGATCAGTATCGTTTGATGGAGATACCAAGATGCGATTCCGTTCGTCCATGGCGGCGGGCGCACTGGCGCTGATGCCGGTGTTCGCGATAGCCGGGCAGGCCGACGCCGCCCCCGCCGCACAGCCGATGTTCGTCAATGTCAACGGGCAGGCCGTGCCCGTGAAAGCCGAGACACGCACGGTGCAGACCGCCGTCGGCCCGATGAAGGTCAGCACGTGGAGCTGGCGCAGCCCGCACGGCGGCGCGAGCTTCGAGATGCAGACCGCCACGTCGTCGGGCGGCATGCCGCCGGAGGCCGCGATGCGGCAGATGCAGGCGGCCCGGTATCAGATGCAGGCCGCCCAGGCGCAGATGATCGCCATGCAGCAGCAGATGATGGCGCTACAGCACATCGCGCTCGCCAACGCGTTCGCGATGCCGATGCCGCAGCCGGTCGGGTTCGCGATGCCGGCGTGGGTCATGCCCGAACCGGTCGTCGTGATCGTGCCGGCCCGGCCGGCAGCACGATCGGCCGCCCCTGCCGTACCGAACGCACCGGCCGTACCGGCCGCACGCGGGCCGGAAATCAAGGCCTGACGCGTTTCGCGTCGCCCGGGCCGCGAGGCTCGCATCGCAACCGCCGGCACATGCCGGCGGTTTTTTTATGGCGCGTCGCGCGCGCTCCCCTCCGTACTTTCCACCCATTGACACGCCTCCCCGGCTTCGCCCTATACTCCCCGCAGCGCCAACAGATTGTTGAACAATCAAACATCGAAATTGACGCCTGACCGGCCACCACAAAGGAGTTCGGCCGGATATCCGCATCTCCCAACCCCGTCCGAGAGCACCGTGCCATGTCGAACTATCCCGCCGCCTACCAGGTCACCAAAGGCTCCGTCCTGAACGTCGACAAGTCCTTTTATTCCGCAATCGCGCAGCGCCAGGACGCGCGCCGGCGCATCGAGTCGCATGTCGTGCCGATCCGCAGTGGGTTCGCGTGGACGGTGCCGGCCGGCCACGTGTTTCGCATCGTCACGCTGGAAGGTCCGCAGGTCGCCGACTTCAACATGTGGAACCTGCACAATCCGCGCGAGCGCATGTGGGCGTCGCGCACGCGCCAGCTGCAGGCCGCGCACGTGACGACCTTCGACCGCCTGTGGTCGACGCTGCCGTATCTGCGCCCGATGGCGACGATCACCGACGACACGCTGGCCGACTACGGCGTCGACAGCGACGGCGGCCGCGTGCACGACCTGCTCGGCACGCGCTGCGATCCGTACGTGAACAAGCTGCTGACCGGCGAGGATTTCCACTTCCACTGCCATTCGAACCTGGTGCGCGCGGTCGCGCCGTACGGGCTGACCGAATTCGACGTGCACGACGTGCTCAACGTGTTCCAGTGCACGGGCCTGAACGACGACGACAAGTACTTCATGAAGGCCTGCCCCGCGAAACCCGGCGACTATCTCGAGTTCTTCGCGGAAATCGACCTGCTGTGCGCGATGTCGACGTGCCCGGGCGGCGACCTGTCGGTGCCGATGTGGGGCCCCGACGCGCGCGATCCGATCGACGTGTGCCGGCCGCTCGGCGTCGAGATCTACGCGCTCGATGCGACGCTGCTCGAAGGCTGGTCGTCGCCGCCCGTCGCGCCGTATCGCGGCCAGCACGGGATGCAGCCGCCGCGCGCCGACTGGCAGCACGACGGGAACGCGTGACAAAGCCCGTAGAATGACGCAACGCCGCCGGCCGGCCACGCCGGCGGCGCACGATCAGGACAGGAGCGAACGAACAGCATGGCAAGCGAAAAAGCGAGAGGACAATCGGTCGCCGACCGGATCAGCCATCAACTGCGCGAGCACATCATCAGCGGCAAGCTGCCGCCCGGCACCGCGCTGATCGAAATGGACCTCGCAGCCGAATACGACACGTCACGCAACTCGCTTCGCGAAGTCCTGCATCAGCTCGGCCGCGAAGGGCTCGTCACGTTCGTGCGGCACAAGGGCGTCGTCGTGCGCACGCTCAATCGCCAGGATGTACGCGATCTTTATGTCGCGCGCCGCACGCTCGAACTGCATGCGCTGAATACGGCCGAACTCGCGCAACCGCCGCTGCTCGAGAAAATGCAGGCGGCGATCCGCGCGGCCGAGCGCGAACTCGCGAAGGAAAACTGGCAGGCGGTCGGCACGCACAGCCTGCGCTTTCACCAGCATATCGTCGCGCTGCAGAAGTCCGCGCTGCTCGACGAATTCTTCCGTACGATCTCCGCGCAGCTGCGTCTCGTGTTCGCGTCCGATCCCGACGAGAAACGCGTGCAGACGCCCGACTGGATCCAGCGCGAATACCAGATCTACGACCTGCTCACGCAAAACCGCCGCAGCGAGGCCGTCACCACGCTCGCGCGCTATCTCGACGATTCCGAGCGGATGCTCGTCGAAGCGATCAGGCGCAGCCAGCGCGACGCAGCCTGAGCGCCGCGTCGGCGGGTGCCCGCATGCCGCACGGGCGCGGCGCGCGGGCCGAGGCTCGCCGTTCTTCAGCTCTCCTCGCCGGCCGGCAGCGCATAGCTGCCGTCCTCGCGGTGCGTCTCGCGCCCGGTCAGCGGCGGGTTGAACACGCAGACGAGATGCAGGTCGCCGCGCGTCGCGCGCAGGATATGCGGATCGTTCAGGTTCAGCGCGTAGATCGTGCCGGGCGCGATGCGATGCACGGTGCCGGTCGCCGTGTCGACGACTTCCCCTTCGCCCGCGACGCAGTAGTTGGTCTCGAAATGGTTCTTGTAGTGCAGATGCAGTTCCGCGCCTTCATGCACGCGCGTCTCGTGAACCGAGTAGCCGACGCCGTCCTGCTTGACGATCATCCGCTTGCTGTCCCAGCCGGGACCGTGCGCGTGGCGTTCGGTATGGGCGATATCGGCCGATCTTACGACAATCATGAGTACCTCTGAGCAATGAAGATGAGAAATGGCAAGGCCGTCCTTGCCGCCGGAAAGCGGATCATTCGGCATCGGCGAACACATGCTCGACCAGCACCGCCGCATCGAGCAGCCGCGTGTCGTCGCCGCGCCGCCCCGTCATCAACAGGCCGATCGGCCGCTTGCGCCGCCGCTCGGCCGGCACGCTGATGCTCGGCAGGTCGAGCCGGTTCGCGAATTCGGTCAACCGGAACGCGCGCGCGTTCTGCGCGAGATACACGGCTTCGTCGGCGAGGTCGGCGATGCGCGGCGGCAGCATCGGCACCGTCGGCGTCAGCACCGCGTCCGCGTCGCCGAGCGCCGCGTCGTACGCGCGGGCCAGCTCATTCAGCCGCAGCAAGGCCGCCGCGTAGTCGTGCGCGCGCACCTGCTCGCCCGCCGCGATGCGCGGGCCGACGAGCGGATCGTAGCGATCCGCGTCCGTTGCGAGCCGCGCGCGATGCAGCATGAACGCCTCGGCCGCGATGATGCCGCCCGCGCGCGCCGCCGCGCCGGCCTCGGCCGCGCAGTCGAGCCGCTTGCGCTCGATTCGTGCGCCGTGCGCGGACAGCCGCGACAGCCACGCGTCGAACGCCTGCGCGACCTCGGGATCGACGTCGTCGGTCGCGAATCGCTCGGGAACGATGAAATGCAGGTCCCTCACGACAGCCGGCGCCGGCCGGCGCTCCGTTCGGCCGTGCAGCGCCGCGTCGACCCGCCGGCACAGACCGGCGGTCGCGGCCAGCAGGCCGGGCACGTCGAAGCTGGTCGACAGGAAACGCATGCCGGCATCCGCATAGCGTCCGCGCGACGGCTTGAAACCGGCCACGCCGCAGAACGCCGCCGGAATGCGCGCCGACCCGCTCGTATCCGAGCCGAGCGACAGGTCGGCCGCGCCGAGCGCCACCGATACCGCCGCGCCCGAACTCGATCCGCCGGCCACGCGCTCGCGCCGCGCATCGAGCGGCGTCGCGGGCGTGCCGTATGCCCGGTTTACGCCGAGCGCGCCGTACGCGAACTCGGTCATCGCGGTCTGCGCGACCAGCACCGCTCCCGCACGGCGCAGCGCCGCCACCAGCGCTGCATCGGCCGACGCGGGCGGCGCATCGGCCAGCACGCGCGAGCCGGCATGCGTGACCCAGCCCTCGCAGTCGAAGCAGGCCTTGACCGTCAGCGCGAGGCCTGCGAGCGGTGCCGGGCGGCCCGTCGCGGCATCCCATGCGCGCGCGTCGGCCAGCGCCGCCGCGTCGCGGCGCGCGGGCCATGCGAGACCGATGTCGTCGGGATGCGCATCGGCGCGCGCGAGACAAGCCCGCACCCGGTCGATGCAGGCGTGTTCGTCCATCTCGCGCGGCGAGCAAGCGGTCGCGTTCATTCGTCCTCCCCGTCGCGCATCATGCGAAGTGAACATGGCGCAGGAAATCCTTCACGCGCGCGTCGGCGCTGCCGCGAATCCGCTCGGGCGGCACGTCGTAGAGGATCCGGCCGTTTTCCATGAAGACGATCCGGTCCGACACCTTGAACGCGAAGTTCATCTCGTGCGTGACGATGATCATCGTCATGCCCTCCTTCGCCAACGTCTCGACCACCTTCAGCACTTCGCCGACGAGCTCCGGATCCAGCGCCGACGTCGGTTCGTCGAACAGCATGATCGACGGCCGCGTGGCCAGCGCACGCGCGATCGCGACGCGCTGCTGCTGGCCGCCCGACAACTGATGCGGATACTTGTTCGCATGCTCGAGCATTCCGACCTTCGACAGCAGCGCCAGCGCCTGCAGCCGGATCGCGTCGGTATCGGCCTGCCGGTGATAGCACGGCGCCATCATCACGTTCTGCAGCGCGGTGCGATGCGGGAACAGGTTGAAGCTCTGGAACACCATGCCGATGTCGAGAATGCGATCGTGCGGCACGCGCGGCGGATGCGAGCCCGCCGCGCGAATGAACGGCGCGCCGTACAGGTCGATCTCGCCCGCGTTCACCGGCGCGAGCCCGTTGATGGTGCGGATCAGCGAGGTCTTGCCCGAACCCGACGGGCCGATGATCGACACGACCTGGCCGGGCGCGACGTCGAGATGGATGTCCTTCAGCACTTCGTGACGGCCGTAGCGCTGCTGCACGCCCTTGATCCGCAGTGCGAACTCGGCGTTCGCGCGCGGGCGCGGCGCGACAGCCGGCGCCGACTGCGGCAGCGTGACGCTCGCGGGCCCGGCCTGCGCCGGCGTGCGGCGGCTGACGTCGAGATGCCGTTCGAGATAGGCGAGCAGGCGGCTGAACACCGTGACGATCAGCACGTAATAGAACGCGACGGCCAGCATCGTTTCGAACACGAGGAAATTCTGCGTGTACAGCCGCTGTCCGACGAGCAGGATCTCGGCGAGCGAGATCACCGACACCAGCGAGGTCAGCTTCACGATCGTGATGAACTCGTTCGCGAGCGCCGGCAGCGCGATGCGGATCGCCTGCGGCATCACGATCATCCGCTGGATCCCGGTGAAGCGGATGCCGAGCGCGCGGCCGGCCTCGAGCTGACCGCGCGGCACCGACAGGATCCCGCCGCGATGGATCTCCGCGAAATACGCGGTCTCGCTCAGTACCATCGCGATCAGGCCGGCCGTGAACGGGTCGGACAGCACCGCGCTGGTCGCCGGAAACACCTGCGGCAGGTTGTAGATGAACACGAGCAGCACGAGCAGCGGCAGGCTGCGAAAGAACCAGATGTACACGGCCGCGACCCGTTTCAGCGCCGCGTGATGCGACTGCCTCGCCAGCGCGACCGGAAAGCCGAGCAGCACGCCAAGCAGCCACGCGGACACGCTGAGCTTGACCACGACGACGCAGGCGCGCCAGAAATCCTTGTCCCACAACAGCTGCAACGCGTAGTGCCAGTCGAACTGCATCGAAGACTCCTCAACCGGAATGATGAAGCGGCCGCGCGGCGCGCATCGGGCTAACCCGCGCATCGGCGCGGTGCAGTCGTCACGTCGTCGCGATTACTTCGCAGTACCGAGTGCTGTCGCGACGTCGGCCTGCGTCGGTTCCTGCAATCCGTATTTCTTCACGAGGCTGCCGTACTCGCCGCTGCGCTTCGCATCGTCGAGCGCGCCTTCCAGCGCGTGCTGCAATCCGCCATCGCCCTTGGTCACGCCCAGCCCGATCACGATCGGATACAGCAGCGCGGTCGAGCTGAGCTCGATGCGTCCGTTCGTCTGCTTCGGAATGCCCTGCGCGACGGCCGCGTCCTCGATCTGCACGTCGACCGCCTTCGACATCAGTGCGGACGTCGCTTCCGGCGAGGTCGGGAACTCGAGGATCGCGATTTCGCCGCGCCCGGCCGCCTTGCACGCGCCGTCCGACACCGCGCGCAGCTTCGGCGTCCACGATGCGCCCTTGATCGTGCCGACCCGCTTGCCGCACAGGTCCTGCGGCGCTTTCGGCCAATACGCGCTGCCCTTCGCGACCAGCAGCGACGCGCCCGTCTTCAGGTACGGCACGAAGTCGACCTGCTTCACGCGGTCGGGCGTCACATACAGCGCCGAGGCGACGACGTCGAAGCGGCGCGCCTTCATCCCGAGGATCAGGTCGGGGAAGCGCGTGTCGAGAAACACCGGGTCGAGCTTCAGGTGGCTCGCCAGCATGCGCGAGAACTCGGCGTCGAAGCCGGCCGGCTTGCCGCCGTCGAGATACGCATAGGGCGGATAGGTGAGATCGGAGCCGATCAGCAGCGTGCCCGGCTTCACCGTCTGCAACGGCGCAGCAGACGCGAGCGAGCATGCACAAGCCAGCGGCACGAGCGCGCCGCGGATGAAACGTCGAAGCGAAGACTGACCGGACATGGCGTGGCTCCTGAGGTTTTTCGGCACTCGCGCGGAAAACCCGCAACGGCTCCCGCGCGCCGCTGCATGCGGCTTCGCGAGATTTTCGACCGAAAATTGTTGAACAATTTCGGCCGATTCTGACCAGTTCAAATTGAAATCTGAATCCGGGTTTACGCGGGAATTTACGTGAAGGGCTGGGCGCGATCGCATGCGGGACGCGGTTTTCGGGGAACAAAAAAAACGGCGATCCGGGTGGATCGCCGATGCGGTGCGGGTACGCCGTCCAACGGCGCGATGTGGCCAGTGCGAAGGGACAGACGGCGAGTGGCGGTTTTCGTCAGTACTGCGCCTGGTCGGTCGGATTCCTGAACAGCTGCTTCATCTCCGGCGACAGCGGATAGTTGAGGCTCACACCCTTCGGCGGAATCGGCTGCATGAACCAGCGGTCGTACAGCTTCTCCGCGTCGCCCGAGGTCTGCATCTTCGCGATCACGCCGTCGACGACGTGCTTGAACGCCGGATCGTCCCTGCGCATCATGCATGCATAGTTTTCGTGCACGAGCGGCGTGCCCGTCACCGTGTAGGCGCCCGGATTGCGGTCCTTCGCGATCTCGCCGTACAGCAGCGGCTCGTCCATCACGAACGCGACCGCGCGTCCCGTCGTGACGTTCATGAACGCTTCGGCATGGTCCTTCGCGCTGATGATCGTCATGTTCATTCCCTTCTCCTCGTTCAGCTTGCGCAGCAGGCGCTCGTCCGACGTGCCGGCCGTCGTCGCGACGGTCTTGCCCGCGAGATCCGCGAAGTCCTTCACGCCCGAATCCTTGCGTGTGCTGAAACGAATGCCATAGAGGAAGATGCTGTTCGAGAACGCCGCCTGTTTCTGCCGTTCGAGCGTGTTGGTCGTCGATCCGCATTCGAAGTCGATCGTGCCGTTCTGCAGCAGCGGGATCCGGTTCTGCGACGTGATCGGAATCTCCTTCACCGCGAGGCCCGGCAGGTTCAGTTCGGTCTTCAGCTGCTCGATGATGCGCGCCGCGATGTCGCGCGAATAGCCGATGTTCTTCTGCTGATTGTCCGAATACGAGAACGGCACCGACGATTCGCGGATGCCCAGCGACACGACGCCCGTGTCCTTGATCTTCTTCAGCGTGCCGGTGAGCGCCTGCGCGTGCGCGGCGCCCGCCAGCGCGCAGGACAGCGCGACTGCCAGCCAACGAATGCGGCGATCCATGCTTTTCTCCTGAAGAAACGTTGATCGAATCGCGATCCTACGCCCGACAAAATTCGCGTCGCATCAGGGAAAGCGTAAGGAACCTTCCCCCCCCCCTCGCCCGCGCGCCGCGCTTTTCCGTACCGCGAAAACGCCTGCGCGCCGCGCGTCTCGCCCGACGGGCCGCATGCGCCCGCAGGCGCCCGTCTGTGCCAGTCGTTCCATACGCGCGTTCATGCTGCATCGCGGCGGCGTAATCGTTTGCGCGACCCGGTTTATTTCTCCGTCGATCCCCTCAAGAAGGCGTCGCGGCGGCCGTTACCCACAGCATGGCGCGTCGCAGCAAGCGCGCCGCTACCGTCAGACAAAAACGACCGGGGCCGGTCTCGGCCGGCCCCGCGCCTCCGCCGGCACGACGACTATCTACGAGGATTGAACTCCACCATGAGCGCCAAACGTTTCAACTTCGCCTCGGCCCGCGCCCGCCATGCGCACATGCTCGCCGGCGTGCTGTCCGCCGCCGTCCTGCTGCCGCTCGCCGGCTGCGGCGGCGGAGGCGGCGACGGCAGCAGCCCGTCTTCGTCCAACGCCTCTCCCGCGCCGACGCCGTCGCCGGCGCCGACGACCCCGACGACACCGCCCGCCTCGTCGAGCAGCAATGCGTGCGCGACACAGCAGGCGGCCGTGCAGATGGCTGCGCAGACCGTCGCGCCGACCGAACCGCCGATCGATCACCTGATCGTCAGGCTGAAGACGTCGACCGCCACGCACGCGATGGCGGCCGTCGACACCGCATCGCGATTCGACGCGGTGATCCAGCGCTCGATGACGCGCTGGAGCGCGCCGACCGCGACCGCGCGCGCATACGCGAGCGGCGTCGCGCCCGCGGCGCTGAACGTGCAGGTCGAGCGCACCGTCTCGAACGGCGCGGCCGTGCTGTCGCTCGGCCAGCGCATCGCGGCCACCGACGCGACCGCGCTCGCGCAGGCATTCGCGGCCGACGCCGACGTCGACTACGCGGAACCGGATCATCCGATGAAGGTGCGCGACACGCCGAGCGATCCCGACTACAGCCAGCAGTGGTATCTGTTCGACCCGACCGCCGGCATCGACATGCCGCCCGCATGGAACCTCACCAAGGGTTCGCCGGCCGTCGTCACGGCCGTGCTCGACACCGGCTATCGCCCGCACGCCGACCTCAGGGCCAACCTGCTGCCGGGCTACAGCTTCATCTCCAGCGCGAGTACCAGCAACAACAGCCTGACGCGCGGCCCCGACGCGACCGACCCGGGCGACTGGGTCACGCAGCAGGAAATCGACAATCCGAGCGGACCGTTCTATCACTGCGCGGCCGAGCCGAATGCCAGCACCTGGCACGGCACGCGCGTGATGGGCGTGGTCGGCGCCAACGCCAACAACGGCACCGGCATCGCCGGCGTGTCGTGGCTCGGCCGGATCCTGCCGGTGCGCGTGCTCGGCAAGTGCGGCGGCACCACCAGCGACATCGCCGACGCGATGCGCTGGGCGGCCGGCATTCCCGTGAACGGCGTGCCGAACAATCCGACGCCCGCGAAGGTCATCAACCTGAGTCTCGGCGGCGTCGGCGCATGCAGCACGACGTTCCAGCAGGCGATCGACGACGTAACCGCGAAGGGCGTGACCGTGGTCGTCGCGGCCGGCAACGACGGCCTGTCGACCGGACAGGACCAGCCCGCGAACTGCCGCGGCGTGATCAGCGTCGGCGCCACCGACGCGACCGGCCGGCGCGCATCGTTCAGCAACTTCGGCACCGACGTGTCGCTCAGCGCGCCGGGCGTCAACATCCTGTCGACGTCGAACGCGGGCACGACGACGCCCGGCGCCGACACCTACGACACCGACAACGGCACGAGCTTCGCGACGCCGCAGGTGTCGGGTGTCGTCGCGCTGATGCTCGCGATGAACGGCAACCTCACGCCTGCGCAAATCCAGCAGAAGCTGCAAGGCGGCACGCGCGCGGCGAAACTGGCGGCCGGCACCGCATGCACCGCACTGCCGGCAGGCTCGGGCATCCTCGACGCCGGTTCGGCGGTCGCGTCGGCGTCGCAGTAACGCGAAGCGCAGTAAGTACTGCCGCGCGTACGTCGACCGGCGTGCGCGCGGCGGCTCGGCACCACGCCGGGCGCATCAAGCGAAGCCGCACCGACAAAAGGCTTGACGCTTCGCACGACGAGCCCTTACCATCGCCCCCGTCTGATTATCTGGAGTGTTCTGTGAACACCGATGCGAGTTGTAGTTGGTGCTCGACCAACTTGACTGCTGCCTGAGGAAAACGCGCAGAGCCTCGTCTTCTGCCGCATCCCGGGAAGCAGGATGCGGCGTCCTTTCGGCCTGAACAGGCCGGATTCCCGCCGAATTTTCGATATTGCCGAACGACACGCGATGGCCTTCGTGCGCGTGCGTTCGTGCTGCGCGCAGCGCTGGCTGCGTGCATGTTCCGTTCGCGTGCCGTCCGGCCGCGCGCCGCGTTGCGCGCGCCGTCTGCCCGCGCCGTCGACCCGCAACCGACAGGAGTACCGATGAACCCAGACGACAGTAGTCGATTACCGCTCGCCGGTGCGACGCTGCGCATCGATCGCCCGACCGCACGGCGCGCGCCGGCGAGCCCGCCCAACTTCACCGATCCACAGCCGATCGCGCGCGACGCGACGCGGCGGGATGCGCGCATGCGTCGATAGCGTCGCGGCCGCTCCCGCCCGCCGACTCGCGCGCCAGGAGCGACCCATGACACAACGAAATACTTCGCACAAGAAACAGCGCGGCTTCATCAAGACCGGCGCCGGGCAGCAGCACGAACCGCGCCTGATGCGCGCCGCCCAGGAAGCCGCCCGCCCGCTCGACGACACGCTGAAATCGCTGCACACCAGCACGCGCGGCCTCACCTGCGAGCAGGCCGCCGACCGCCTGCTGCGCGACGGCCCGAACGAGATCGCACACGACAAGCCGCCGCACTGGTCGCGCCAGCTGCTGATGTCGTTCCACAACCCGTTCGTCTACGTGCTGCTGGTGCTGGCCGCGATCAGCTTCTGCACCGACGTCTACTTTGCAGCGCCCGACGATCGCGACTACGTCGGCATGACGATCCTGCTGACGATGGTCACGATCAGCGCACTGCTGCGCTTCGTGCAGGAATTCCGCTCGCTGCGCGCGGCCGAGAAGCTGAAGGCGATGGTCCGCACCACGGCCACCGTGCAGCGCGCGGTGACCGACACGGCCGAGCCGGCGCGCCGCGAGGTGCCGATGCGCGAGGTCGTGGCCGGCGACATCGTGCATCTGTCGGCCGGCGACATGATCCCCGCCGACGTGCGCCTGCTGTCGTCGCGCGACCTGTTCATCAGCCAGGCCGTGCTGACCGGCGAAGCGCTGCCCGTCGAGAAGTACGACACGCTCGGCGCGGTCGCCGGCAAATCCGCGAGCACGCGCGCGGCCGGCGCGGCGAACGACGCATCGGCTTCGCTGCTCGATCTCGAGAACGTGTGCTTCATGGGCACCAACGTCGTCAGCGGCACCGCGACGGCCGTCGTCGTCGCGACGGGCGAGGACACCTACTTCGGCTCGCTCGCGCGCAACGTCGTGAGCCACAAGCGCATCGAGACGAGTTTCGATCGCGGCGTGTCGAGCGTGAGCTGGCTGCTGATCCGGTTCATGTTCGTGATGGTGCCGGTCGTGTTCCTGATCAACGGGCTGACCAAGGGCGACTGGCTGAGTGCGCTCACGTTCGCGCTCGCGGTGGCCGTCGGCCTCACGCCCGAGATGCTGCCGATGATCGTCAGCGCGAACCTCGCGCGCGGCGCGGTCGCGATGGCGCGCCGCAAGGTCGTCGTCAAGCGGCTGAACTCGGTGCAGAACTTCGGCGCGATGGACGTGCTGTGCACCGACAAGACCGGCACGCTGACGCAGGACCGGATCATCCTCGAACACCATCTCGACCTGTCCGGCCACCGGAACGAGGAGATCATGCGCCTCGGCTGGCTGAACAGCTTCCACCAGAGCGGCCAGAAGAACCTGATCGACATCGCGATCGTCGCGCGCGCCGACGAGATCGGCGAGCGCGCGAAGCCGCACGGCTACCGAAAGATCGACGAACTGCCGTTCGACTTCGTGCGGCGCCGCCTGTCGGTCGTCGTCGAGGATGCGCGCGGCGCGCACCTGCTGATCTGCAAGGGCGCGGTCGAGGAAATGCTGGCGGTGTCCACGCACGTGCAGGACGAGGACGGCGTGCGCCCGCTCGACTTCGTCGCGCGCAAACGGCTGCTCGAACAGGCGAACGCGTACAACGAGGACGGCTTCCGCGTGCTCGTGCTCGCGACGCGCACGATCGCGCGCGGCGACGAACGCGAGCAGTACCGCACCGCCGACGAGCGCGACCTCGTCGTGCGCGGCTTCCTGACCTTCCTCGATCCGCCGAAGGAATCGGCCGCGCCGGCGCTCGCCGCGCTGCGCGAGAACGGTGTCGCGGTGAAGGTGCTGACGGGCGACAACCCGACCGTCACGATCAAGGTCTGCCGCCAGGTCGGCCTCGAACCGGGCAAGCCGATGCTCGGCACGGAAATCGAGGCGCTCGACGACGCAACGCTCGCGCGGGTCGTCGAGCGCACGACCGTGTTCGCGAAGCTCACGCCGCTGCAGAAGGCGCGCATCGTCAAGGCGCTGCAGGCGAACGGCCACACGGTCGGCTTCCTCGGCGACGGCATCAACGACGCGCCCGCGCTGCGCGACGCCGACGTCGGCATCTCGGTCGACAGCGGCGCCGACATCGCCAAGGAAACCGCCGACATCATCCTGCTCGAAAAGAGCCTGATGGTGCTCGAGGAAGGCGTGATCAAGGGCCGCGAGACGTTCGGCAACATCCTCAAGTACCTGAACATGACCGCGAGCTCGAACTTCGGCAACGTGTTCTCGGTGCTGGTCGCCAGCGCGTTCCTGCCGTGGGAGCCGATGCTCGCGACGCAGCTGCTGGTCTTGAACCTGATCTACGACACGTCGCAGATGCTGCTGCCGTGGGACCGGATGGACCCCGAGTTCCTGAAGCAGCCGCGCAAGTGGGAAGCCGGCAACATCGGCCGCTTCATGCTGTGGGTCGGGCCGACGTCGTCGGTCTTCGACATCACGACGTACCTGCTGATGTGGTCGGCGTTCGGCGCGGGCGCGCTGTATCACCTGCACGGCGGCTCGGGCGGCCAGATCGTGATGAATTCGGGCTGGTTCATCGAGAGCCTCGTGTCGCAGACGCTCGTCGTGCACCTGCTGCGCACGCAGAAGATCCCGTTCCTGCAGAGCACGGCGTCGCTGCCGGTGCTGCTGTCGACGTTCACGGCGATCGCGATCGGCTGCTGGCTGCCGTTCTCGCCGTTCGCGGACGCGCTCGGCTTCATGCACCTGCCGGGCAGCTACTGGCTGTGGCTCGGCGCGACGATGGTCGGCTACATCCTGCTCGCGCAGATCGTCAAGACGATCTACGTGCGCCGCTACCGGCAGTGGTTCTGAGCCTCTGGCGATGACGGCCGTCACCGCGCAACAGTGACGCGCCGGCATCGCGCATCGAAGCATCGACGGGTCGCCTCGGCGGCCCGTTTCCTTCAGCGGGCGTCGTTCGCGCCGAACAATTGCGCGCACACCGCGCACCCTTCGTCGGTCAGCGCGGCGCTGCCGGTGCCGTCCTCGTTCAATGTCGTCGCGGTGAGGCCGGCCGCGTCGAGCTGCGTCAGCACGCGGCGCAGCGTGCTCATCGGCAGCTGCGCGCGCTTCGCGATCTTCGGCAGCGACCACGGCTTGCCGGCCGGATCGCTCGCGGCGTCGTTCAGGGTCGCGAGCGTCGCGACGAGCGCGGGGTCGAGCGGGGATTGGTCGGATTCGGGAGTCGTCATGGCTTCGGGTTTCGGCAGGACCGGGACATCGTCCGGCATGCGACCGCGCACCGTGCGCCGGTCGCGGACACTATACCGCGTCGTTCACGCGCGCCTGCCTGGCGCTTTCAGCGCGGCGCGCATGAACGTCACGAAACGCGTCGTGACCGGATCGTCGCGGCCGGACAGCCACGCGAGCCCCACGCGCCATTTCGCCTCCTTGCCGCCGAGCGGCAGCACCGTCGCATCGCGCAGCAGGTATTGCGCACGCGACGGGATGAATGCGACGCCGACGCCGGCCGCGACCGAGGTCAGCACCGACTGCACATCCTCGGCCTGCTGCGTCACGTGCGGCACGAACCGGCGCTCGACGCACCAGCGGTCGATCTGCGCGGCAAGGCCCGGGCCGCGTGCGCGCTGCAGTGCGATGAAGCCGAGCGCGTTGAGCGTATCGAGATCGGCCGGCACGCGCGTGAGGCCCAGATGCGGCGGCACCGCCAGCGCCAGCCCTTCGTCGATCACCTTGAACGACGACAGCCCGTCGTCGGACGGCAGGCGCAGGAAACCGGCCTCGAGCTTGCCCGCGCGCAGCCGGCGCGTCTGCTCGGCGGACGACAGGTCGCTCAGCGTGACCGCGATGCCCGGATTCAGCCGGCGAAACTCCGCGACGAGCCGCGGCACCAGCGTCAGCACCGACAGGCAGATGCCGAGCCGCAGATGCCCGCGCTGGCCGCTGGTCGCTTCGCGTGCGCGCGCCAGGATCTCGTCCGCGTCGCGCACCAGCGCCTGCGCATCGGGCAGGAAGCGCTCGCCGAACGGCGTCAGTTCCGCGCCATGCCGCCCGCGCTCGAACAGCTTGCCGCCGAGGCTCGCTTCGAGTGCGCCGATCTGCTTGCTCAGCGCCGGCTGGCTCATGTGCAGCGCATCGGCCGCCCGGCTGAAATGGCACAGCTCGGTGACGGTCAGAAACGTTCTCAGCAGCTTCAGTTCCATTCTCGAAGGGAATCGAAACGACCGAAATATTCATTTTACTGATTGAATTGCATGACGTTCAATACGGGCATGCCCTTTCCGGAACCGCCCGCCATGTCGCTGGATCCCGTATGTGAATGCCCGACCGAGACATCGTGCGCCGCCGTCGCGGCGACCGATACGCCTGCGCCAAAACGCCGCACCGAACGCGCAGGGCGTGTCGACGGCCGCCACCGCTTCCGCTTCGGCGACGCGATCGACGCTATGAACGACGCGCCGCCACGCCCCGTCACCGGTTCGATCGCGATCAGCTTCGCGGTCGTGTCGCGGCGGAACTGGCCGCGCTGAAGCCGGCCGCGCGATCGCCCCGCGATCGCGTCGCACTCCTCCGCATCGCGCGGGCGTTGGCCCGCATTGCGCCGCCCGCCTCATCCGCACGACAGTAAAAACGCCCGAAATCCGCGAAATATCGCATCTTTTCCCGCTTTCCATCGTCATCGCCGCGCGATCGACCGTATAATTTTCCGCACCCCCTGACCGCTCAACCATGCCACGCTGCCTCGTCGCGCGTGAAAAGGAGACTTTCGCTTGACCGGCCTCATCGCGCGCCTGACTCTCGCCCGGACCACCCTGCTCGTCGCGTTGTCGATCCTGATGCTCGCGTTCGCGACGAATGCATCGTCCGCGCAACGCCACCCGCCCCAGCGCGCCGCGCATGCCGAGCCGCATGCGAAGGCGGCCAAGAAAACCGTCAAGAAAAAGCCTGCCCAGCGCAAGAAAAAAGCCGTCAAGCATCGCCGCCCGCGCGTGAAGCACCATGCCGTCAAGCGCCACGCGGCGCCGGCGCCGCAGCAGCGTCGCGCGAAGCGCACGACGGCGGCCCGCCCCCATCCCGCCACGAAACCGCGCCTGCTCGCGAGCTGCGGCTACAACCCGCGTGCGGTCAGGTCGCTCCATTCGCGCGCCACTTACGTGCTCGACGTCGATTCCGGCACGCCGCTGCTGGCCCGGAACTCGCGCACGGTGCGGCCGATCGCATCGATCTCGAAACTGATGACGGCGGTCGTCGCGCGCGATGCCGATCGGCCGCTGAACGGCGTGCTGCGCGTCACCGCGCACGATCGCGACACGATCAAGTTCACCGGTTCGCGCCTGCAGGTCGGCTCGGAACTGTCGCGCCGCGACATGTTCCATATCGCGCTGATGTCGTCGGAGAATCGCGCGGCCGCCGCGCTGAGCCGCGACTATCCGGGCGGCCGCACCGCGTTCGTCAAGGCGATGAATCGCGAGGCACGCCGGCTCGGCATGCGCCACACGCATTTCAGGGAGCCGACCGGGCTGTCGCCGCACAACGTGTCGACGGCCGAGGATCTCGCGCGGCTCGTCGGCGCGGCCGCCCAGGATCCGCTGATCCGCTACTTCTCGACCGACACGTCCACCACCGTGCGCCCCGGCGACGGCGAGCTGCTGTATGTGAATTCCGATCCGCTGGTCCGCTATCGCCGCCTGCCGATCCGCCTGCAGAAAACCGGCTTCATCAACGAATCGGGTCACGGCGTCGTGATGCGCATGCGCGTGAAGGGTCGCCGCACGACCGTCGTGCTGCTCGGCGCACCGACGCGCGCCGGCGTCTCGAGCGATGCGATCAAGATACATCGCTGGCTGGCCTGCTCGATCCAGTAAGCGCGCAGACGGCCGGCACATTCATCTTCGGGAGCAATGCGATGCCGGACGAATACCGCTTCAACGCATTCGGACGCCGTCTCGCCGTCGTCCGCCGAAACGACCGCTGGGCCGTGTTCGATCTCGGCGTCGAAGGCAAGCGGCGGCCGGCCGACCTGCATATCCCGTCCACGCTCGCCGCCGAAGAACTCGCGCAGTATCTCGGCGACTTGCTGCATGAAGCCGCCACGCCGAGAAACAGCGAGGTCGTGCCGCTCGCGCCGCCCGATCGCGGCAGCGAATCCTGCTGAACGCGACGCGCGCGCCGCCCGCTGCCGCTGCAATCGTCGACGGGTCGGCGTCTGTCCGCCGCCCGTCGCCCCGACCGATTCAATCGCTGAGCCGGCCTGTCCACCCCATGCTTTCGTGGCGAAACGCATCCGTCTCCGCCACCCAACTCGACAGTTAAACTTGCAAGTTTAACTGTCTTATCCTAAGATCCGCTCCATGAACGCCGCCCGCAAACCGAACCTCGCCGCCGACGCCGTCGCCACCGACCTGGCCCTCGCCGTCGGCCAACTGATCCGCCGGCTGCGCTCCGAAGTCGCGTCCGACGGGCTCGGCATGTCGCAGACGAGCGCGCTCGCGCGGCTCGAATCGAACGGCCCGATGACGACCGCCGATCTCGCCCGCGCCGAGTCGATGAAGCCGCAATCGATGAAGGCGATCCTCGCGAGCCTCGAAGAGGAAGGTCTCGTCGAGCGCGAGCCGCATCCGACCGACGGTCGCCAGATCCTGTTCCTGCTGACCGCGGCCGGCCTCGAGGCGCGCCGCAAGCGCAGCGCCGCGAAGCACCGCTGGCTCGGCGCCGCGATCGAGAAGCTCGATCCCGAAGAAATCCGCACGCTCGCCGCCGCGATCCCGCTGATCCGGCGAATCGGCGACAAGTGAGTCCGGCGCGCCGCAACGCCGCCGCATCCGTGCGCGCGCCCTTCCCGTCCACCGTCCCTTCCATGGAGTCCCCATCATGAGCGCAACCCGTCTCGACACGAATACGGCGCTGGTCGTCATCGACCTGCAGAAAGGCATCGTCGCACTGCCCACCACGCATCCGGTCGGCGGCGTGATCGAGCGCACCCGCGAACTGCTCGACGCATTCCGCAGCCGCGACCTGCCGGTCGTGCTCGTCAACGTCGCGGGCGGCGCACCGGGCCGCACGCAGCAGTCGGTTCGCCTCGACGCGCTGCCGCCCGACTGGACCGAACTCATCGCCGAACTGGGCCAGCAGCCCGGCGACCATCTGGTCACGAAAAAGACCTGGGGCGCATTCACCGGCACCGATCTCGACGCACACCTGAAGGCGGCCGGCGTCACGCAGATCGTGCTGGCCGGCGTCGCGACGAGCATCGGCGTCGAATCGACCGCGCGGCACGCGCACGAACTCGGCTACAACGTGACGCTCGCCGTCGATGCGATGACCGACCTCAACGCGGACGCCCACGCGAACAGCGTCGAGCGCGTGTTCCCGCGCCTCGGCGAGACGGGTTCGGCGGGGGACATCGTCGCGCTGCTCGACCGGCGCGGCGCGTGAGCGACGAACGTTCGCGACCCGCACCGGCCCGCGCGATGGGCCGGCTCGACCCGTCGATCTGGAAGGTCAGCGCGGTCGCGATGCTCGGCTCGCTGCTGTCGCAGCTCGACGCGACGATCGTCAACGTGTCGCTGTCGAGCCTCGCGACGGATCTGCACACGAGCCTCTCGACGATCCAGTGGGTGACGAGCGGCTACCTGCTCGCGCTCACGCTGGTGCTGCCGCTGAGCGGCTGGCTCGTCGACCGGATCGGCGCGAAGGCGCTGTACCTGTGGTGTTTCTCCGCGTTCACGCTGACGTCCGCGCTGTGCGGGCTCGCGTGGTCCGCGCCGTCGCTGATTGCATTTCGCGTGTTGCAGGGCATGAGCGGCGGACTGCTCGCGCCGATGGCGCAGATGATGATCGCGCGCGTCGCGGGCCAGCAGATGGCGCGCGTGATCGGCTACGCGGCCGTGCCCGTGCTGCTCGCGCCGATCCTCGGTCCGGTCGTCGCCGGCGCGATCCTCCAGCACACGTCGTGGCGCTGGCTGTTTCTCGTAAACCTGCCGGTCGGCGTTCTGGCGCTCGCGCTGGCCGCCTGGTTCCTGCCCGGCGATCGCGAAGAGACGCAGCGGCGCGAGCTCGACTGGATCGGGCTGTCGCTGTTGTCGCCTGGGCTCGTGCTGTTCCTGTACGGCGTCGAGCGCATCGACAAGGCGTCCGGCATCGCGGCGCTCGCAGGCGCGGCGCTGCTGCTGGCGACTTTCCTGCGCGTCGAAACGCGCAAGGGCGATCGGGCGCTGCTCGATCTCGCGCTGTTTCGCCGCAAGGTGTTCGGCGCGGCGGCCTCGACGCAGTTCCTGTCGAACGGTGCGCTGTTCGCCGGCCAGATGCTGATCCCGGTGTTCCTGATCCAGGCGTGCGGCCGCTCGCCCGGCGAGATGGGCTGGCTGCTCGCGCCGATGGGCCTCGGCATGCTCGTCACCTATCCGTCGATGGGCGCGCTGACGGGCCGCTTCGGCGTGCGGCGGGTCGCTGCCGCCGGCGCGCTGCTCGCGCTGGTCGCGACGCTGCCGTTCGCGTATCTGGCGCTGCACGGCTACGATCCCGTCGTGCTGGTGCCCGCGCTGTTCCTGCGCGGGATGGGACAGAGCGAGATCGGCGCACCGTCGATTACCGCCGCTTATGCATCGGTCGAACGCCGCGACCTGCCGATGGCGACCACGTCGCTCAATATCGTGCAGCGCCTCGGCGGCCCGACGTTTACGACGCTCTGCACGCTGTTTCTCGCATGGCGGCTGCAGGCCGATCACGCAGCGGGCGGCAGCGCGCACGGGACCGCTTATGCCTGGGCGTTCGGCCTGCTGTGCATGCTGCACGCGTCGAGTTTCGTTACCGCGCTTCGCTTGCCGTTGTGGTCGGCCGGCGCGGGCGGGCGTCGCGCGGCACCGGCGTCAAGCGGCTCGCGCTGAACGCGCCGGCCGCGCCGCAACCGAACTGGCCCGTCACCTGCGCAACGGCTTCGCGCGCCTGCGCGCGGCCGCCTAGCGCCGCTACGCGCTACACGACGCCCGGCTCCTGCGGCGCGGACTTCACGCCGGCAGCCTCCAGCGCCTGGTGCAGCGTCGGGAAGATGCACGATGCGCCGACGACGTCGGTGATGCGGTGACGATCCATGTCCGCATGCAGGTAGCGGTTGACGCGCCCGAACAGCACGCCGATGCGCCGCGCATGCAGGCCGCGGACGAGATCGGTCAGCGTCCGCGCGGCCGAATAGTCGAGATCGGTGATTGCGCCCGCGTCGACGATGAACCAGCGCAGCGGTTCCGGCGCCGCGTCGACGAGTTCGCTGACCTCGGCCGCAAACCGGTGGTCGTTCGCGAAGAACAGGTCGGAGCCGAACCGGTAGACGATCAGCCCGGGCGCGGTCATCGCGCCGGGCCGCGCGGGCACCGGCAGCCAGCGTCCGTTGCCGGCGGCGGGCTCGAGCACCATCGTATGCGGCTGGTAGCTGTGGCGCACATGCCGCATCAGCGACAGCGCGACCGCGAGCAGAATGCCGTGCTCGACGCCGACCGTCACGACGGCCGTGGCCGTCACGAGTGCGAGCGTGAATTCGCCGGGGCTTTCGCTACGGATCGCGGCGAGGCTGCGCACGTTGATCAGCCCCAGCGCGATCGTCAACACGATGCCGGCCAGCACCGCGTGCGGCAGATACTGCAGCATCGGGCTCAGGAACAGCAGCACGATCGCCACGACGGCCGCGAACGCGAGATGTCCGACCTGGCTGCGCACGCCCGCGCCGTCGGCCATCGCGGTCTGCGTCGGGCTGCCGTTGACGACGAACGCGCCGCCGACCGCGGCCGCCGCATTCGCGGCCGCGAGCCCGAGGATGTCGGCATTGGTGTCGACGTCCTCGCCGTACTGCTGCGCGAACACGCGCGCCGCCGCCGCGCTTTGCGCAATGATCATCACGAAGCACGACGCGGCGACCGGCACCAGATCGAGAAACTGCTGCCACGTGACGGACGGCCAGCGCAACGGCGGCAGCCCGCCCGCGACGGGGCCGAGCACGGCAATGCCGTGCGCGGAAAAGCCGAATGCATGGCTCGCCGCGATGCTGCCCGCGACCGCGATCATCGGCATCGGAAAGCGCGGCACGAAGCGCTTGCAGGCGAGGATCGCGACGACCACGAGCGCGGCGAGCGCGAAGGTCGGCCGATGCAGCTGCGCGAGATGCGTGACGACATAGTCGAATTGCGCGACGCTGCGCGAAGCCGGATACGGCACGGCCAGCCCGAGCATGTCGCCGAGCATCGCGATCGACACCTGTACGCCGACGCCCGCGAGAAACCCCACCAGCACCGTGCGCGACAGGAAATCGGCAAGAAAGCCGAGCTTGAAGAGGCGCGCGAGCAGCAGCATCGCGGCGGTCAGCAGTGCGACCATGCCGGCCAGCGCCGCATAGTCGGCGCTGCCGGCCGGCGCCATCGACGACAGGCGGCTCGCGAAAATGGTCGCGGTCGCCGAATCGGCGGCGACCACCAGGTGACGCGACGCGCCGAACACGGCGAACGCAACGAGCGGCAGGAACACCGTGTAAAGGCCCGTGACGGCCGGCATCCCGGCAATGCGCGCATAGCCGAGCACTTGCGGAATGTCCATCGACGCGAGAGAGAAGCCCGCAAAGATGTCGCGAATCGCCGCCGCGCGGCGGACCGGGAGAATCCCTTTCAGCAGGCGTATGCCTGGCGACGGGCGGGTACTGGAATCGGGCATGCGTGGTGAAGAGCGGCGAAGTCGTTCGCGCATCGTGCCCCGGGCAGGCATCGGATGGCAAGTGCGGCCGTCCATCGCGGCCGGCCCGACGTCGCTGCACGCACCCGGAACCCGATGGCACAATCGTGGTCCCTTTCAGATGCCCTTCATCGGGCACGCGCCGCATCGCGGCGCCGATTCAACGCACAAGAAGGATCCCGCCTGCCCTTATGACCCTGCACGAAACCTGGTTTGCGCCGCTCGTCGGCACCCTCGTCCTGCTCGCCGCCGCCGGCGCCGTCACCGCGGCCGTCCATTTCCTGCTGTTTCGCGTCGTCGCGCGGCTCGCGCGGCTGTCGGCCACGCGCGTCGACGACGCGCTGTTCGAGTTCGGCGCGTTCAAATGGCTGAACCGCATCGTCCCGTTCGTCGTGATCAAGCTCGGGCTCGGCGCGGTGCCCGGCATTCCGGACGCCGCCGCGCTGGCCGCCGACAAGGTGCTGTTCGCGCTGATCGTGTTCCTCGTCACGATGACGATCAGCGCCACGCTGTCCGCGCTGGAGCACACCTACCGCGCGAGCCGGCGCGACCAGCCGCGCCTGTCGCTGAAAGGCGCGATGCAGCTCGTCAAGCTCGTGATGTTCATCACCGCCGCGCTGGTCGTGATCGGCGACGCGACCGGCAAGCAGATCGGCCTGCTGCTGTCGGGCATCGGCGCGATGTCGGCGGTGCTGATGCTGATCTTCAAGGACACGCTGCTCGGCCTCGTGGCGGGCGTGCAGCTGTCGTCGAACGACATGCTGCGGATCGGCGACTGGATCACGATGCCGTCGGCCGGCGCGGACGGCACCGTGATCGACATCACGCTGAACACCGTCAAGGTCGCGAACTTCGATCACACGATCATCACCGTGCCGACCTGGAAGCTGATCACCGAGAGCTACCAGAACTGGCGCGGGATGACCGAAGCGGGCGGCCGCCGCATCAAGCGCGCACTGTTCATCGACGCGACCAGCGTGCGCTTTCTCGGCAACGACGAGATCGAACGGCTCGAACGCCTGACGCTGCTGAAGGATTACCTCGAGGACAAGGTCGACGCGATCACGCAATGGAACGGCGCGCTTGGCAGCGCCGGCGATTGTCCGGCCAATCGCCGTCAGCTGACGAACCTCGGCACGTTCCGCGCGTACGTCGCGAACTATTTGCAGTGGCATCCGCGGATCCGCCGCGACATGACCTGCATGGCGCGGCAACTGCCGCTCACCGCCGAGGGCATTCCGCTCGAACTGTACTGCTTTACCGACACGACGACGTGGGTCGACTACGAGACCATCCAGGCCGACCTGTTCGACCATCTGATCGCGGTGCTGCCGGAGTTCGGGCTGCGCGTGTACCAGCATCCGTCGGGGTTCGACATGCGGCAGATGACGGCTGCGGTGCCGCGTGCGGATGCGGCGCGGCTCGAGGCGCAAGGCGCGCACGCGAAGTAATTCGTGGCGGGGTGCGGAAGGCGTTGCATGACGATCCGCATCGAGCGCGGGTACGCAGCGGATCGCGTTGAGGCGGGGCAAGACGATTCATCGGCCACGGCCCCCCTCACCCGCCCGCACACTCCACCGCGAGCCGCCCCAGCACCTTCAGCGCATCCTCGATCTGCCGCGACCACGGATAGCTGTAGTTGAGCCGGATGAAGTGCCGGTAATCGCCGCTCGCCGAGAACATGTGCCCGGGCCCGACCGTGATCCGCTGCGCGAGCGCGAGCCCGTACAGCTTCATCGCGTCGACCTGCCGCGGCAGCTCGACCCACAGCACGTAGCCGCCCTGCGGCTGCGACAGCCGCGTGCCCTCCGGAAAGAACCGCCGCACCATCGCGCTCATCAGGCTCGCCTGCTGCGCATACTGCTTGCGCATCCGTCGCAGATGGAAATCGTAGCCGTCGTGCTTCAGATACTCCGCGATCGCCAGTTGCTCGATCGCCGGCGTCGCGAGCGTGTTCAGGAATTTCAGCTTCTCGACCTGGTCGCGATAGCGCCCCGGCATCGCCCAGCCGATCCGGTAGCGCGGCGACAGGCTCTTCGTGAACGACGCGCAGTGCAGCACCAGCCCGTCGCGGTCGAACGATTTCAGCGCGCTCGGCGTCGCCTCGCCGTAGTGCAGCTCGTGATAGACGTCGCTCTCGATCGCCGGCACGCCATGCTTCGCGAGCAGTTCGACGAGCGCGCGCTTGCGCGCATCGGACATCTGGAAGCCGAGCGGATTCTGGAAGTTCGGCATCACCATGCACGCGGCGATGCGCTCGCGTTCGAGGATCCGTTCGAGCGCATCGAGATCGATGCCGTCGACCGGATGCGTCGCGACTTCGAGCGCGCGCATGCCCAGCCGCTCGATCGCGTGCAGCATCGCATAGAACGTCGGCGATTCGACCGCGATCGTGTCGCCCGGCTTCGCGACGGCCTGCAGGCACAGGTTGATCGCCTCGGTCGCGCCGATCGTCATCACGATCTCGCCGGGCTCGACCGCGATCCCGCGCTCCGCGTAGCGGCGCGCGATCTGGCGGATCAGTTCGAGGTTGCCGGGCGGCAGGTCGTCGATCACGCCCCAGCGCGTGCGGCGGCGCCCGATTGTCTGTGCATAGCGCGCGAGCTTCTGCACCGGAAACTGCGACGCATCGGGATACGGCGAACCGAGCGGCACCGCGTCGTCGCGCGCGATCGAGCGCAGCGTCGACAGCACGAGCCGGCTCACGTCCACCGCCGACGGCTCGGCGGCCGGCGCCGACGCGTGCAGTTCGGCCCCGGCCGGCTCCGCCGTCCGCGCGCGCACGAAATAGCCGGACTGCGGCCGGCTTTCGATCAGGCCGCGACTTTCCAGCACGAGATACGCGCGCAGCACGGTCGTCACGCTGAGCTGCTGCTGCCGGCTCGCCTGACGCACCGACGGAATCCGCTCGCCGGGCCGGTACACGCCGCGCTCGATCTGCGCGTGAAGCTCGTCGGCCAGTTGTTCGTAACGCTTCACCCGCCTCCCCTTCAAATACCTTTCAGCAACACAGTTGCGATCCGCACTGTGCAAGTTGGCGAAACTGTACTCTTTTTTGAAGTGAACAGGTGTACACACAGCCGCCGGGGCGCCCCACGTACTCTGCACCCATCGATCCCGACTCACGCAGCATCATGAAAAAGAAATCCGCCACCGCGCGCATCGAGCCCTATACCCATCCCGCCGCTGGCTGGGGCGCGCTGAAAGCCGTCACGATCAACCTGATCAAGGAAAAGGTCGCCGGCGGCAACTACCGCACGCTGCTGCGCCAGAACCAGCCGGACGGCTTCGACTGCCCCGGCTGCGCATGGCCCGATCGCCAGCACGCGTCGACCTTCGAATTCTGCGAGAACGGCGTGAAGGCCGTCGCGGCCGAAGCGACCAGCAAGCGCGTGACGCCCGCGTTCTTCGCCGCGCACACGGTAACCGAGCTGCTCGAACAGTCGGACTTCGAACTCGAGCAGCACGGCCGGCTCACCGATCCGATGGTGTACGACGCGCAGACCGACCGCTACGTGCCGATCGCGTGGGACGAGGCGTTCGCGCTGATCGCGCGCCACCTGCGCGCGCTGCCCGACCCGAACCAGGCCGCGTTCTACACGTCGGGCCGCGCGAGCAACGAAGCGGCGTTCCTGTATCAGTTGCTGGTGCGGCGGTACGGCACGAACAATTTCCCCGACTGCTCGAACATGTGCCACGAGGCGACCAGCCGCGGGCTGCCGGCGTCGGTCGGCGTCGGCAAGGGCACCGTCACGCTCGACGATTTCGAGCACGCAGACACGCTGCTGATCTTCGGCCAGAACCCGGCGACCAACCATCCGCGCATGCTCGGCGAGCTGCGCGAATGCGCTAAGCGCGGCGCGACGATCGTGTCGATCAACCCGCTGAAGGAACGCGGGCTCGAGCGCTTCGCCGATCCGCAAAGCCCGCTCGAAATGCTGACGATGTCGGGCACCCGGATCGCATCGACGTTCATCCAGCCGACCATCGGCGGCGATTTCGCGCTGATCAAGGGCATCGCGAAACGCGTGCTCGAACTCGACGACGCCGCGCGCGCCGCCGGCGCATCGCGCGTACTCGACATCGCGTTCATCGACGAGCACACGGCCGGCTTCGACGCATTCGCCGACGATCTGCGCCGCGAAAGCTGGGCCGCGCTGACCGCCGAGAGCGGCGTGCCGTACGAGCAGATCGACGGCCTCGCGCAACGCTACGCACGCAGCGAACGCGTGATCGCGACCTGGGGGATGGGCATCACGCAGCACAAGCATTCGGTCGCGACCGTGCAGATGCTGACCAACCTGATGCTGATGCGCGGCAACATCGGCCGCCCCGGCGCGGGCCTGTGCCCGGTGCGCGGCCACTCGAACGTGCAGGGCAACCGCACGGTCGGCATCGAGGAAAAGCCGACGCAGGCCTTCCTCGACCGGCTCGGCCGCGTGTTCGACTTCGAGCCGCCGCGCCATCACGGCTACGACGTCGTCGAGACGATCGAGGCGATGCTCGAAGGCCGCGTGAAGGTGCTGATCGGCCTGGGCGGCAACTTCGCGATGGCGACGCCCGACACGCCGCGCACCTGGGAAGGCATGCGCCGCTGCGACCTCACCGTGCACATCACGACCAAGCTCAACCGCAGCCACCTCGTGCACGGCCGCGACGCGCTGATCCTGCCGACGCTCGGCCGCACCGAGATCGACCTGCAGGACAACGTGCCGCAAGGCGTGACGGTCGAGGACTCGATGAGCATGGTGCACGTGTCGTACGGGATGAACAAGCCGGCGTCGCCGAACCTGATGTCGGAACCGGCGATCGTCGCGCACCTAGGCCACGCGCTGTTCGGCAGCGACAAGATCGACTGGCTCGCGTACAAGGACGACTACGCGAAGATCCGCGACGCGATCGAGGCGACCCTCGACGGCTTCTACGACTACAACGCGCGCATCGCGCGGCCGGGCGGCTTCCACCTGCGGGTCGCGTCGCGCGACCGCGAATGGCTGACGCCGACCGGCAAGGCGAACTTCATCGCGCATGCGCTGCCGACCGACACGCCGATCCAGCGCGCCCGCGCGCTGCACGGCGAGCGCCTGATGACGCTGATGACCACACGCTCGCACGACCAGTACAACACGACCGTGTACGGGCTCGACGACCGCTATCGCGGCGTGTTCGGGCAGCGCCGCGTGGTGTTCGCGAACCGCGACGATCTCGCGATGCTGGGGCTGAAGGCCGGCGAATGGGTGGACATGGAAACCGTGTGGCACGACGGCATCGAGCGGCGCGCGGACGGCTTCCTGCTCGTCGAATACGACATCCCGCGCGGCTGCATCGGCGCGTACTACCCGGAAACGAACCCGCTGGTGCCGCTCGACAGCGTCGGCGACGTGTGCAACACGCCGACCTCGAAGTCGATCCCGGTGCTGCTGCATCGCGCGGCCGCGCCGGCCTCGATCGCCGCCTGACGGAGCGCCGCGATGATCGTTCGCCCGCGCGAGCACTGGCTGCGCATGCTGCTGGTCTGGAACGGCTCGGTGCTGCCGACGATCCTGCCGCAGCTCGTGCTGACGCTCGTCATCAGCCTGGTCGCGGTCTGGGGCGGCGGCCGCGTGCTCGGCGAGAAGGTGCCGCTGAACCCGACGCCGTTCACGCTGATCGGCCTGACGCTCGCGATCTTCGCGGGGTTTCGCAACAACGCGAGCTACGACCGCTACCGCGAGGCGCGGCAGCTGTGGGGCGGCGTGCTGACCGCCGCGCGCACGCTGACGTCGCAGGCGCTCTGCTACGGCGCGGTTCCGCCCGACGCACGCGAGCGACGCGCGTTCGTGCGCACGGTCATCGCGTTCGTCCATGCGCTCAAGCACCAGTTGCGCGGCACCGATCCGGTCGACGACCTGCGCCCGCTGCTCGACGACGCGACCCACGCGCGCATCGCCGCCGCGCGGTTTCGTCCCGTCGCGATCGTGCACGAACTGCGCGCGACCTTCGCGGCGCGCGCCGACGCGGGCCGCCTCGCCGACACGCGATTGTGGATGCTCGATGCGCGCCTCGACGATCTCGTGTCGATGGTCAGCGGCTGCGAGCGCATCGCGTCGACGCCGATCCCGTTCTCGTACGACGTGCTGCTGCACCGGACCATCTACGCGTACTGCGTACTGCTGCCGTTCGGCCTCGTCGATTCGATCGGCGCGGCGACGCCGTTCGTCACCGTGTTCGTCGCTTACACGCTGATCGCGCTCGACGCGATCGCGCATGCGATCGCCGAGCCGTTCGGCGACGGGCCGAACCATCTCGCGCTCGATGCGATCACGCGGCAGATCGAGCGCACGCTGCTCGAACTGAACCGCGAGCCGCTGCCGGCGGAAGTGATGCCCGGCAAGGCGTATCGGCTCAGCTAAGGCGCCTGGGTCGCCTGGTTCGCGTCAATCGCGTCGATCACGTCGATCGCACAGGAACTCGCCGTGCGCAGCGACCGCGTCTGCGATCGTCCGCAGCAGCACGACGCCGGACAGCAGCACGCGCCCGTCGTCGCTGTCGAGATCGGCCACGCGCCGTCGCAGCGCGCGGGCCGCTGCGTCGCAGGCTCGTTCGATCCGGGCGAACTCCTGCCGCCCGATCCGCCCCCGCACCACCGCCACGGCCCGGCGCGCGGCCGGTTCGCGCGCCGCCAGTGCGGCCAGCGCCAGCAGGCTGTCGCCAATCGTCCAGGTCGCGAGCAGGTCGCGCAGATCACGCTCGATGACGGCCTGCGGCAAGCTGCCCGCGAAGCCGAACGCGCGCGCGAGACGGTCGGCCGTGCGGCTCAGCCATGCGCTCTCGCGCCACTTGTGCGGATCGCGGGCCAGGCTCGCGAGATCGCGGCGCACGGCGCGATGCATGCGACGCCGGCTCCCGCCGGGGTCGCCGGGAAACACCAGTGCGAACACCAGCGCGCCGAATGCGATGCCGAGCAGCGTCGCGAGCGCCGAGTTCAGGAATGCGGCGTCGCCGATGCGCGCGGTATTGTCCGGCGACGTGAAATTCCAGAAGAAGATCGAGAAGCCGCTGCCGATACCGGCCGTGCGCGGATTGCGCATCGCGATCCCGGTGCCGATCATGAACACGCCGAGGATGTAGGCGAGCATCTCGAAACCCGACACCGCCGGCAGCAGCACGAAATTGCAGAGCGCGCCCGCGACCGCCGCGCAGGCTGCCCCTTTCAGGAAGCCGACGGTGGCGCTTACCGAATTCGGGCGCGTCGAGAACAGCGCGCAGACCACGCCCGTGATCGCGACGAAACCGCCGCCCGACGGCCACGCGCTGACGATCCAGATCGCCGCCGCGGCCAGCACCGCGACGAATGCGCGAATGCCGTTGTGCCACGCAAGCACCGCGTCCCGATGGTACGCATAGCGGACGCGCGACGTCGGCCGCTGCTCCCGGTCGATCAGCGTCTTGCCCGCAAACGCGCGCTCGAACCCGGCGAGCACCGCCGCGAGCCGGTCGAGCGTGAGCAGGCGCGACGGGTCCGAACCGACCGGCTCGGCGGCTTCGGCGCGCAACGCGTCGTTTACGCGCGTGCGCAGCGCCGACATCTCCGGCCCCGCCTCGGCCGATGCGGCCACGCCGTCGAGCACGCGCGCGGCATCGGCAACCAGCGGCTCCGGCTCGCCGCCGCTGCGCGCCGCATGCTCGCGCAGCGCCTGCCCCGCGGCCTGCGCGGACAGCACGCCCAGCACCGCGGTGCGCAGATGGCCGATCGCGTTGCGCACCGGCGGCGCGCCCGCGGCCGCATACTCGGCCGCCGTGTCGAGCTCGAGCGCGTCGGCGAACAGCCGATGCACGGCCGCGCCGTTCGGCTCGCGGCGCAGCGCGCCCGCGCCGACGGCGGCCGCGTGCCGCAGATAGTTCGCGAACCGCGCGCGCACGTCGCGCAGCGGCGAGCCCGGAGCGAACACCGTCTCGAACGCCGCGCCGCACAGGATGCCGACCACCACGTACAGGAACCGCGCGGTGGCGATGTCGAACGCGTGCAGCGGCGCGGACACCGCGTCCATCGCGATGATGGCCGCCGTGTAGCCCGCCAGCACCGCCGCGTACGCGCGAAAATTCCGCAGAAAGGTCGCGACGCCCGCGCACAGACCGATCCATCCCGCGAGCGCCGGCACGAACAGTTCGGGCGTCTGCGCGAACGCGCCGGTCAGCACGAGCGCGACCACCGCACCGACCGCGGTGCCGAGAATCCGGTACTGACTCTTCGACAGCCCCATTCCGCGGCTGCCTTGCGCCACGATCCAGACGGTCGACGCGGCCCATTTCGGGTCGTCGAGATTCATCCGGAACGCGATATAGAGGGCAAGCAGCGAGGCGGCCGTATTGCGCAGCGCGAAGCCGAGCGCGCCGGGCGGCAGCGTCGGGCATGCGTCGCGCAGCGCGGTACGGACGGCCGCGAACGGCGGCAGGTTGGGGAGCGCGAATTTCATGCGGCGAGCATACGATTGCGCGGCTCGGCCACTAAGACGCCCCGGCGGGATGCGTTATTGCACCTGGCAGGATAATCGGCGCGACCGACAGGAATCGCCGCGGGAACGCTAAGATGCGCGGAGGCCGACCCTTCAGGCATTTTTCATGGACTTCGACAGCATCCGGATCTTCCTGCGCGTGGTGGAACGCGGCAGCTTCACCGCCGCCGCCACGCTCCTCGACATGCCGCTCAGCCGCGTGAGCCGCAAGGTCAAGCAGCTCGAAGACGACCTCGGCGTGCAGCTGCTGTACCGCACCACGCGCCGCGTGTCCGTTACCGAGGCCGGGCGCGACTACTACGAGCGCTGCCTGCGCGCCGAGGAAATCCTGCTCGACGCCGATCGCCAGGCCCGCGCGCTGCGCACCGCGCCGGAAGGCACGCTGCGCGTGCTGGTGCCCTACTCGATCGGCCTCTTCGAACTGGAGCCGGCGCTCGCCGAGTTTCGCCGGCGCTATCCGCTGGTCCAGCTCGTGCTGATCTACGACAACAACCCGCTCGACCTGGTCGAGCACGGCTTCGACGTCGCCCTGCGCGCGGGCGTGCTGACCGATTCCAGCTACGTCGCGCGCTCGCTCGGCTGGTCGCAGGCGAAGCTCGCGGCGAGTCCCGCCTATCTCGATCGCGTCGGCCGGCCGTGCACGCCGCACGACCTCGCGCAGCACGACCTGCTGCTGGTCGGACGCGACGCGCCGGGCCTGACGCTGCGGCTCACCAACGTGGCCGGCGAAGTGGCCGACGTGCCGGTGCGGCCGGTACTGATCACGAACGAATCGGTGACGGTGTTGCGCCAGGCCGCGAGCGGCGGCGGTATCGCGTTGATCTCGACGCACTACACGGGCCGTCGGCTCGAACGGAACGAACTCGAAATCGTGCTGCCCGACTGGCACCGCAGCGACGACGTCGAGCTGCACGTGCTCTACCCGCGGCGCGCGACGCTCGACAGCAAGGTGCGCGCCTTCGTCGATTTCCTCGCGGAGGTGTTCACCGGATGGCGCGCCGCGCCGTGAGCGTCCGGTTCGCGGGCCGATTATTGCGCACGGCGCAATCGATTGATGAGCCGGGGCCAGTTGATGGTCGCGCGCCGCATCATTAGCCTGTGTCGATGCAAAACGACCACGACCGCGGCCGCCTGAGCGCCGCCCGCAGACGCGTCATGCGCGTCGCGCCTTCCTGACCGCCGCCCTCCCGCCGTTCCGAGGCCGCTCACGGCTTCGTGCATCCGATCCAGCCGCCTGCTGCACGCGGTGCCCCGCCGACGGGGCGCACATCGCGCGCGGCGGGTTTCCGTCCGTTTCGCGGCGCAACCGCGCAGGCGTCGCGCGTACGCGCCTGCGCGGTCGCGGAGACGCGTGCGCGCCGCCACGATCCCCCTTCTTCACGCAGGAACCGCATGTCCTCTCCGTCCTCCCCAGGCCCGTTGTCGGGCGGCCGGCTCGCGATCGGCACGATCGCGGTGTCGCTCGCGATGTTCATGAACGTGCTCGACTCGTCGATCGCGAACGTCGCGATCCCGACGATCTCGGGCGATCTCGGCGTGTCGGTCGACGAAGGCACGTGGGTGATCACGATCTTCGCAGCGGCGAACGCGGTGTCGATTCCGCTGACGGGCTGGCTCACGCAGCGCTTCGGCCAGGTCCGGCTGTTCGTCGCGTCGATCCTGCTGTTCGTGTTCGCATCGTGGCTGTGCGGGATCGCGCCGAACCTGCCGATGCTGCTCGCCGCCCGGATCCTGCAGGGTGCGGTTGCGGGCCCGCTCGCGCCGCTGTCGCAGGCGCTGCTGCTCGGTGCATGGCCGCGGCAGAAATCGTCGAGCGCGCTCGCGCTATGGTCGATGACGGCGCTGGTCGGCCCGATCGCAGGCCCGTCGCTGGGCGGCTGGATCACCTACGACTACAACTGGTCGTGGATCTTCTACATCAACATTCCGGTCGGCTTCTTCGCGGCGGCGGTCACGTGGCTCGTGTTCCGCGATCGCGAATCGGCCTCGCGCCGGCTGCCGATCGACACGGTCGGACTCGTGCTGCTCGTGATCTGGGTCGCATCGCTGCAGATCATGCTCGACAAGGGCAAGGACCTCGACTGGTTCAATTCGCCCATGGTCGTCGCGCTCGGCATCGTCGCGCTGGTCGGCTTCGCATTCTTCCTCGTATGGGAGCTCACCGAGAAGAACCCGATCGTCGACCTGCGCCTCTTCACGCAGCGCAACTTCGCGGGCGGCACGATCGCGATCTCGGTCGCGTACGGGATGTTCTTCGGCACGCTCGTGCTGCTGCCGCAATGGATGCAGGGCTACCTCGGCTACCGCGCGATCGACTCGGGGCTCGCGACCGCGCCGCTCGGGATCTTCGCAATCGTGCTCACGCCGGTCATGGGGCGCATCCTGCCGCGCACCGATCCGCGCTATATCGCGACGCTCGCATTCGTCGGCTTCGCCGCCGTGTTCATGATGCGCACCACGTTCTATGCCGACGTGTCGCACTGGGACCTGGTGCTGCCCACGCTGCTGCAGGGCATCCCGATGGCGATGTTCTTCGTGCCGCTGACGTCGATCATCCTGTCGGGACTGCCGCCGGAAAAAATCCCGGCCGCGGCGGGCCTGTCGAATTTCGGTCGCACGTTCTGCGGCGCGGTCGGCACGTCGCTGATCAGCAATGCGTGGAACGACCGCACGATCCTGCACCACACGCGGCTCACCGAACAGGCGAGCGTCGACAACCCGGTGTTCTCGCAACAGGTCGACGCGCTGCGCACGCTGCTGCACCTGAGCCCCGATTCGGCGTTCGCGTTCTTCAATGCGTCGGTCGATTCGCAGGCGGCCGTGATGGGGCTGAACGACATCTTCTACGTGTCGGCGATCATCTTCATCGCGATCATTCCGCTGATCTGGATCACGAAGCCCGCGCGCTCGGCCGACGGCGACGCGAATGCCGCGGCGGCGGGCGCGCACTGATCCGGCGCCCGGCCGCGTCCGCCAATCGGCAGACGTAATAAACGCTTGCAATCGATACAGATCGAGCGTCAACAGGCGGCGCGGGCAGCGCGTTTTTTCGTCAAGCGTCCACGATCCGGACGCGCAACGACAGGAGAAACATCATGCGAGCCCTTACCCGCCATTTCGCGATCGCCGCCACCCTGATGTCGGTGCTGACCGGCACCGCCTTCGCCGACACGCCGTGGCAGCAGGCGCATCCGCGCCGCGAAGAGGTCAACCAGCGCCTCGCGAACCAGAATCGCCGCATCCATCACGAAGTGAGGGAGGGCGAGATGTCGCACGCGCAGGCCGCGCGCCTGCACCGTGACGACCGCAAGATCCGCCAGGAAGAGCGGGACATGGCCGCGCAGGATCGCGGCCACATCACCAAGAGCGAACAGCACGTGCTGAACCGGCAGGAAAACGCGGTCGGCAACCGGATCGGTCAATAAGCGTTCACGACAAACCCGCCGATACCCGCGCCCAGTCGCCATCGCCTGAACACCCGCTGCCCGGTGCGGCAGCGGGTGCTTGTTGTATCGAATCGTTTCAGCCCGCAATCCGTGTCGGATGCTGCGGGTATACTTCGTCGTCAACCGCCCGCGTCGCCCGTCAAAAACGGCGCGATTCGCCGCGGTTTCGTCGCGAAGCTTCGCGTTTCGCCTACCCCGCGCCCCAGCCTCGACACGAGAGACACGACGATCCGACCATGAAACGATTCCTGCTGCTCCTTCCCGCCGCCCTGCTCGCTGCCTGCGGTTCGGCTCCTTCGTCCGAGTCCGCCGCGTCCGGCGCGGCGCCGATGATCTACGTGTCGTCGCAGCGTCCGGCCCACGCGATCGCCAACTGCCTCGACAGCCGGCTGTCGGGCACCGAGCAGTCGCAGCACAACGGCGTGACCGACATTACCGTCGGCTCGCGCGCGTATTTCGTCACGCTCACGCCGTCCGGCAACGGCTCGGTCGTCAAGGTCGTACGCGGCTCGGGCAGCGAGCCGGCCGAGGAAGCGATGCGCTTCGCGATCGCGCGCTGCGTGATCTGACGGCCGCCCGGGCGCATTCGCGCCGCGCCGGCCCCGCGCGCGCCGGTTATTTTCATCCGGACGGCCGTCGATGAGAGAATCGCACCCACGATTCCCTTTCGATGGAGCCTCCGCATGAAGCAACTGCTGTCCCGGCTGTTCGTCAGCGCCGCGCTCGTCGCCCTCGTTCCGGCGCTGCCGGCACAGGCCGCGACGCCGCCCGGCATCTTCGTCGTCGCCACCCAGCTCGGCGAATTCACGACGCTCGACCCGAGCGGCATTTACGAACTGGTGCCGTCCGAATATGTCGCGAACACCTACGAACGGCTCGTGCGCGTCGACCTGAAGGACCCGACGCGCTTCAATGGACAGATCGCACAGTCGTGGACGGTCGGCGCGGACGGCGTCACCTACACGTTCAAGCTGCGCCCCGGCCTCACGTTCCACTCCGGCAACCCGGTGACCGCCGACGACGTCGCATGGTCGTTGCAGCGCACCGTCCTGCTCGACAAGGGTCCGGCCGGCGTGCTCGCCGATCTCGGGCTCACGAAGGCCAACGTGATGCAGAAGGTCCGCGCGCTCGATCCGCAGACCGTCGTGCTCGAAACCGACCGCAAGTACGCACCGAGCTTCGTGCTCAACGTGCTGAGCGCGTGCCCGGCGTCGGTGTTCGACAAGAAGCTGCTGCTGTCGCACCAGCAGGGCAACGATTTCGGCAGCGGCTGGCTGAAGACCAACGATGCGGGCTCCGGTCCGTACCAGCTCGTCAAGTGGTCGCCGAACGAGAGCATCGTGCTGCAGCGTTTCGAGAAATACCGAACGCCGTACCCGATGAAGCGCGTCGTGCTGCGCCATGTGCCCGAAGCGTCCGCGCAGCGGCTGCTGCTCGAGAACGGCGACGTCGACGCCGCGCGCAACCTGAGCCCGGACAGCCTCGCGGCGCTGACGAAGGCCGGCAAGATCAAGGTCGCCTCATGGTCGGTGTCCGCGCTGCTGTACCTGAGCCTCAACACGAAGAACCCGAACCTCGCGAAGCCCGAGGTGCAGCAGGCGATGAAGTGGCTCGTCGACTACGACGGCATCCAGCGCAATATCGTCAGCACGACGTACAAGGTGCACCAGACCTTCCTGCCCGAAGGTTTCCTCGGCACGCTCAATGCACGGCCGTACAGGCAGGACGTCGCCAAAGCGAAGGCGCTGCTCGCCAAGGCCGGGCTGCCGAACGGCTTCGACGTGACGATGGACATGCCGAACGACTATCCGTACATCGAGATCGCGCAGGCGCTGCAGGCGAATTTCGCGCAAGGCGGGATCCGCGTGAAGCTGATCGCCGGCGACGCGAAGCAGGCGATCGGCAAGTACCGCGCGCGCCAGCACGACATCTTCATCGGCGAATGGTCGCCCGACTACATGGACCCGAACAGCAACGCGCGCGGCTTCGCATGGAATCCGGACAACTCGGACCAGTCGACCACGAAGATGCTCGCATGGCGCAACAGCTGGGACATCCCGCAACTGACGAAGGACACCGAGGCCGCGCTCGTCGAGCCGTCGCCGGCGAAGCGCGCGCAGCGTTACGAGGCGCTGCAGAAGGCCGTGCTCGCGAACTCGCCGTTCATCATCATGTTCGAGAAGGTCGTGCAGGTCGCGACGCGGCCGGGCACGACGGGGCCGGAGATCGGGCCGATCAACGATCTGGTTTCGTATCGGACCTTGAGCAAGTAACGCGCGGGATGACCGATCCGGCGGCGGCGCGCGCTGCCGGATCGGTTCAATGAATCGGTTCAGTTGAACGCAGCCCACACCAGGTACGCGTTCAACCCGACGATCACGACCGTCGCCGCACCGGCGACGATCCGCAGCGGCATCCGCATCGCATAGGCGCCCATCACGTCGCGGCGCGCCGACAGCATCAGCAGCGCGATCATCGGCATCGGCAGCACGAAGCTCAGCACGACCTGGCTCACGAGCATCGCGCGCGTGACGTCGCAGCCGAGCGCGACCACCGCGAATGCAGGCACGATGGTTACCGCGCGCCGCACCCACACCGACAGGCGGCGCCGGATGAAGCCCTGCATCACGACCTGCCCGGCCATCGTGCCGACCACCGAGCTCGACACGCCCGACGTCAGCAGCGCGACGAGAAACAATACGCCGGCCGCCGGCCCGAACACCGGGATCAGCGTGTGATACGCATCGCCGATGTCGGTCATGCCCGGCGCGCTCAGGTGGAACGCCGACGACGCCATCATCACCATCGCGATGTTCACGAACCCGGCCAGCCCGAGCGCGACGACGACCTCGCGATTCGAGAAGCGCACGAGCCGCTGCCGCTCCCGGTCGTCGCGCGGCGCGGTGCGGTCCTGCGTGAGGCCCGAGTGCAGATACAGCGTGTGCGGCATGATCGTCGCGCCGATGATGCCGACCGCGATCGCGAGCGCCGCGTGATCCGGGATCTGCGGGACCACCAGGTGGAACGCGGCCGACTGCCAGTCCGGCGGCGCGATCAGCAGTTCGCCGAGATAACACGCGCCGATCACGCCGACCAGCGCCGCGATCGCGGCTTCCAGCGGCCGGAAACCGCGCTTCTCGAGCGCGAGGATCGCGCAGGTCGCGAGCGCGGTCGCGATCATGCCCGCGAACAGCGACAGGTGACACAGCAGCCCGAACGCGAGCGCGCCGCCGAGGAATTCGGCGAGATCGGTCGCCATCGCGGCGATCTCCGACGCGATCCACATGCCCCACACCACCGGCGCGGGGAAATGGTCGCGGCACAGCTCGGCCAGGTTGCGGCCGGTGACGATGCCGAGCTTTGCCGACATCGCCTGGAACAGCATCGCGATCGCGTTCGCGGCGCACACGACCCACAGCAGCCGATAGCCATACGCGGCGCCGGCCTGGATATTGGTCGCGAAATTGCCGGGATCCATATAGCCGATCGACGCGATCACGGCCGGGCCGACGAACGGCAGCAGCGCGGCAAGGCCGGTGCGCCGCCCTTCCAGCGCGGCGCGCGCCGCGCCGCAGGCGCGCTCGGTGGACAGGCCCGGCAGCGTGAAGCCGCCGGCGGTTTTGCTGGTGACGGGAAGCATGGTCGGGTTCCTTTCCGATGGGAACGGCTTGCGCGGAAACGGGCGCCGCGGCCGGCATGCCGCCGGCGGCCCGCGGCGGTGGCGGCGTTACAGCGGCACGACGTCGGGACGGTTGCGGGGAAACTGCGCGATCACCTCCGGCGCGACCTTCAGGTGCGCTTCGACGAGCTTCGGCGGCGTATGCGCGAGCCAGTCGGACAGCGATACTTCCGCATAGCGGTCGGTCTTGAAGATCTCGAGGAACACCAGGTCGGTCTTGCCGGTGTTCTGCACGTAGTGCCCGAGGCTCTTCTTCACGTAGCCGACGTCGCCCGCGCGAAAGTCGGCGGTCTGCGCCTTCGGCCCGGTGTCGAACACGGTCATCCGCGCTTCGCCCTGCAGGTAGTACTGCCATTCGTCCGCGTTCGGATGCCAGTGCAGCTCGCGCATGCCGCCTGGATGCACGGTGACGAGCGCCGCCGCGACAGTCCTCGACACGTTGAAGTTGGTGCTGTCCGCGATCCGCACTTCGCCGCCGCGCGTCTTGCGGACCGGCTTCATGTCGCCGAGCGAGAAGACGAACGGCTGCGGCGGCGTGCCGGCCGACGCCGCCGACGCGCGCTGCGCCTCCGCGAGCGGCCCCGGATCGTCGCCCTGGAAGATCCACAGATTGTCGAGCGGGATGTTGCTGAACGCGTCGGCCGGCACGCCGAAGTTGAGCGCCAGCACGTCAGGCGGCGTATGCGCGACCCAGTCGGTCAGCAGCAGCGTATTGAATTCCGACGCGCGGCCGTTATCGAATGCGAGCAGGAATTCGGCGCCGTCGGCGCCGAGGCCCTGCAGCGAATGCGGCAGGCCGGGCGGGAAATACCAGAGATCGCCGGTCTTCACGTCCTGCACCGACGGCCGCCCCAGCTCGTCGAGCACCGTGATCCGGCAGCGACCGTCGAGCATGATCGCCCACTCGGCCTGCTGGTGCCAATGCAGTTCGCGAATGCCGCCGCGCGTCAGGCGCATGTTCACGCCTGAAATGGTTTCCGAAATCGCAAAATCGTCCTGCGTGACTTCGCGCGCCCAGCCGCCATTTTGAATGCGTTTATGGGCATTATTGAACGATGCCCAGAATAAGGGCATCCCGTTGATATCGGTGGCCGGCGGATCCTGAAAGGACGGAAACTGATTCGCCAATGCCGGGTTTTTCGGCCCCGGCTCGGTCAGGCTCTGGCGATTGAGTGCATTGGCCGCGCCCTCCGGCGGACGATCGGGGTTGCCGAACGACGCGGCCTTCGCCGATACGGCAAGACCGGCGGCGGCGATCGCGCCGGCCGTATTCGCAAGCATCTTGCGACGAGACAGACTGGTCATGGTTTTTCTCCATTCCTGCAATTAATCGAATTCCCGTTACGGAACAGATGCCTTTTCTCGAATAATCGAAAATCGAACATTCCGTCACGCAAGTAAAAGTCAAATTGCAGGAAAAATTAAATGAATTATTAACCTGACTTGATGATTTAATCTGATCGTCTTTAATTTTGTAAGTGTTGCGGTGCCGCGCGATTGCGCCGCGGTTGCCGGGCCGGACGGGCGATATGGACGCGCGGCGGCACGCGGTTGCGATGTCCTGGATCGGAGACAAGTACAACGGAAACTACCGGACACGCGATGCAGGATGCCGGCCGATCGATTCGGATTACCGAACGTATGTATCAAACCGGGGGGCGCGTCGAACTGCCGGCCCCGCCCGGTCCGGCCGCGCCGCGTTGCGGCTCACGCCAGCGGCGTTTCGTCGAGCCGCTGTGCGGCGAAGCGCAATCCGCCGAAGATGCGCTCCGCGAGCCGCGCGGGAAACCCCGGCGGCAACGCGGAGCCGACCGAATCGATCACGCGCGGCGTCGCGGCCACCAGCCGCTCGACGATCGGTGTCGCGATATCGCCGAGCAGGCACTGTTCGGCCATCACGCTGAAGTGCCGACGCGTCATATCCCGCATCGCGTAATGCTTGCGCTTGCCGTGAACGGCCATCGCCAGTTTCGCCTTGTGCCACGACCACTGGTTCGCGCCGTCGCCCTCCACCGGCCAGATCGACATCACGTCGTAGAGCGGCGTGAGGCGAAACCGGCCGCCGGGCAGCAGGCGCAGGCTGAAGTTCTTCGCATGCCCGTCCGGCGCTGCAAGCATCCAGAACACGACCAGCGCGGCGAACAGCGTATCGAGATCCGCTTGCGCCGCTTCCGAACGGCGCAGCAGGCCGACCAGATCGGGGACGCCCGGGCCGCCGTGCGACTCGTATTTGAGGTGAGGCGGCACGCCGAGCGCCTGGCAAAAATCTTCCTGCGGCAAGCGCAGCAGCGATGCGCCGTCGCGATGCAGCGCACGGTCGAAGCGCGCGACCGACAGCACCTTGTGCGCGCCGAAATGCACGATCCGCGCATCGGCCGCCGGCAAGCCGAATGCGCGCAGAATCGCGAGACACAGCCACTCGTTCTCGACCGACATCGTGAGATCGGCGCGCTTGTTGCCGACAAGCCCGAGCGGCAACTTGAGGATATGCGTGGTCGGCGTCGCGCCATGCGGGCGCATCCATCGCCCTTCGTGAAACAGCAGCGCGGTCTTTTCCTGTGCGCCGGCCAGCGACAGGCGGAAGTCGTCGTCATCGGCCGCGCCGGCGGCCACACCCGTCGCCTGGTCGAGCACGCGGGCGACCTCGTCGTCCGATAACGGCGTGCCGTCGATCCGGTCATGGCCGGCCGGCGACTCGTCTTCGCCGAGCAGTTGCACCGCGCCGACGCAATCGCGGCCGAGCGCGGCCAGCAAATCGAACGGCGCGATCGTCGCCGTACCGAAACGGGCCGCGAGGCGGCGGCGAATGACGTCGCTGTCAGGCAGCAGATTGTCGAAGTAGTAACCGACGCGCTCCCCACGCAACGGCGCATCGCCGACGCCGAACGGCAGCGACAGCGACAACGGGCGCCCGATCGCAGACTGCTTCCAGCCGGCGTCGTAGATCAGTTCCATGTCGCCGCGCACCGGGATCCGCCAGGTCCCGACACGCAGCCCGTTGGTCCAGATCGATAGCGCGCGCGTCGCGGATTTGCGCCCCATCGCCTACCACTCCGCGCCGCTCGCGCCGCTGTCCCCCTTCGTGCGAACGCCGAGTTCGAGGCCATACAGTGCAGTCAACGCAAGCAGCTGGTTCAACGACAGGCTCTCGGTACGCGTGGTTTCGAGCGCCGACAGGCGCGGCTGGCTGATTCCGGCCCGGGCGGCGGCTTCGGCCTGCGTCATGCCCTTGGCCTGGCGCGCGGACGACAGGATTTCGCCCAACTGGGCAGGGGTGTTGACGATGAAGTTCACGGCACGGATTCCTGGACAGAATCACCGCAGTATATTCCTGTGGCGAATAAATGCAAATTATTCACCACAGGAATAAACGTGATTTAATTGCAATACAAATAAATCCCGCTCCATTCCCCGCCACCCGCGCGCTATCACCTGCGCCAACCAATAGTTTTTATCCTCTGGCGCGAATGATTTTGGTTTTGTTAGATGAGTGACATCCGATCCCAGGACGACAGCGTTCTAACAGTCGATGACCTGCACGTTCGCCCGCACCGTCGAATCCCGCTTTGCCGAACTGACGCCGACCGCGAAGCGCATCGCGAGCTACATGCTCGCGAACCTCGACCGGCTCGGACTCGAAACCGCCGACCAGATCGCGCAGCAGGCCGGCACCAGCGGCATCTCGGTCGGACGCTTCCTGCGCAGCGTCGGCTATCGCAACCTCGACGACCTGAAGCGCGAACTGCGCGGCGGCGGCGACCGCCCGTGGATGATCACCGATCGCCTCGACGAATACCGCCGCACTGCCGGCGCGCCGTCGGCCGGCGCCGAACGCGCGCTCGCGTCGTCGCTCGAACGCGAACTCGACGCGATCCGCCACGTGTACCGGCTGGCCGAAGGCCCGGTGTTCGCCCAGGTCGCCGACCGCATCGCGCATGCCGATGCCGTGTTCATCCTCGGTATCCAGTCGACGCGCGGTATCAGCAATGCGTTCAGCAGCTATCTCGAATACGTGCGGCCGCACGTGTTCTATTCCGACGGCCAGTCGGGCTCGTACGTCGACTCGCTGAATTCCGGGTTCGAGCGGCCGTACTGCATCGTCACCGACACGCGCGCGTATTCGCGCAGTGCGCGGCGCTATTGCGAGGCCGCCGCCCGGTACGGCCAGCCGTTCGCGCTGGTCACCGACCTCTATTGCCCGTGGGCGCGCGAATGGCCGGCCGACCTGCTGCAAGTGAAAACCGACGTCGGACAATTCTGGGACTCGCTCGCGCCGCTCACCTGCCTGTTCAACCTGCTGATCAGCGCCGTGATCGACCGCCTCGGCCCCGCGATCGACCGGCGCGTCGCGCGCAACCGCGAACTGCAGCACACCTTCGACCAGTTCGAATCCTGAATGCCCGTGCCCACCGAACCGCCGATGACTTCTCACCGCCTCGTCGAAATCACGCCCGCCACGCACGGCGTCGACATCGACCTCGTCTACGCGACCGACCGCAACCTGACCGGCAAGCCGATCTATCGCCGCGCGCACTGCCTGCTGCTCGAACCGGCCGAGGCCGCGCTGCGCCGCGCGGTCGGGATCGCCGCGCAGGCCGGCCTCACGTTGCGCATCTACGATGCGTACCGGCCGCCGCAGGCGCAGCAGGTGCTGTGGGACTTCCTGCCCGATCCGAACTTCGTCGCGGATCTCGGTCGCGGCTCGAATCACAGCCGCGGCACCGCGCTCGACCTGACGCTCGTCGGCGCAAACGGCGAGCCGCTCGACATGGGCACCGGCTTCGACGAGATGGTCGCCGCGTCCGGTCATTTCCACACGGGGCTGCCCGACACCGTGCAACGCAACCGCCTGCTGCTGCTCGGCGTGATGCTCGCGGCCGGCTTCGCGCACATCGACAGCGAGTGGTGGCATTACGAACTGCCCGGCTCGCGCGCGCTGCCGCAGATCGACAACGCGGCGAGCGGCCCGTGGCGCCTGATGTGATGCACGCTTCGCCTTTCCGTTCACGTTCGACAACCGATGGAGTCCCCATGAATGTCCTGACCTCCCGGCTCGTCGCGGCCCTGTCCGCCGCGTCCGTGCTCGCCGCCGTGCCGTTTGCCGCCGCGCACGCGGAAACGCCGAAAGACATGTTCGTGATGGCGACGCTGCTCGACGAATTCACGACGCTCGACCCGGGCGAGATCTACGAACTGGTGCCGGAGGAATACGTCGCGAACACGTACGACCGGCTCGTGCGCGTCGACCTGCGCGATCCGTCGAAATTCAACGGCGACGTCGCGCAGTCGTGGACGGTCAGCCCCGACGGCCTGACCTACACGTTCAAGCTGCGGCCCGGCCTCAAGTTCCATTCGGGCAACCCGCTGACGGCCGACGACGTCGCGTGGTCGATCCAGCGCGCGGTGCTGCTCGACAAGGGCCCGGCCGCGGTGCTGACCGGCATCGGCCTGACCAAGGCGAACGTGGCCGCGAACGTGAAGAAAATCGACGACCTGACGGTGTCGGTGACGACCGATCGCAAATACGCGCCGACCTTCGTGCTGAACGTGCTCGGCTCGTGGCCGGCGTCGGTGGTCGACCGGAAGCTGCTGCTGTCGCACCAGCAGGGCAACGATTACGGCAACGCGTGGCTGAAGACCAACGAGGCCGGCTCCGGCGGCTACAAGCTCGTCAAATGGACGGCCGGCGACAGCGTCGTGCTGCAGCGCTTCGACGGCTACCGGCTGCCGCTCGCGATGAAGCGCATCGTGCTGCGCCACGTGCCCGAAGCCGCGAGCCAGCGCCTGCTGCTGGAAAACGGCGACGTCGATGCGGCGCGCGACCTGAGCCCCGACGATCTCGCCGCCGTCGTGAAGTCCGGCAAGGCGAAGGTCACCGCGTCGCCGCAGGCGACGCTGCTCTACCTCGGCCTCAACACGAAGAACCCGACGCTCGCGAAGCCCGACGTGCAGGAAGCGCTGAAGTGGCTGGTCGACTATGCGGGGATCCAGCACAACGTCGTGAAGACGACCTACAAGGTGCACCAGGCCTTCCTGCCGGAAGGCTTCCTCGGCGCGCTGAACACGAACCCGTACAAGCTCGACGTCGCGAAGGCGAAGGCGCTGCTCGCGAAGGCCGGCGTGCCAAACGGCTTTTCCGTGACGATGGACGTGCGCAACGACTATCCGTACACGGAGATCGCACAGGCCGTGCAGGCGAACTTCGCGCAGGCCGGCATCAAGGTGCAGCTGATCCCCGGCGACAACAAGCAGACGCTCGCGAAATATCGTGCACGCCAGCACGACATCTACATCGGCGAATGGTCGGCCGACTACATCGACCCGCACAGCAACGCGCAGGGTTTTGCATGGAACCCCGACAATTCCGACAAGTCGAGTTATAAAATGCTGGCCTGGCGCAACAGCTGGGATATCCCGCAACTGACGAAGGAAACCGACGCCGCGCTCGCCGAGCCGACTGCCGCGAAACGCGCGCAGCTGTACCAGGCGATGCAGAAGGAAGTGCTCGCGCACTCGCCGTTCGTGATCATGTTCGAGAAAGTCGCGCAGGTCGCGACGCGGCCCGGCGTCAGCGGGCTCGAGGTCGGCCCGATCAACGATCTCGTGTCGTACCGCAACCTGAAGAAGCAATAAGACTCGCCGCATGTCGACTCCCGCCTCCTCCCTCGAAGCGCTGCGCACGCTGCCCGCGCGGCGTCCGGCCGTGCGCTGGACGCTGCGCGTGCTGCGCTGGGCGCTCACGCTCGCCGTCACGTTCACGGGGCTGCTCGCGCTGACCTTCGTGATCGGCCGCAAGGTGCCGATCGATCCGGTGCTGGCGATCCTCGGCGATCGCGCTTCGGCCGAGGCGTATGCGGCCGAGCGCATCGCGCTCGGGCTCGACAAGCCGCTGCTGACGCAGTTCCTGATCTACGCGCGCGACGTGCTGCACGGCAATTTCGGCGTCTCGCTGCTGACGGCGAACCCGGTGCTCGACGACATCAAGCGCGTGTTTCCGGCCACGCTCGAACTGGCGACGATCGCGACGCTGATCGGCATCGCGGTCGGCGTGCCGCTCGGCGTCGTGGCCGCGGTGAAGCACAACCGGCCGATCGACCACGTCGCGCGTTTCGTCGGGCTGATCGGCAGCTCGGTGCCGGTGTTCTGGCTCGGGCTGATGGGATTGCTGCTGTTCTACGCGAAGCTGCACTGGGTGGGCGGCCCCGGCCGGATCGACCCCGCATACGACGGGATGGTCGATACGCACACAGGCAGCCTGCTGATCGACGCGGCGCTCGCCGGCGAATGGGACGTGCTGCGCAACGCGCTGTCGCATATCGCGCTGCCGGCCGCGATCCTCGGCTACTACTCGGTCGCGTACCTGAGCCGGATGACGCGCTCGTTCATGCTCGACCAGTTGAGCCAGGAGTACATCGTCACCGCGCGCGCGAAGGGTCTGTCCGAGCGCCGCGTGATCTGGCGGCACGCGTTCGGCAACATCATGGTCCCGCTGCTGACCGTGATCGCGCTCACGTACAGCAACCTGCTCGAAGGCTCGGTGCTCACGGAGATCGTGTTCGCATGGCCGGGGCTCGGCTCGTACCTCACGGGCGCGCTGCTCAATGCCGACATGAACGCCGTGCTCGGCGCGACGCTCGTGATCGGCGCGATGTTCATCACCGTCAACCTGCTGACCGACGCGCTGTATCGCGTGTTCGATCCGCGTGCACGATAAGGGCCGCGACGACATGACCGCTTCATCTCTGCCTGCTTTCCCGTCCACGCCGAAGGTCGTCGAATCATGAATGCCGAGCGTCTCACGCTGCGCGCGTGGCTGCTGTCCGATGCGCCCGCCTCGCGTTCGCAGGCCGCGTTCGGCCTCGCGTATCGCCGCTGGCGCCGCTTCGCCGCGAACCCGCTGAACCTGTTCGGGCTCGCGATCCTCGTCGCGCTGGTCGCGGTTGCGATCGTCGGCCCGCTGATCATGCCGCACGATCCGCTGCGCCAGGTGCTGTCCGACCGGCTGCTGCCGCCCGGCTCGCCGTCGCACTGGTTCGGCACCGACCAGCTCGGCCGCGACATCCTGTCGAGGCTGATCGGCGGCTCGCGCCTCACGCTCGGCATCGCGCTGCTGGTGGTCGTGATCGTCGTGCCGATCGGCCTGCTGATCGGCACGACGGCCGGCTACTGCGGCGGATTCGTCGACAGCGTGCTGATGCGCATCACCGACGTCGCGCTCGCGTTCCCGAAGATCGTGCTGGCGCTCGCGTTCGCGGCCGCGCTCGGCCCCGGCGTGATCAACGCGGTCGTCGCGATCTCGATCACCGCATGGCCCGCGTATGCGCGGCTCGCGCGCGCGGAGACGATCCGCATCGCGCAGGCCGACTATATCCACGCCGCGCGGCTGCAAGGCGCGTCGGGCCCGCGCATCCTGCTGCGCTACATCGTGCCGCTGTGCATGTCGTCGGTGATCGTGCGCGCGACGCTCGACATGGCCGGCATCATCCTGACCGTCGCCGGCCTCGGCTTCCTCGGCCTCGGCGCGCAGCCGCCGAGCCCCGAATGGGGCTTCATGGTCGCGTCGGGCCGCAACGTGCTGCTCGACGCGTGGTGGGTCGCGACGCTGCCCGGCGCAGCGATCCTGCTCGTCAGCCTCGCATTCAACCTGCTCGGCGACGGGCTGCGCGACGTATTCGATCCGCGACATGGAGCGTGACATGACGATGCATTCCGCCGCCGCGCCGCTGTGCGAGATCGACGGCCTGAAGATCGGCTTTCGCGGCCACGACGGCGTCGTCGCCGACGCGGTGCGCGACCTGTCGCTGACGCTCGCGCCGGGAGAACGGCTCGGCATCGTCGGCGAATCGGGCTCCGGCAAGTCGCTGACGGGCCGCGCGCTGCTCGGCCTGCTGCCCGACGCCGCGCAGTGGTCCGCGCGCACGATGCGCTTCGCCGGCCACGACCTGCTCGCGATGTCTCTGCGCGAGCGCCGGCGGCTGTGCGGCAGCCAGATGGGCATGATCCTGCAGGACCCGAAATATTCGCTGAACCCGGTGATGACGGTCGCGAAGCAGATGGGCGAGGCGTTCCGGCTGCACGAGCCGGGCCTGCGCGGCCGCGCGCTGCGCGAGCGGATCGTCGAGGCGCTCGCGGCCGTGCAGATCCGCGACTCGGCGCGCGTCGCCGATGCGTATCCGCACGAGCTGTCGGGTGGCATGGGCCAGCGCGTGATGATCGCGATGATGGTGTCGACGGGGCCGCGCCTGCTGATCGCCGACGAGCCGACCTCCGCGCTCGACGTCGCGGTGTCGATGCAGGTGCTTGCGGTGCTCGACGCGATGATCGCGCGGCACAACACGGGCCTGATGTTCATCAGTCACGACCTGCCGCTCGTGACGTCGTTCTGCGATCGCGTCGCGGTGATGTATGCGGGCCGCGTGGTCGAGACCTGCGCCGCGCGCGACCTGCGCCACGCGACGCATCCCTATACGCGCGGGCTGCTCGCGGCCAACCCGCCGCTCGCGAACCCGCCCGACGAACTGCCGGTGCTGCGGCGCGATCCGGCGTGGCTCGACGCCGCCGCAACCGCGCCGGTCTCACCCGTTCAGCAGGAGGCCGCACGATGATCGACGTCGATCACGCATCGATCCGTTTCCCGACCCGCACCGGTCATGTCGACGCCGTGCGCGACGCGAGCTTCGCGGTGCGCGACGGCGAGGTGTTCGGCCTCGTCGGCGAATCGGGTTCCGGCAAATCGACGCTGCTGCGCGCGCTGACCGGCCTCGTGCCGCTCGCGTCCGGCCGCCTGTCGATCGACGGCCGGCCGGTCGGCGGCACGCCCGACCGCGCGTTCCGCCGCCACGTGCAGATGGTGTTCCAGGACCCGTACGCTTCGCTGCATCCGCGCTTCACGGTCGACCAGACGCTGCGCGAGCCGCTGTCGATCCACGGCAGGGACCGCCCCGACATGCGCGACGCCGACGCGCGCATCGCCCGCGCGCTGGCCGAGGTCGGCCTCGGCCCGACCTTCCGCTTCCGCTATCCGCACCAGTTGTCGGGCGGCCAGCGGCAGCGCGTCGCGATCGCACGCGCGCTGATCGTCGAGCCGCGCGTGCTGCTGCTCGACGAGCCGACCTCGGCGCTCGACGTGTCGGTGCAGGCCGAGATCCTGAACCTGCTGCGCCGGCTGCATCGCGAGCGCAACCTGACGATGATCCTCGTCAGCCACAATCTCGCGGTGGTCGGCTTCCTGTGCCAGCGCGTCGCGGTAATGCAGCACGGCGAGATCGTCGAGCAGCTGCGCATCGAGGACGTGCGCGCGGGGCAGGTCGCGCGCGACTACACGCGCACGCTGCTGCGCGCGACCGAAGGCTATCGCCGGCTCGAACCGGCCGCGGACGCACCGGCCGCCTGACATCCTCCCGACGCGGCGGCGTGCGATACTCGGCCCGCTGTCCGCCGCGCCGCGCGGAACCCTGGCGTTGCGCGCGGGTCCATTCGTTTCCTTCAACAACGCGATATCGACAGGGAGGCGTTCATGCTGCAATTCATCGAAATGCTGGTGGTCGGATTCATCGTCGGCCTCCTCGCCCGTGCGCTCAAGCCCGGCGACGACAAGATGGGCATCCTGATGACGACCGTGCTCGGCGTCGTCGGCTCGCTGGTTGCCGGCTACGTCGGCCGCGCCGCCGGCTGGTATGCACCCGGCCAGGGCGCGGGCTGGATCGCGTCGATCGTCGGCGCGATCGTGCTGCTGGTGATCGTCGGCGCGGTGCGCAAGCGCGCAGCCTGAGCAGCCGGTCCGCCGGCTGCCACGCAGGAATGGCCGCTCACCTGGTGAGCGGCCATTTTGTTTTCCGGATCGCGACAGGCCGTTGCCCGCGCAACGATCGCGACTAACGTCGGGCCCGGACGCCTATGCCACCCGGCAATACCCTGACTTGCGGTTGCGCAGATTCGGCCTACATTGTCTGAAGCAACACCACGTCATTTGCTTATCGCCGGTATTTCGGATTTTTCATTCAAGAGGTTCGATGGATCTGCCGTTTACGCACTCAGCATCGCAGCGTTGACGGACTGCCATTCGAGCGACCCCGCTGCGACGCGCTTCCTCTCTGGAGCCTGTCATGAAGCATCGCCTGATCGCCGCCTCGTTCGTGCTGGCTGCCTCGCTTCTGGGCACATCCGCGTCGTTTGCCGCCGGCGCGTCCGGCATCATTCACTTCACCGGCATGATCGTCGAGCCGCCCTGCTCGTTTGCGCTCGACGCGCCCGATACCGCGCCCGCGCACGTGCGCCCCGACTGCCCGCGCCCGGCGACCGGACAGATCGCGTTCGTCGATGCGGCGAGCATGCAGGCGATCAGGACCACGACCTTTACCCAGGCTTCGCGCGCAATCGTTTTACCTGACCGGCCGGGCCGCAATCGCGCGCCGATGATCGCCGTCGTCACGTACCAGTGACGACGGCCGGGCGCGCGCCGCGCAGCGGTTCGGCGCGCCCGCGTCAGTCGCGGTGGCGCGCGATCCAGTCGCTGAACGCGCGGATCTTCTGCTGGCTGGCGCTGTGCTCCGGATAGACGAAGAAGTAGCGCGCGCCGGTCTCGAGCACGATGTCGAACGGCCGTTCGAGCCGGCGCGCGCTGACGTCGTCGTCGACCAGCGTCACGTCGCCGATCGCGACGCCGAACCCCTGCATCGCCGCATTGGTCGCCAGATCGAGCGTGTCGAAGGTCGGCCCGCGCTCGGCGTCGATCGTGCGCGCGCCTGCGTGATCGAGCCATGCGCGCCAGTCGCGATGGTCGCGGGTCGGATGCAGCAGCGTGTGGCGCGCGAGATCGTCGATCGCGTCGAGCGGCGACGCCTGCCTCAGCCCGGGCGCGCATACCGGCGTGAGCCGCTCGTCGAACAGCGGCAGCGCGAATACGCCCGCACCCGGCGAAGTGCCGTAGACGATCGCCGCATCGAACGGCTCGCTCGAAAAATCGACGACGTGCTGCCATGCGGTCGTGATCTGCACATGCAGGTCGGGATGCTCGCCCTGGAAGCGCATGATGCGCGGCAGCATCCAGCCCATCACGCAGGTCGGCACCTTCAGCGCGAGATCGGTGCGCTGCCGCGTGAGCTTCAGCGAAATGTCCTCGATCCGCGCGAAGCTTTCGTTGACCACCGGCAGCAGCTGCTCGCCCTCGGCCGTCAGCGTGAGGCCCTTCGCATGCCGGCGGAACAGCGGAAAACCGTAGTGCGCCTCGAGCGTCTGGATCTGCCGGCTGACCGCGCCCTGCGTGATGCACAGTTGCTCGGCCGCGCGCGTGAAGCTGCGGTGGCGGGCCACCATCGAGAAGATCTGCAGCGCGTGCAGGGGCGGAAGTCGGCGCATGACGAGGCGAAGTGGGCGGAAGAATCGCGCGCCGGCACCGGCGTGCGCTGACCGACACGATAAGGCAAACGCCGGCTTTGCGCGAGGCCGGCGCTCAGGCCGTCGTGGCGAGCGCGTTCGCCACGATGCGCGCGGCGGACGCGACGACATCCGCACGCGCGGCCGCATCGGCGCGCGGCTGCGTAAACGATACGGCCATCACGAGCGGCGCGCGCGACGGCGGCCACACGACCGCGACGTCGCTCGTCGTGCCGTAGCGGCCCGTGCCGGCCTTGTCCGCGACGCGCCAGCCGGGCGGCACGCCCGCGGCGATGCCGGCCGCGCCGCGCGCGCCGCCGACCATCCACTCGATCAGCTGCGCGCGCTGCGGCTCGCGCAGCAGCGTGTCGCCGAGCAGCAGCCGCTGCAGCATGTCGACCATCGCGACCGGCGTCGACGTGTCGCGTTCGTCGCCGGGCGCGGCCGCATTCAGCTCGGGCTCCCAGTGATCGAGGCGGAACGTCGTGTCGCCGCTTTCGTGCGCGAACGACGTGACGGCCTGCGGGCCGCCGAGCACGCCCATCAGCAGGTTGCCCGCCCCCTTGTCGCCGGACTGCAGCATTGCCGCGCACAGCTGCGCGATCGTCATGCCGGTGTCGACGTGGTTTTCCGTGACGGGCGAGCCGGCGACGACGTCGTAGCGGCGATACAGGATGCGGCGCGGCAGCAGCGTCGCGTCGAGCGAGCCGCGCGCGAGCACCGCCGCGGCCGCGACGACCGCGTACGTGCCGCACAGCGGGAAGCGCTCGCGCGCATGGTGCGCGACGCGCGCGCCGTTCGAGGTGTCGAGCGCGGCGACGCCGAGCCGGCCGTTCGACGCTTTTTCGAGCGCGGCGAGGTCGGATTGCGCGGCATGAACGCGTCCTTGGTCGGCGACGGGAGCCGGTGCGCACGCGGCGACGAACGGCGCGGCGACGGCGGCGAGCAACAGCGAGCGGCGTGTCGAGGAATGATCCATGGATGAATGGTATTCGGTCGGAAGCGGTGGCATCGAGCAACGCGCGCGTCGGCGACGCGCGCCCGTTCACGCCGGCGGCCGGCCCGCGCGGCCCTCGCCGCGCACCGTGCAGACGCCTTGTCGGCCCGCTTTCGCGAGGCCGCGTGAACAGACCCTAGCGTAGCAGCGACGGTGCCTGCGTTCCAGCCTCGGAGGGCCGGTTCCCGCTTCTAGCCGCGCGACGACGGCAGGTACGGCAGCGGATTGACGGGCTTGCCGTCGCGCCGGACCTCGAACAGCAGCGCGACGCGCGAATTGTCGAGATCGCCCATCTCGGCGATCTCGTCGCCCTGATGCACGACGTCGCCGGTCTTCACGAGCAGCTTGCGGTTGTGCGCATAGGCGGTCAGGAAGTCCGCGTTGTGCTGGACGATGATCAGGCTGCCGTAATCGTTCAGGCCCGTGCCGGCGTACATCACGCGTCCGTCGGCCGCGGCGCGCACCGGGTCGCCCGCCCGGCCCGCGATCTGGATCCCGCGGTTCTGCCCCGGCCGGAACCCGTCGACGATCTTGCCGTGCGCGGGCCACGCCAGCGCCACGCCGCTCGCATGGCGCTTCGTCTGCTGGACGACCTTTCGGTCGCTCGCCGTCGATTCGCCCGGCTGAACGGCCGCCGCCGCATCGCTCGCGGCGGCCGGGGTGGCCGGGGCAGTCGGCTGCGCGGCGGGCGCCTGCCGCGTGTCCTGCGTGACGATGCGCAGCGTCTGCCCGATGCGCAGCCTGCTGCGCGCGCCGAGCTTGTTCCACAGGCGCAGGTCGTCGATGCTGCAATCGTTCGCCTTTGCGATGCCCGTCAGCGTGTCGCCGCGCTTCACGACATAGTCGTGCGCGACGAGAATCGGCGCCGGGGCGGGCGCGGCCGGTGCGGCCGCCGGCTGGGCGGCGGCGGACGGCCTCGTCGGCGACGGCGCTTGCGCTGCCAGCGTGTCGCTCGGCGGAACCGACTGCGTGCTTGCGCAACCGGCCATTGCGAGCACGGCGAGCAGGCTCGACAGCCGTGCCGCATGGCGGTTGATCTCGCGCTTTTCCATGGTCGATCGTGCTCCGGTTTGACAATCTTTCAAGCATCTCAAAAACGGAACGGCCGACGTGTAACCGGATGCAAACAATGATGACAAACGATCACGAAAGACGCGCCGATGGCGATTTTCGTCGGCTGCCGCGATCGATTCAAGCAAATATGACAGGCTGCGCGCGCGAGTCCGGCACGATTTTCCCGCTCATCGCCAAGCGATGCCTTCTCCCGGCGGGACCGGAACGCGCGACCGGCCGGCGCACTCAGCGCAGCCAGTCGATCAGCTCCGAACAGGCCCACGCAATGCCGACGCAGAGAAAAAACACATGCAGCGCGATCTTGAAAGACACGCCCCAGGACGGATCGACAGGCATGACAGTCTCCCCCATTGATGTCCGGCCATGATCGGCCATCGATCGCGCCCCGAAAATGCGGAAGCGGCGAATCGGGTCTCAGGCTGTGCCTGAGCCTGACGCCGCCGTTTTTGCTACCTTATCGGCCATTCCAACGATATCGCGCCCCCGACATCATGCGCTTCGACCTGACCGACCTGCGGCTCTTCCTGAACATCTGCGAGGCCGGCACGATCACGAGCGGCGCCGAACGCACGCATATCACGCTGCAGGCCGCGAGCGAACGCATCCGCGGCATGGAGGACGAGCTCGGCGTGCCGCTGCTGCACCGGACCAAGTCGGGCGCGCAGGCGACCGACGCCGGCCGAGCGCTCGAGCACCATGCGCGCACCGTGCTGCAGCAGATCGACCACATGCGCGGCGAACTGCAGCAATACGGCCAGGGGCTGCGCGGTCATATCCGGCTGCTCTGCAATACCGCATCGCTCAGCGAATACCTGCCCGATGCGCTCGCCGCGTACCTGCCCGACCATCCGAAGCTGTCGATCAGCGTCGAGGAGCGTTCGAGCCAGGAAATCGTCCATGCGATCCGCAACAAGACCGCGGAGATCGGCATCGTCGCCGATTCGGTCGGCCTCGGCGGGCTCGAGCAGAAGCCGTTCCGCGAAGACTGGCTGGTCGTCGTCGTGCCGGCCGGACATCCGCTCGCGTCGCGCGACAAGGTCGCGTTCGACGCGATCGTCGATGCCGACTTCATCGGCCTGACCGACGGCAGCGCGCTGCAGGTCCACCTCGCCGACCAGGCGCGCGCGCTCGGCGAGCGGATCCGCTATCGTGTGCAATTGAAGAGCTTCGACGCGATCTGCCGCGTGATCGAAAGCGGCGTGGGCATCGGCATCGTGTCGCGACATGCGGCCGTGCGCGCGATGCAGACGATGGATGTGCGGCTCGTCGATCTGTCCGATTCGTGGAGCCACCGGAAGCTGACGCTCTGCGCGCGGTCGTTCGACGCGCTGCCGAAATACACGCGCGAGTTCGTCGCGTTCCTGTCGGGGGAAGCGCCGACGCAACCGCGCTGATCCCGCGCGGCCGCGCCGCGTGCTTGCGTTCCACCTGCCCGACACTGCCAGCTGCCGCATTCGAACCCGCGCTCCGAACCCGACATGACCGCCATCGCCAACGCCTCGTCCGCACGCACCGATCGCCGGCTGGTGATCGTCGAAGGCATGATGGGCTCGGGCAAATCGACCACGATGCGCTTCATCGCGACGCGAATGCAGGCGGCCGGACGCGCCGCCGTCGCGGTCCACGAGCGGACCGATCCCCATCCGGTGCGCGCCACCGACGAACTCGCGCATTGGTTCGAGCCGTGGCGCGATGCGAGCGCGGCGCAACTCGCCGCGCGTGCGCTCGCCCGCTGGCGCGCCTTCGCCGACACGGTGCAGCGCAGCGGCGCGCTGCACGTGCTGGACGGACAGCTGTTTCATGGCGACCTGACCAACATGCTGTTGATGGAAGCCGACCCCGCGTTCATCGATGCGTACGTGGGCGAGCTGGCCGCCGTCATCGCCCCGCTCGCGCCGCTCGTCATCTATTTCTGGCAACGCGACATCGATGCGGCGATCCGCACGGTCTGCGCGGAGCGCGGCGACGACTGGGTCGCGTACCAGACGAACTGGAAACTGGCGTCGCCGTACTGCGTGCGGCGCGGCTACGTGGGCCTCGGCGGGCTGATCGCGCTGTACCGCGACTACCGGCAGTTGACCGACACGCTGTTCGGCCGGCTGCCGCTCGACACGCTGTCGATCGAAAACGGCGCGCGCGACTGGCCCGCCCATGAGCGCAGGATTCGCGATGCGCTGAACCTGTAGCGGCAGCGGTGCGGCGTTCGCGCCGCCGTCGCCCGAACGAGGAGACATCGCCGTGACTCGAACCGATCTCGCCGCGCGCTACCGCGCGTATATCGACTGCCTGAACCGACGGGACTGGGCCGCGCTCGACCGCCATGTCGCGGCCGACGTGATCCACAACGACCGCCCGCTCGGGCTCGCCGGCTATCGCGCGATGCTGGAGCAGGATGTGCGCGACATCCCCGATCTGCGCTTCGAGATCGAATGGCTCGTCTGCGAGCCGCCGCGCGTCGCGTGCCGGCTCAGGTTCGATTGCACGCCGCGCGCGACGTTTCTGGGCCTCGCAGTCGACGGCAGGCGGATCGCGTTCAGCGAGCACGTGTTCTACGAATTCCTCGACGGGAAGATCCGCCAGGTCTGGTCGGTCATCGACAAGGGTGCGATCGAGCGGCAGCTTCAGAGCGGCTAACGGGGGCGCACAGTCGATGATGCGCGGCGCTGAACGGTATCTTGTATGTATTGCAGACGGGCATTCCGCTGGCGACTCCATGGGATCGGGGTCATAACCTCTTGCATGTCTTCTCTCGCTTGAACGATCTGATCGGGAGATCAACCAATCATGAGTCGAGAACAAAATCACAAATCTCGCCATATAGAACTTGTCCATAGGTTCGTGGCGGACGAGTATGACATCGATGTGGATCACATCGATGAGGTCGTTCATGGCGTGAATTGGACGTTTCGCATCGCGGCCACCACGGGTGCCAATTACTTTCTTAGAATCTACCGTGAACTTGATCGGACGCCCGCCGACATTATGGCGGAAATTGAGGTTCTCAATTCCATACAGACGAGTGAGATTCTAAAAGTATCTCTACCAATCAAAAATCGAAATCAGCAATATTTGCGAGACTTTATAACTGCGGATGGTATTCGAAGGAGCGCAGTGCTGTTTGCGGAGGCTCGAGGACGTGTGCCAACGCCGACGCATAATGATATGCACGCTGCAGGCCTGGCGCTCGCCGAGCTGCATCGGCAATCGTGGCTGACGCAGCTTGCTCCATCACGCACGCTCGCCAATGTCGAATGGGGGCGACGTGTTCTCGACGAAGTCTCTGCACATTCCGCAGCAGCGGCCAACGTAGTGTCGAGATTGGTCGAGTCATTTCCAGGCTTGTTCAGGGTTCCTGCTAAAGAGTACGACTACTGGGGATTCTGTCACGGAGACTTTCGCCTGGATAATCTTCGCCTTCACGATTGCACCATTACTTTGTTTGATTTCGACGATTGCGGCACAGGGCCGCAATTGTTCGACCTGGCAACAATAGCCTGGTGGCTTGAACTTGGTCCGGAACCAGCTCCTGGTCCCTTGTGGGCGGATCTGGTTGACGCATACAGCCATGTTTTGCCCGATCGGTACATCGAGAATCACGAGATCGCGCGGTTGGTGATATGTAACGAGCTTCGGTCGTTGCAGTTCCTAGTCCGCTATTGTCGACTGCCGGATGAGTTGTGGGTCGAGCAATTTGATCGTCTCGAGAAGTTGTGTATACGAGCATCCGATCTGGAGTTGCGAATTCTTGGCGCGGATAGGTCCATCGCCAGTTTTCATGACCGCAACTCATGAAGCCGGGCAAACCCCGGATTCGCTTCGAGCGCCGCCTCGATCTTCATGCCGCTTTGCTCGCTCTGACTGACGCCGTCATCTGCTCTAGATTCGTGGACGACTCGTACTCTTAACCGGCTCCGGTGCGACCGACGGCGGCCGCCTCCAGGGTCGATCGTCACGCACATCTGTCGCGGCGACCCTTATGGATAACGTTTTCTTCTTCGAACGGAAGAAAGCGCGCATTCCTTGCACTCCGATTCCCGCCGCTTCCACACCGCTCACCGCAAACACCGGAAGGAAATATCTGCAATAAACACGCCTGAAAACCGCACATTTCCGGTCCAGTCCGGGGTCCTCGTCTCTTTTCCATCCGGGTTTCCCCCGCCACCATCCTGACGAAAGATCATTGACAGCATGCCTGTCGATGCCTAAATTTGGAAAACGTTTTCCAATGCCAACGGCGGCGGCCCGAACCACCGCTCCCGCACCGGAAAACGTCGGCCCGCTCGGGTTGCGATTCAGGCGTCCGCCTTCAGGGATCAGGGTTGCAAGGCGGAAGTCGGGTACGGGCGTCGAGCGAGGCAGCGTCGGACCGGCCCGTCCTCACCACTATTCAAACCGGAGACACCCCACAATGCATCCGCGCAGCAGATTCGCGCTCGGCGCCGCGCTCAGCGCCCTTTCCGTCCTGTTCGTCAGCGCATGCGGCGGCAGCGACGTGACCGACACGCAGCCGCCCTCGCCTTCATCGCCGTCGACGCCCGCACTCGCCGCCAACTCGCTGCAGGCGCTCGTCTATGGCGCGCCCGACACCAGCGTGCCGGCCGGCGCCGACATCCCCGTCACGATGATGGGCCAGATGCGCGCGCTGTTCGACCTGATCCGCAAGTCGCCCGACTTCACGCAGGTCGTGATGGATCTCGGCGACGGCACGCCGGTCCACGTGCTCGACACGAACACCGGCGACAAATTCCTGCCCGGCAAGCTCGCGCTCGGCCTGTCGTACATCCTGATCGACATGAAGTCGAAGGGCGACCCGCAATACGCGAGCTATCTCGCGACCTACCAGCAGATCACGACCGCGATGATGGCGCAGTCGGGCGCCAACTACACGTATGCGAATACGTCCTGGGGCGAGTACTACTATCTCGTCGCGCTGAACAACCTGAAGGCGCACGGCATGCTCAACGAAGTGTTCAGCGACGCGATGCTCGCGACGCTGCAGCGCCGGCTCACGTTCTGCGACATGTTCGGCCCGGACGCGAGCGGCAAGACCAACACGTGCCCGGCCGCCGGCACGCCGATCGACATCGCGTCGCTCAACACCGCCCAGAACTACTATGCGGTGTCGTACGGGATCGCCGGGCTGCGGCAGAAGCTCGGCTGGAGCAATCCGTCGTTCGCGTCGGCGACCGATCCGGCCGTCGCGACGATGGGCGCGCGCGACGCGCTGCTGTACACGCTCACGAACCATATCCGCAACGATTCGTCGGGCGGCTTCTCCGACGAGGCATCGAACACGCACACGACGTACTACGACAAGGCCCGCTTCGACCGCTACAGCACGCTGCTGATCGGCGAAGTCGTCGAGCGCACCTTCGAAATGGACAACGCAGCGAATCTCACGCCCGAGCTGAAGGGCTATCTGCGCAAGTCGGTCGACCTGATCCTGCCGCAGCTGAACACGGACGGCCAGGGCTTCAACTACGGCCGCTCGATCGGCCCGTACGGCGACTCCGCCTTCATGGAAGTGCTGACCGCGGCAGCCAATGCAGGCGTGCTGACCGACCAGGAAAAGCAGATCGCCTACGCGTTCATCTACAAGGCCGCGCACCGCTTCGACACGTACTGGTACGACCCATCGCTGCCGACGCCGTCGGTAAACATGTGGGTCAAGGGGCGCGGCACCGACGCGTATCGCGGCAAGCCGCGCGTGATGGGCGAGAACTTCAGCCTGCTGCACCAGTACCTGTACGTGAACGCGTGGTGGAACAAGCTCGGCTTCGGCGGCAAGGCGCCGATGGCCGATGCGGACTACGGCGCATGGCTCGATGCACTGCCGCGCTACACGCTCACCTGGTACAACCAGCCCGGCGACACCGCGCATCCGTACAGCGCGGCGCTGCTCACCGTGCGCGACGGCCGGCGCGTGATCAACCTGAATCTGAGCCAGGCGCCCGACTACAACTCGTACACGCCGTACTATCCGGTGCCGTTCTCCGACAAGCTGTCCTACGGCACGACCGATCTCGGCTATGCGCTGCTGGTGCCGCAGGTCTCGTACAACGGCAAGACCTACATTCCCGTCACGTACTACAAGAACCTGAACGTGCAGCAGACCGGCACCCAGGTGATCGTGTCGTTCGATACGGCGAAATTCCGGCTCGCGACGAAGAACGCCGCCTACACGACGGACCTCGACCTGCAGGCGCATACGGTGCTGACGTTCGATCACGGCACGATCTCGCGCAGCGACACGCTGAGCTCGGGCACGCTCGCCGGCACGCTGTCGGTCGAAACGGACTTCACGTCGTTCGCGGACTTCGCGGCCACGCAGGTCAACGGCGACGGGATGTCCGTCAGGTATGCGAACGGCATCGCGACCGGCTACGCGGCATCGGGCTTCGACAGCTGCGCGCTGTCGGCTTTCGACACCGTGAACGGCGCGACGAATCCGCTGTCGACGACGCCGATCGGCCAGCTGCATTCGAACTTTGCGTGCACGACCCGGCCGTTTGCGCTCGGCTCGGGAGCCAGCCGCTCGTTCGGATGGACGCTGAAGTACGCGGATCCCGCCTGAGCGGAAGCACGCCGTTCCGTCATGCCGCCGGAAGCCGATTGTCGATGCGGGCTTTCGGTGGCAGCAGTGACGGCGGCGTGCTCGCCGCGAGCGGCCTATCGCAGCCCGGAAACCGCCATATACGCACCGAGCGCGATCAACCCGACGAAGAAGCAGCGCTTGAAGGTCTTTTCGCTCATCACGCGCCGCGCATACTGGCCGCCGGCCATGCCCGCCAGCGCCGGCACCAGCGCAAGCGCCGACACGCCGAGGTCGACGGTCTGCAGCGCGCCCGACACGCGCAACTGCAAGCCGAGCGCGATCGTCGACGCCGTAAACGACAGCCCGAGCGCCTGGATCAAATCGTCCTTCGAGAGCCGCAGCGCCTGCAGATAGGGCACGGCAGGCACGACGAACACGCCGGTCGCGGCCGTCACCACGCCGGTCAGATAGCCGACCACGGCCGACAGCCACGTCTCGTGCCGGCCCGGCGCCGGCAAGCGCGCGGCCGCGAGACCCCACAGACCGTACAGGATCAGCACGACGCCGAGCGCCGCATGCGTCCACGCGCTGCCGGCCGCGAGCGCGGGCAGGCCGCCCGTCAGCGTGCCGATCGTCAGCCCCGCGATCAGCGGCCACAGCCGGCGCAGCAGCGGCCCGAACGACGGACCGAGCCACAATTGCCAGATATTGGTGATGAACGACGGCACCAGCAGCAGGCTGGCCGCGGCCGACGGCGGCATCGCGAGCGTCAGCAGCCCCATTGCGATCGTCGGCAGGCCGAGGCCGATCATGCCCTTGACCGCGCCGGCGAGCAGGAACACCAGCGCGATGATCGTCAACGTATGAATTTGCATGGCGGGCGTTCCGTCCGGTTGAACACGGCGCCGATGGTGCGCCGCCCGCGCGCCGCCCGCCATCTGGTTTTGCCTGAGTCTGGCTAGGGCGCGGCGGGCGGGGACCGCCCGCCGGGCGCACCGCTCAGCCCTGGTGCGCCCCCCGTCCCTGCTCGCTGTCGAGATGCGCCATCTGTGCGGCCGGATAACGGTCGCCGGCAGCCGCCCCGGCGGGAACCGCCGCTTCGATGCGCGCGATATCACTGACCGTTAGTTGCATCTCAGCCGCCTGCAACGCGTCCTGAAGCTGCGTGCGCTTGCGGGCGCCGACCAGCGGCACGATGTCGTCGCCGCGCGACAGCGCCCACGCGATCGCCACCTGCGCCGGCGTGCGGCCGCGTTCGTCGGCGATGGCCCGCAGTGCGTCGACGAGCGCCAGGTTGTGCGCGAGGTTCTCGCCCTGAAAACGCGGGCTGGCCGCGCGGAAGTCGCGCTCGCCCTGCCGCGCCTTCCATTGGCCGCCCAGCAGCCCGCGCGACAGCACGCCGTACGCGGTCACGCCGATCCCGAGTTCGCGGCAGGCCGGCAGGATGTCGGCCTCGATCCCGCGCGACAGCAGCGAGTATTCGATCTGCAGGTCGGCGATCGGCGCGACGGCCGCCGCGCGCCGGATCGTGTCCGCGCCGGCCTCCGACAGCCCGATATGGCGCACATATCCGGCCTTCACCAGATCGGCGATCGCACCGACCGTGTCCTCGATCGGCACCGCCGGATCGACGCGCGCCGGCCGGTAGATGTCGATATGGTCGGTGCCGAGCCGCTTCAGCGAATACGCGACGAAGTTGCGGATCGCCACGGGTCGCGCGTCGTAGCCGGCGAACCCGCCGGCCGGATCGCGCAGCGCGCCGAACTTCACGCTGATCAGCACCTGGTCGCGCGTCCTTCCGCGCAGTGCGTCGCGAATCAGCATCTCGTTGTCGCCCATTCCGTAGAAATCGCCCGTGTCGAGCAGCGTGATGCCGTTATCGAGCGCCGCGTGCAGCGTCGCGATGCTTTCGTCGCGGTCGGCCGACCCGTAGAAGTCCGACATCCCCATGCAGCCGAGCCCGATCGCCGAGACCTGCGGGCCGGTGCGGCCCAGTTGACGCTTATTCATGTCCGTTTCCCTCATATGGTCGGTGGATGGACGGGATTCTGCGCGCATCGCGCTGCACGATAAACACGCAACAGGCCACCAAACCATTCAACGCTGATTAACAATGGAGCCTGTCTCAATCCGCCGGGGTTCCGTCACGCATGGATCATCTGCATGCAATGCGCATCTTTGCGCGCGTCGCCCGTCTGGGCAGCTTCACGAAGGCGGCCGAGCAGTTGCAACTGCCGCGCCCGACCGTCAGCAACGCGGTCCAGTATCTGGAAAAGCATCTGAAGGTGCGCCTGCTGCAACGGACGACGCGGCGCGTCGGGCTGACGGCCGAAGGCGCGACCTACTACGAGCGCTGCGAGCGGCTGCTCGCCGATCTCGACGATGCCGAGACGCTGTTCGAGGAAGCCGGCGCGTCGCCGCGCGGCGTGATCCGCGTCGACCTGCCCGAGCGTTTCGCGCTGACCCGCGTGATTCCGGCGCTGCCGGCGTTCCACGCGCGCTTTCCCGACCTGCGCGTCGTGATGAGCACGACCGACCGCTTCGTCGATCTGGTCGCGGACGGCATCGACTGCGCGGTGCGCGTCGGCGCGCTGTCAGATACGTCGCTGGTGGCGCGGCGCGTCGGCGAGATGGCGCAGATCAATTGCGCGTCGCCCGCCTATCTCGCGCGCCACGGCACGCCGCGTTCGCCGGACGACCTGCCCGACCATGTCGCGGTCGGCTATTTCTCGAGCCGCACGGGCCGCGAGCTGGACTGGGAATATGCGGACATGGACAGCGGCGAGCTGCATACGGTGAAGATGCGCAGCGTCGTGTCGGTCAGCAGCTCGCACGCGTATCTCGCGTGCTGCGTCGCCGGCCTCGGGCTGATCCAGGCGCCGCGCGACGGGCTCGCCCCGCTGCTCGCGGACGGCTCGCTCGTCGAAGTGCTGCCGGAATGGAATGCGGCGCCGCTGCCGGTGTCGGTGGTGTTTCCGTACGGGCGCCATCTCGCGCCGCGCGTGCGGATCTTCGTCGACTGGCTCGCCGAGACGCTCGGCGACTTGAGCGGCGCAGGCTGACGCGGGCCGGACCGAACCGCCCACCGCCCGCGCGCCGCCGCGCAGCTGCCGCTCAGAACTTGTGACGGATCGCGGCGCGCACCGAGAACTGGTTCGACGACGACGACGGTCCGTCGGTCCCGACCACATAGCCGCCATCGGCCGCCGTGCCCGTCTTGTCGCCGGCGGCCTTCTGCCACGCGCCCTGCAGGTAGACGTCGGTGCGCTTGGACAGGCTGTAGTCGGCCATCAGGCCGACCGTGTGGTACTTCGGCTTGAACGAGCCGGCCGCCGCATCGAACTTGCCGTCCGTATACACGTACTGCGCGCCGAGGAAGAAATCGGGCGTGAGCTGGTACTTGCCGTTGACCTCGAAGTTCTGGAACTTCGTCGCCGTCAGCCCGAGGCCCTCGAACGTCGAGGCCGGCAGGTAAACGGTCGACACCGGATTCTTCACGTCGGCCTTCGTATAGACGAAGCCGACCGTCGCCGGGCCGAACGTGTAGTTGATGCCGCCGCCGAAGATCCGCAGGCGGTCGGCGACGAAGTTCGCGTCGTCGGCCGCGATCGCGCCCGCGCTGCCGGCGCCCGGGTTGTTCGCCTGCAGATAGGCCGCCGCGACCTGCAGCCCGGCCAGCGAATACTGCGCGCCGACACTGTACTGGCGGTTGTTCGAGAAGCCGGTGCTGTTGCTGAAGCTGTAGGTGCCGCCGAAGGAGAGCCCGTTCCAGTCGCGGCTCGCGTACTTGACCGTGTTGTTGACGCGGAACGAGTTGTCGGTGTTGTCGTTGTCGAACGGATGCGAGAACAGCGTGCCGCCCCAGTTGCCGTTCGCGGTCAGCGGCGCCAGGTAGTCGACCACCGAGTCGTACTGGCGGCCGAAGGTCAGCGTGCCGAAACGGGAATCGGCGAGCCCGACGAATGCCTGACGGCCGAACATGCGGCCGCCCTGGCCGAGCCGGCCGTTGTTCACGTCGAAACCGCTTTCCAGCGTGAAGATCGCCTTCAGGCCGCCGCCGAGGTCCTCGCTGCCCTTCAGGCCCCAGCGGCTGCCCTGCGCATAGCCGCTCGCGAGCTGGTAATTCGCCTTTCCGACCCCGTTCACGTTGACGTTGTTCGTGTAGTTGAAGCCCTCGTCGATCAGGCCGTACAGCGTCACGCTGTCCTGCGCGAAAGCCGGCGCGGCGAATGCTGCGAGCGCGGCGGCAAAAAAGACGTGCTTCCTCATGTCGGATCTCCGGAGCCGGGTGCCGGGCAGGCGCGCGCCCGGCGAATTGTTTGGACTTTTAGGGTGTTGCATGGTTGGCCCGCAGCGCGGACGACGCGGTGTGCGGCCGCGCGGACAAAATGGTGTCACGTCGCAAATCGTCCGTCCATCGGGGCGGGCGAACGGCGCGCAAAGCGTTGCGCCCTCCCAACTGCGTCGCCTGCGCGGCGGCCCCGACTGCCTTGGCGGCCGCGGCGGGCCGGCTCGCCATCGGCGTAAACCCGGGATCCGTCGCATCGGTGGCACAATGCGCATCCATTCGTCATTTCTTCACGCAGTCATGCTTTACCCCGATTCACGCGCGGCGGGTGCCCGTCGCGCCCGCGGCCCCCGGCGGGAGGCGGCCCGATGACCGCCCCGGCCCGTGCCGGCCGCTACGCGGAGCTCGATTTCTTCCGCGGCCTCGTGCTGCTCGTCATCGTCGTCGACCATATCGGCGGCAGCATCCTGTCCCGCGTGACGCTGCATGCGTACGCGCTGTGCGACGCCGCCGAGGTGTTCGTGTTTCTCGGCGGCTTCGCGACCGCGATCGCGTACAACTCGCTCGCCGAGCGCCACGACGAAGCCGCCGCGCGCCAGCGCTTCATCCGGCGCGCGTTCGAGATCTACCGCGCGTTTCTCGTGACCGCCGGCCTGATGCTGCTGATCACGGCCGTGCTGAACGCGTTCGCGATCGACGGCCCGAACATGCCGACCAACGATCTCGACGGCCTGCTCCAGAAACCGCTCGCCGCGCTGCGCGACATCCTGCTGTTCCGCCGCCAGCCCTACCTCGCGTCGGTGCTGCCGATGTACGCGTTCTTCGCGCTGCTCGCGCCGCTGGCGCTGCCGCTCGCGCGCACGCAGCCGTGGCTGCTGCTCGCGTTCAGCGGCTCGCTGTGGTACGCCGCGCCGCACGCTGCGCGCTTCCTGCCGACCGTCGAAGGCGCGCCGTGGGATTTCAACCCGTTCGCCTGGCAGTTCCTGTTCGTGCTCGGCGTGATTTCGCGCTGCCAGCCCGTCTACCAGACGCTCGCGCCGAAGCCGCAGGGCTGGCTGCTGACGGCCGCCGCGCTCGCGATCGTCGCGGCCGGCGCGTACTACCGGCTGCGCGTCGAGCCGTTCCCGACCGATCCGTCGATCAAGCAGAACCTCGGTGCGCTGCGGCTCGCGAACTTCCTCGCGATCGCGTGGCTCGCGGCCAAGCTCGTGCACCTCGGCTGGATGAAGAAGGTCGCGCACGCGATGCCGTGGATCGGCACGATCGGCCGGCAGGGCCTGCTGTGCTTCGTCGCGGGCACCGCCATCTCGCTCGCGGTCGATTCGCTGCTGTACCAGGCGACCGACGGCTACCTCGACGTGCCGCTCGGGCTGACCGCCGACGTGGTCGCGATCGGCCTGCTGTATCTCGTCGCGAAACTGTACGCACCGCTGATCGCGCGGCTGCCGTTCCGCGCGCGGCGATGACGCACCGCGCCGTCATGCGCCGCTGCTACGATAGGCGATCCTTCTGAAACGATTCGACATGCGCCGACTCGCCCTTCCGCTCGCCCTTGCCCTGACCGCCGGCGCCGTCGCCGCCGCGCAAGCCACGCCGGCCGCCCCGGCCCTGTCGCCGGGATCGGCCGCCACGGCCGCACAGCCCGCGCCCGCCGCGTTGGCCGCACCGGCCGTCAATCCGGGCAGCAGCATCGTGATGCGCACGTTCCGTTCGGCGGCGCTGCAGCGCGACTGGTCGTACACGGTCTACCTGCCGCCGGGCTACAACCCCGAAGGCGCGCGCTACCCGGTGATGTACCTGCTGCACGGCAATGCCGGCAACGCGAACGACTGGATCACGCAGGGCCGGCTGCAGGCCACGGCCGACACGCTGATCGAGCGTCACGAGATCCCGCCCGTCGTGATCGTGATGCCGCAGGGCGGCACCGACTGGTACGTCGACCGCAAGGAGAAGATGCAGAGCGCGTTCCTCAACGACCTGCTGCCCGAAGTCGAAGCGCACTTCGCGGTGTCGAACCAGCGCGCGGGCCGCGCGATCGGCGGCGTGTCGATGGGCGGCTTCGGCGCGCTGCGCTTTTCGCTGCTCGAGCCGGGGCTGTTCTGCGGCGCGATGCTGTTGAGTCCCGCGATCTACGCGAACGAGCCGCCGCTCAATTCGGCCGCGCGCTATGTCGGCGTGTTCGGCGACCGGCAGTTCGATTCGCGCGTGTGGCACGAACTGAACTATCCGGCGCTGCTGCGCGGCTATTTCGCGCGCACGTGGCGCGTGCCGATGTTCATCGCGGCGGGCGACGACGACCTGACGATACAGGCCGAGTCGAGCGTGCTGTATACGCATTTGCGGCGCGCGCAGAATGCGGCCGAGCTGCGCATCGTCGACGGCGGGCATACGTGGGAGGTGTGGCGCGGGCTGCTCGGGCAGGGCTTGAAGTATGCGCTGGAGTGCGTGAAGTGAGACGGGCGGCCCTGGCCGCCCGTTTTTCATCGTGCCGGACGTCGCGCGGCCGTACGCCGGGTGGCCGATCCGGATAATGCCGATCGGCCGTCGGCGCGCGACGCGTGCAACTGGCGGCCAGCCGCCGCAGCACACCGCGCGGTCACGGTGCGGATTTCGCGTCTGCCCGGCTCACAGCCACGTCCCGCCCTGCCGCTCGCTCGGCTCCTGTTCGAGCGCGTCGAAATCGTGAATCCAGTCGAGGTGATGCAGCACGCGATCGCGCTCGGCGAGACGCGCATTGCGCGCCTGCGCGGCGGGCCCGTCGGGCAGATGCAGCACGTCGGCGGCGGAGATCGATGCGTACTGCACCTTGCGCGTACGACCGCGGCGCAGGCGCTCGTACGCTTCCTGCGCTTCGCGCCAGTTGCCGGGCCCCGCCTTCGCCAGTTGCGCCGCCAGCACGACCGCGTCCTCGATCGACTGGTTCGCGCCCTGCCCGTGGTGCGGCACCAGCGCATGCGCGGCATCGCCGATCAGCGTCACGCGCCCGCGGCTCCAGCGACCGAGCGGCGGCCGATGGAACAGGCCCCAGCGCTGGCTGATGGGCACGGCGGTAATCATCTGCACCACCGCCGGGTGCCAGTCCCGGAACAGGCGCAACTGCTCGCCCTCCTCTGCCGGCATCACCCAGTCGCGCGACGGCCACGGCGACGGATGCCGCTCGACCAGCAGGAAGTTCTGGTCGCCGTTGTCGCCGATCGGATAGTGCAGCAGATGCCCGTGCGGCCCGACCCAGAACTGGATGGTCTCGGGGTCCGGCAGCAGGTCCATGCGCCCGGCCGGCACCACGCCGCGAAAACCCGAGCAGCCCGAATACAGCACGTCGTCGTAGCCGAGCATCCAGCGCCGCGTGATCGAGCGCGCGCCGTCCGCGCCGATCACGAGATCCGCCTCGACGCGCCGGCCGTTGTCGAAGCTCAGCGTGACGCGGTCCGGATGCTGCGCGAGATCGACGAGACGATGGCCGAGATGGATGCAGTCGAGACCGACCGCCTTCGACAGTACGGCTTGCAGATCGGCGCGATGGACGCCCCAGTACGCGCCGCCGAATTGCCTGCGATAGCTCGGCTCGCCGCGATGATGGCCGATTACCGCGCCGCTGCGTCCGTCGCGATAGACGAGGGCCGGAATCTCCGCGCACACCGCGTCGAACTGCGGACGCAATCCCATGCGTTCGTAGAAGCGCGTCGCGTTGGCCGACAGCGCGACGGCCGCGCCGACCTCGCGCAACTCGCTGGTCTGTTCGTAGAGCTGCGCGTCGATGCCGTGCTCGCGCAGCGCGAGCGCCAGCGTCAGGCCGCCGATGCCGGCGCCGACGATCGCGATCGTCAGATTCGTCTGCATGATGAAGGTGTCTCCGATATTCAGGTTAGGGGTCCGCGGGGGCGCGGCGGTCGTGCCGAATGCAGGCGCCGTATCGGTATTGTCGGGAGCGGGTTCTCATCCCACAATAAAATGGAATGAATCCGCTTCATCACTGAATGAAATAATCTGGAGCCACGTCAACCCATGGAACTGAGCGATCTCGACCTCAACCTGCTGTTGCTGTTCCAGCGGCTGATGCAGGAACGGCGCGTGTCGACCGTCGCCGAGCAGATGAACATGAGCCAGCCGGGCGTCAGCAACGCGCTCGCGAAGCTGCGCCGGCGGCTCGGCGATCCGCTGTTCGTGCGCGGGCCGGGCGGCGTCGTGCCGACGCCGTTCGCGCTGCGTCTGGCCGAACCCGTTTCGCACGCGCTCGCGACGCTGCACGCCGCGCTCAATCCCGAGACCGGATTCGACCCGCAGCACGCCGCGCGCACGATCACGATCGGCATGACCGATATCGGCGAAGTCGTGTTCCTGCCCGCGTTGCTGGAACGCCTCGCGCAGGCGGCGCCCGGCATCGTGCTGAACACGGTGCGCAACACCAGCGTGAACCTCAGCGACGAAATGGCCGAGGGCCGCGTCGACCTCGCGATCGGGCTGCTGCCGCAACTGCAGGGCGGCTTCTATCAGCGCCGGCTGTTCGATCAACGGTATGTGTGCCTGTTTCGGCGCGGCCATCCGCTCGAGGCCGCGCCGCTCACGCTCGACGCGTGGCGCGACGCCGGGCATCTGGTCGTGGTGTCGGCCGGAACCGGCCACGGACAGGTGGACGAATGGCTGAAGCGGCGTCGCGTGACGCGCAACGTGCGGCTGACGGTGCCGCATTTCATGAGCGTCGGCTATATCCTGCAACGCACCGACCTGATCGCGACGGTGCCGGAGCATCTCGCGCTGCAGTTGGCGGCGCCGTTTTCGCTAGGCTGGCGCGCGCTGCCGGTGATGCTGCCCGGCGCGCCAATCCATATGCTGTGGCATGCGCGGGTCAACCAGGACGAGGGCAACCGCTGGCTGCGGGACGTCGTGGTCGAGCTGTTTGCGGACACCGGCGCGCGGCAGCGGAAATCCGCACCGGCGCGAAAGAAATAGGCGCGTGTACGATGTCGCGTGCACGGGCGACGAAACCCCGCGACGACATCGCTCGCGCGTCTGCGCTGTGCCCCTTCAACCCGCAGGAAATCAAGCCATGTCTGTCTCGAAGCAATTCGCAGCCGTCACGGGCGCCGGATCCGGCATCGGCCGCGCAGCGGCCGTCGCGCTCGCCGGCGCGGGATTCACCGTCGCGCTGATCGGGCGTACGGAAGCGTCGTTGCGAGAAACGCAGGAAGCGATTCGCGCCGCGGGCGGCGACGCGCACGTGTTTCCCGCCGACGTCACCGACGAAGCATCGGTCGACCACGCGTTTGCGCAGATCGCGCAGCAGTTCGGCCGGCTCGACGTGCTCTTCAACAATGCCGGACGCAATGCGCCGCCCGTTTCCCTCGACGCATACGAGCTCGACGTCTGGAACGCCGTGGTCGCGACCAACCTGACCGGCGTGTTCCTCTGCGCGCGAGCGGCCTGGCGCATCATGAAGGCGCAGACGCCGCAAGGCGGCCGGATCATCAACAACGGTTCGATCTCGGCGTACTCGCCGCGCCCCGAGACGATCGCGTACACGGCCACCAAGCACGCGGTGACCGGAATCACCCGGTCGCTGGCGCTGGACGGCCGCGCTTACAACATCGCCTGCGGTCAGATCGACATCGGCAACGCGGCGACGCCGCTCACGGAACGCATGACGCAAGGCGTGCCGCAGGCGGATGGCAGCATGGCGCCGGAACCGCGCATGGACGTCGCGCATGTCGCGAACGCGGTCGTGCAGATGGCCAGCCTGCCGCTCGACGCGAACATCCTGAACATGACGATCATGGCGACTGCGATGCCTTTTGTGGGACGGGGGTAGGTTTGCGGGCGCGGCACGACCGCGCCCGTGATTCACCACCCGGACGCGTTGTCGAGCGTCGACATCGCGGGATCGGATGCGCGGCCGCGCCGCGTCCGGCAGCGCCTGCTCAGATCGCGCGGACTACCGCAATCTTGCCAATCAGCACAAGATAGGAAATCGGCCAGAATAGGAGCGCGCGGACTTTGGTCGAGAATACGTTGTGCAACGTGTTATAGACCGGATGAAACGTGATCAGATTTCGCAGCACCGTACGGTTCAGGAAAATACCGCAGGCAAAATAAACGACAAAGTAGACGATCGATGCCTTGCTTAAGGCAGCGATCACCGCACCGGCAATCAACGCAACCACGGCCCCGACGTAAAACCCGAAAGCCTTGCCGAGTGACATCAGTCCACCATCCCCCCGAACGGCGTCGTCGCTTGCGATACTCATTTTTTTCCTTGTCGAATTGAACGGGTTATTTCGAGCAGCCGTCATTCGGCTGCCCAGCCCCGGAGTATCGGCATAGGGAGAGAAAACTTGAGAGTGATACGAAATTGTCCGACCGAACGCGTCAAACGATTTCGAAATGGTCGTGAAGCCTGCCTTTTCGACGATACGGTTTGGGGAAGTCAGCCGGCTTTTTAAAAAACCGCTCAGGCATCCGCATCCTGAATCCGCGCCGACTGAATCACCACCAGCGTATCCCCCGCCTCGATCCGGCAAGGCGGATCCTCGTAGAACGACTGGATCTTCCCGCATCGGTCCAGCCCGACGACGATCGCGCCCGGCACGACGTTCGTCATGCAGCCGATCTCGTGCGGCAGCGCCTCGCGCTCCAGCAGCGTCGCGCGCCCGCGCGTCGACAGCATGTCGTTGACGAACGGCACGATGTAGCGGCTGTGCACCGCATCCGCGAGCAGCAGCGCGCCGATCTTCGTCGACGACACGATCACGTCCGCTCCCGCCTGCCGCAGCTGCCGCTGATACAGGTTCTCCTGGATCCGCACGACGATCTTCGTGTCCGGTGCGATGCTGCGCACCGACAGCGTCAACAGGATCGCGGTCGGATCGTCGGTCACCGAGATGATCACGGCCTTCGCCGCGCGCACCTGCGCCTGCTGCAGCAGGTCCTCGTGCGCGGGATCGCCGAGCAGCCCCGTCACGCCGAGCGAGGTCGCGGCTTCGAGCGCCTGCTGCTGCGCATCGATCACGATGATCGTCGCCGGATCGACGCCGCTTTCGAGCAGCTCGCGCACGGCGATCGAGCCCGACAGCCCGTAACCGCACACGACGATGTGATCGGACAACTGCTTTTGCAGACGTTTCATGCGGAATTCCTCGACGACGCGCTGGATCACGAACTGATACGCCGTGCCCAGGAAGATGAACCAGATGCCGATGCGGATCGGCACGATGAAGAATGCATCGATCAGCCGCGCCCGCGCGGTGACCGGCACGATGTCGCCATAGCCGACCGTCGCGACCGTGACCATCGTGAAATAGACGAGATCGGCGATGGTCATCGGCGTGTCCTTCGTCGAATCGCGCAGGCCGCTGCGATCGAGATACAGCACGAGGAACGCGAGCGCGCAGAGCAGCACGACCATGCCGAGCCGGAACAGCAGCGTGCGCCGCGGCGACGTCGCGGGGCGCGTGAACAGCGTGCGTGCGCGCGGCGCCTGCCACGGATTGCGCGCGCGACGCAGGCGGGAACGCAACGAACGACGCTGGGCGGAAGGCGTTGCCAACGGGGATTCTCCTGAAGGATGCGGGCTCGATTCTACGACGGTACGGCACGGTCCGGCCGGCGCCATGACGCCGGTTCGTCTGCTACAGCATGCTGCGCGGCCGCATCATCGTCCCGTCGACGAAACGCTGCGCGCGGAATGCCGACAGATCGAGCGACGGCGCGCCCGTGTCGATCCATTCGGCCAGCAGCCGCCCGACGATCGGCCCCATCGCGAAGCCGTGACCGCAGAACCCGGTCGCGATCGCGAGCCCCGACGGCGTGCCCGGCGCGTCGATCACCGGAATGCCGTCGGGCAGCACGTCGATCAGACCGGCCCACGCCTCGACGACCTGCACCTCCTTCAGCGCGGGAAACATCCGCTTCAGCTTCGCGAGCGCGCGCGGCGCATGCGCGCGATTCGGCTGCGGCTGCGGATCGCGCGGCTCGATCGGGCCGAGGCCGCCGCCGATGCGCGCCAGCACGTCGCGCCATGCGGCGGCGTTCAGGTGCAGACGGAACTTCTCGCGCTGCGACCAGAACTCCGGCCAGAACACGCTCAATCCGCGCAGGTGGCCGAGCGTCAGGTCGACGTCGACCTGCATGTCGTCGGCGAGATTGATCGCGCCGTTCTCGCGCTGCCGGATGCCGAGGCCATGCCCCCAGATCGTCGCCGCCGACAGCGGCGGCACCACGTTGGTGCGCATGCAGGTGCCGCGCACCGCCTGCTGCGGCAGGCGGATGCCGATGCCGTCGAGCAGCCGGAAGCTGGTCGCGCCGGCCGCGCAGATCACGCGCCGCGTGCGGATCGCGCCGCGCTCGGTCGCGACGCCGACCACCGCGCCACCGGCCGTCTCGATCGCCGTCACGCCGCAGCCTTCGAAAAACCGCGCGCCGGCCTCGGCCGCACGCGCGGCGAATGCGGCCGCCACGCGCCGCGGTTCGGCCTGCCCGTCGGTCGCGGTGTACAAGCCGCCGAGCGTGCGCGCCTGCGTCGACAGCCCGCGCACGCGCTCGTCGATCTGCGCGCGCGTCAGCGTGCGCGTGTCGAGCCCGTGCTCGCGCGCGACGGCAAGCCAGGCCTGGAACGACGTCCAGTCCGTTTCGTTGTCCGCAATATAGAGACAGCCGCCCTGCCGCCACTCGAGGTCGAAACCGAGCGTTTCCTCTAATCGCTCCCAGATTCGCATGCCGGCCATCATCAATGGCACTTCGGCGGATTCGCGGCCCTGCTGCCGGACGAAGCCCCACGCGCGCGTCGACTGCTGTCCGGCAATTCGCGACTTGTCGAACACGACCGCCTTCAGGCCGCGCAAACCCAGGTAGTACGCGGCTGCGCAGCCCATGATGCCGGCCCCGGCGATCACGACGTCGGCTTCGTCCGGGAACGGCGTATCGGCGCGCGTCAACGCGTCGTGCAGAGGATAGGTTGTCGTCATTATTTCTCTTTGGGTGTGAATGCACTTGCCCTGCGGGCTTCCGCGGTAACGTCGCGATACACCTTTCACAGAAACGCACTGATCGCGACAAGGAGCGGACGCCATTTTGCGGTAAAGTTATCTTTTCCGCGCGTGGCCGGTCGGCTCGCCACTGGACATCGTCAAGACTGTCCGCCGAGACCCGCCGCAAGGCGTCGTTCTGAACGTCATCCGAATCGACCCGATCCGTTCCCGTAGCATGACCACTGAAGCAATCACCACGGATTCCCTCGCGGTTGCCGAGCGCGTGCGCGAGCTGATGACTCGCCACGGCATCGGCAAACGCCAGCAGACCACCGAGCTCTGCCGCATCCTCGACCTGAGCTTTTCGCAAGGTCACCGCAAACTGCGCGGCAGCAGCCCCTGGACGCTCGCGCAGATCAAGAAAGTCGCCGAAGCCTACGGCGAGCCCGCCGCCCAGCTGTTCGGCGCGCAGACGCTCGACCCCGGCATGGTCGGTGCGTATTCGCAGGACGCGGTGCTGTACGCGGGCGTCGCCGAAATTCCGTGCACCGCATGGATCGGCGCGCCGCTCGAGGCCGGCGCGCGTCCCGAATTCGTCGCGTACGAACAGAACGGCCGCTGGCGCGTGCTGCGCCACACGGGCGTGCTGTACCAGAACGCGTACGACGTGCACAAGATCGAAATCTACCCGCGCCGCGCGGAAAGCGACAAGCTCGTCGTCGCCGTGATCGATCCCGATCGCGTCAGCGCGACCGAGCTGTGCCGCTATCTGGAACGGCAGGGTTTCGCGACGGCGTCGTTCGACGGCATCACCGCGTTCGTCGACGCGCTGCAGGGCCAGGCATTCGACGCCGTCGTCACCGAATGGCTGTTCGACGACTGCACGGCCGCGACCGCGATCAAGGCCGTGCGCACGTCCGACAATCCGGGCGCGCCGATCTTCGTGCTGACGGGCGACCTGCTCACCGGCCGTGCAAGCGAAGCGGACATCAGCGAAGTGATCCGCACCTTCGACGTCGTCTGCTACGAAAAACCCGCCCGCATGGCGATCCTCAGCGCCGATCTCGCGAAACGGCTCGCGCGCGGCTGAGGCCCGCGCGTCGCGGCCGCGAACAGGTTCCTCAGTACAATAGCCGGACCCGTTCACGCCCACGCCGGCATCTGCCGCCCGACGCCATGGCCCGCCTCATCCCCGACGACTGGAAAAGCCTCGCCGCGACCGGCGCGGCCGAACGCGAGCGCGAAACGCTCGCCGCACTCGAACACGCACTGCCGGACGGCTACACCGTCTATCACGGCGTGCACTGGACGCGCGCCGAGCAGGCGTTCTCGGTATTCGGCGAAGCGGCGTTCGTGGTCGTGAGCCCGGCCGGCCGCGTGCTGCTGATCGAACAGAAGGCCGGTTTCCTGCGCGAAACGCCGAAGGGGCTCGTGAAGGTCTACCTGCAGACCGAGCGCAACGTCGCGATCCAGCTCGCCCGCACGCAGGAAACGCTGCGCCGCCGGCTGACGGCCGCGCTCGGCGCGGGCGTCTACGGCGTCGAGGCGCTGCTGTACTGCCCCGACTACGCGATTCGCCAGGCCGCGATCGCGGGCGTCGCGGCCGACCGCATCGTCGACGCGTCGCGCAAGGCGCAGCTCGCGCAGGTGATCCTGCAGATCCTGCCCGAAGACGACGAAAGCCTGCCGAACGCGGCGAAGCTCCATCATTTCCTGGCAGACGAACTCGCGCTCACGCCCGATACGAGTGCGCTCGTCGGCCAGGCCGGCACGCTCGTCACGCGGCTGTCGGGCGGGCTCGCCGCCTGGGCGCGCCAGCTCGAATTCGCGCCGTTCCGGCTGCGCGTGACGGGCACCGCCGGTTCGGGCAAGACGCAGCTCGCGGTGCAGGCGATGCGCGATGCGGTCGCGGCCGGCAAGCGCGTGCTGTACGTCTGCTTCAACCGGCCGCTCGCCGACTACATCGCGCGCATCGCGCCGCCCGGCGCGAAGATCGCGAACTACCACCAGCTGTGCGACTGGGTCGCGCGCGACAGCGGCTACGTGCCGGACTTCCAGACACCGGGCGCGTTCGAGCGGCTGGAGGCGCGCTTCGCGCAGACGCCGGTTTCCGAGCGCTGGCGCGTCGACGTGCTGATCGTCGACGAAGGACAGGATTTCCACGCGCCGTGGGCGGCCGCGCTCGAGCGCCTGCTCGCGCCGGACGGCGCATGGTGGTGGCTCGAAGATCCGCTGCAAAACCTCTACATGCGCGAACCGGTCCCGCTGCCGGGCTGGGTCACGCTGAAGGCGCTCACGAATTACCGCAGCCCGCGCGACCTGCTCGAATTCGTGCGCGACATCGTCGGCCGCGTCGAACCGCTCGCGGCCGAGCTGCGCTCGGGCAGCCCGTTCGACGGGTCCGATCCGTCGGTGTCGGCTTACGGCGAAGCCGGAGCGTCGGCCGACGCGCTCGCGCAGGCATGCATCGACGCCACCAAGCGCGCGATCACGCATGCGCTGGCGCTCGGCTTTCGCAAGCAGGACATCGCGGTACTGTCGTATCGCGGCCGCGAAAGCTCGGTGCTCGCGTCGCTCGATCAACTCGGCCCGCACCGGATCAAGCGCTTCACCGGCAAGTACGACCTGTTCGGCAATCCCGAATATCGCGAAGGCGACGTGCTGCTCGATTCGATCTATCGCTTCAAGGGGCAGTCGGCGCCGTGCGTGATCCTCACCGAGATCGACTTCGACACGCTCGATGCGCGCGCCGCGCGCAAGCTGTTCGTCGGTACGACGCGCGCGACGATGAAGCTGCTGCTGGTCGCGTCGTCGCGCGCGGCCGCGCAGCTCGCGGCCGGCTGATACGGTCGGCCCGCGCAGGCGGCCGCGCACCGCTCATCACCTCACGCCACGACTGACGCGACGCGGAACGCCCCCACCGCGCGGCGCAGCCCGTCGGCCTGCTCCTCGAGCGACGCGGCAGCCGCCGCGGCCTGCTCGACGAGCGCCGCGTTCTGCTGCGACACCTGATCCATCTGCGACACCGCGCGGTTCACCTGCTCGATGCCGTCGCGCTGCTCGTTCGACGCGGCGGCGATCTCGGTCATGATGCTCGTCACGCGCGCGATCGCCTGCTGGATGTCCTGCATCGTCGTCCCCGCCACGCCGACGAGCCGCGAGCCGTTCGCGACGCGCTCGACCGACTCGCCGATCAGCGTGCGGATTTCCTTCGCCGCCGACGCCGAGCGCTGCGCGAGCGTGCGCACCTCGCCCGCGACCACCGCGAAGCCGCGGCCCTGCTCGCCCGCGCGCGCGGCTTCCACGGCCGCGTTCAGCGCGAGGATGTTGGTCTGGAAGGCAATTCCCTCGATCGTGCCGATGATGTCGGCGACCTTCTGCGAACTCTGGTCGATCTCCGTCATCGTGCCGATCACCTCGCCGACGACCGTCGCGCCGCGCGTCGCGATCTCGCTCGCGCTGTCCGCGCAGGCCTGCGCCTCGAGCGCGTGGTCGGCGTTCTGCTTCACGGTCGCCGTCAGCTGCTCCATGCTCGCGGCCGTTTCCTGCAACGCGGCGGCCTGCTCCTCGGTGCGCTGCGACAGGTCGGTGTTGCCCGCGGCGATCTGGTGCGTCGCCGTCGAGATCGCGTCGGAACCTTGCGCGACCTGCCGCACCGTGTCCGCGAGACTGCGCTGCATGCCCGTCACGCCCTTGACCAGTTCAGCCATCTCGTCGCGCGACGTCCAGCGCACCTCCGACGTCAGGTCGCCCTCGGACAGGCGGCGGAAATGCGTGAGCAGCCGGTTGACCGGCTGCGTGATCGCGAAATGCAGGCCGATCGCGCAGCCGAGGCAGGCCGCGAGGCCAAGCGCGATGCCGGCGACCGCGCCCGCGCGCAGCCAGCCGTAGTAAGTCTGCGCGGTGTCGTAGGCGGCCTGGCCGCGCGCCGCCTGGAACGCGTCGAGCGCGTCGGTCGCCTGCGTGAGCGAAACCGACAGCGGCGGCGCGACCGTCATCAGCAGGCGGTCCGCGTCGTCGTGCCGCCCCGCGCGGATCGCGTCGATCAGCGGCTTCAGCGCCTGGCCGATCAGCGTCTGGCGCGCGGCGTCGAGCCGGCTCGCGAGCGGCCCCTCGTCGCCGTCGTGCGGCATCGCCGCGTAGGTCGCCCATGCGGTGTTGGCCTTCGCGAGATAGTTTTCGGCTTTCGCGACAAGATCGGGCACTTCCGGCGCATCCGGATGCAGCAGCGCGCGGTCGAGCGTCGTGCGCACGATGGTCAGGTTCAGGCTCGCCGCGGCCAGCGCGGTCTTGGCGGCCAGCTGCCGCGTATAGGCCTCGTCGAGCGCGCGATTCGAGCTTTGCATGCCGGCGAGGCCGATCAGCCCCGACACGACGAGCAGCGCCGCGACCAGGCCGAGCGTGGAAAAGATCCGCGTGCGGATCGAGAAACGGGAAAACAGGGCGTTCAGGTTCATGACGGCACGTGAGCGATGAAAGACGCCGCGACAATCGGGCCGCGGCACTCTGGATTACGGTTTGCCTGCAAAAAACTTGAGTCCGACCCGCGATCCGGCTGACCTGGGTCAATTCGGGGCGCCGGCAATCTCCTGTTACGGCTGCAACAATTCGAGGCTAGACAGAAATTGACCAGTCAACAATTAGCCTCTATATTTCGGTCCATTCCCTGCCATGGCAGATATCTCGATGAGAACCGATACCCTCCTCTCCGCACCGGCCACCGAAACCGCCCGCCGCGACGCGCCGACCGGCCTGATCGTCGCCGCGCTGCTGCTCGTGATGCTGCTGTCCGCGCTCGACCAGACGATCGTGTCGACCGCGCTGCCGACGATCGTCGGCGAACTGGGCGGGCTCGACCAGCTGTCGTGGGTCGTCACCGCATACCTGCTGTCGTCGACGGTGGTGCTGCCGCTGTACGGCAAGCTCGGCGACCTGTACGGTCGCAAGATCGTGCTGCAGGTCGCGATCGTGCTGTTCCTCGCCGGCTCCGCGTTATGTGGAGTCGCGCAGGACATGACGCAGCTGATCGTGCTGCGCGCGCTGCAGGGCCTCGGCGGCGGCGGCCTGATGGTCGTCACGATGGCCGCGATCGGCGACCTGGTGCCGCCCGACCGGCGCGCACGCTATCAGGGGATGTTCGGCGGCGTGTACGGCCTCGCGACGATCGTCGGCCCGCTGCTCGGCGGCTTTCTGGTCGAACACCTGTCGTGGCGCTGGATCTTCACGATCAACCTGCCGCTCGGCTTTGTCGCGCTGGCGGTGATCGGCATCGCGTTCCGGCCGCACACCGCGCACGTGAAGCACCGCATCGACTACATGGGCGCGGCGTTCCTCGCGACGGCCCTGACCTGCGTGATCCTGTTTACGAGCGAAGGCGGCTCGCTGCTGCCGTGGTCGTCGCCGCAGCTGTGGATGACGCTCGCGCTCGGCATCGTGGCGATCGGCGGCTTCGTCTATGAAGAACGGCTCGCGGCCGAGCCGATCATGCCGCTCGAACTGTTCCGCCACCGCACCTTCGTGCTGGTCAGCCTGATCGGCTTCGTGGTCGGCATCGCGCTGTTCGGCTCGGTCACGTTCATCCCGCTTTATCTGCAGGTCGTGAAGGGCTCGACGCCGTCGCAGGCCGGCATGCAGCTGCTGCCGATGATGGGCGGGATGCTCGCGACCTCGGTGGTCAGCGGCCGGCTGATCTCGCGGCTCGGCTCGTACCGCGCGTTTCCGATCGGCGGCACGCTGATCGGCGGGATCGCGATGACGCTGCTGTCGACGCTGTCGCTCGATACGCCGCTGCACACGATGTACGCGTACATGGCGCTGCTCGGGATCGGGCTCGGCATGGTGATGCCCGTGCTGACGCTTGCCGTGCAGAACACGGTCGAGTTCCGGCACATGGGCGTCGCGACCTCCGGCGCGACGCTGTTCCGCTCGATCGGCGGCTCGCTCGGCGTCGCGGCGTTCGGCGCGCTGTTCTCGCACGGCTTGCAGGCGCGGATGACGGCGGCGCTGCCGGCCGGCACGGAGCTGCCGCCCGCGCTCGGCCCGTCGGCGGTGCACCAGTTGCCGGACACGGTGCGCGACGCTTATCTGCATGCGTTCGCGGGCTCGCTGCATGTCGTGTATCTCGCGGCGGCGACGGTGATCGCGATCGCGTTCGTGCTCGCGTGGTTCGTCGAGGATGCGCCGCTGCGCAAGCACAACGGCTGAGGATCCGCGCGGCCGGTACGCGGCGGCTCGCCGCTTCGCCGGCCGCCAGCCACGCTTCGGGCCGCCGGCCGAGTGCCCGTCGTCTCGCCCCGGCTCGCGGCCTCCTGCCCGATACCGGCCGGTCGCTCACGATCACGCGCGACTTTACCGAGCCCGCCAACCGGCCGCATAGTGGAGGCTTCGCCACCCGATCCGACTCGCCCCGACCCGCAGCCATGCCAGCCGCCTCTCCTTCCCCCTGCGTCGTGCGCGACGCGACCGACGCCGACCTGCCCGCCGTCCAGGCCATCTACGCGCACCACGTGCTGCACGGCGTCGCGTCGTTCGAGGAAGCACCGCCCGATGTCGCCGAACTGCGCGCCCGCCGCGACGCGGTGCTGCGTCACGGCCTGCCGTATCTCGTCGCGGAATGCGACGGCCGCGTCGCCGGCTACGCGTATGCGACGCCGTATCGCCCGCGCAGCGCATACCGCCACACGATCGAAGACTCGATCTACATCGACGACGCACAGCGCGGCCGCGGGATCGGCAGCGCGCTGCTGGCGGCGCTGATCGCGCGTTGCGAGGCCGGCCCGTGGCGGCAGATGATCGCGGTGATCGCCGACGGCGGCACCGGCGGCTCGACGTCGCTGCATCGCGCGTTCGGCTTCGAGCCGGCCGGCACGTTGAAGGCGGTCGGTTTCAAGCACGGCCGCTGGATCGACACCGCGTTGCTGCAGCGGACGCTCGGCGACGGCGCGCGCACGCAGCCTGCGTCGCCCGCCCCGGCCGCGTCGCGCTAGAATGGCCGCATGCCAAAACAGACTCAACCCACTTCCGACGAGGCCGCTGCGGACACCCGCAACGAGTACACGGTCGACGAACTGGCGCGCGTGTCCGACACGACCGTGCGCAACGTGCGCGCGTACCAGGATCGCGGCCTGCTCGCGCCGCCCGAGAAGCGCGGGCGCGTGGGCATCTACGACGACACGCACGTCGCGCGCCTGAAGCTGATCAACCATCTGCTCGCGCGCGGCTACACGCTGTCGAACATCCAGGACCTGATCAAGGCGATCGACGAGGGCCACGACCTGCGCTCGATCCTCGGCCTGGAAAACGCGATCGGCGGCCGCTGGTCGCACGAGTTGCCGAAAACCTATTCGCTCGCCGCGCTCGCGCAGATGTTCGGCCCGCAAACGCCTGCGCAGCTCGCGCGCGTGACCGAGCTGGGCCTGCTCGAGCGGCGCGGCCTGTCGTTCGTCGCGAAGAGTCCCGCGCTGCTCGAAGCGGCCGCCGCGATGACCAAGGAAGGCATTCCGCCGCGCGAGCTGCTCGACGTGATCAGTCTCGCGCGCCCGCATTTCGACGCGATCGCGCGGCTGCTCGTCGACCTGGTCGTCAAGCGGCTCGACCGCTACGACGCCGGCACGCTGCCGCCGGCGACCGACGTGCCCGCGCTGGTCGACGCGATCTGGCGACTGCGCCCGCTCGCGGCCGTGTTCGTCGAAGGCGAGACCAACCGCGCGCTCGAGACCGCTGCGAGCGCCTACCTCGGCGGCCGCGTGGCGACGATTCTCGACAGGAAACTCAGCGACGAAGCGGCGCGGCAGGCCGGCGCGCCGGACGCATCCGACACGCCGCGCGACGACAAAGCATAAGCGCGGCGCCGTCATATTCTTATCGGCATTGCTTCGTTTGCGGGTATCCACGCCCATGCGACGATTCTTCCAACCGAGCGGCGCAAGCCGCTCCCCGAAGACGCTACGCATGGAGTTCGTTCGATGATTCGTTTCACCCGCTGGATCACCCGCACCGCCGCGACGACGCTCGTCGCGCTGTCCGCCGTGTCGGCCTTCGCGCAAGGCGGCGCCGACAAGGTCGTGCGCATCGGCTACCAGAAGGCCGGCCTGCTGTCGATCATCAAGGCGCAGGGTTCGCTCGACGCGCGGCTCGGCGCGCTCGGCTACCACGTGCAGTGGTTCGAATTCCCGGCCGGCCCGCAGCTGCTCGAAGCGCTGAACGCGAACAGCATCGACTTCGGCTATACGGGCGCGCCGCCGCCGGTGTTCGCGCAGGCGGCCGGCGTGCGCTTCGTCTATGTCGGCGCGGAACCGCCGGCGCCGCATAACGAAGCGGTGTTCGTAAAGGCCGATTCGCCGATCCGCTCGCTCGCCGACCTGCGCGGCAAGAAGGTCGCGCTGCAGAAGGGTTCCAGCGCGAACTACCTGCTGCTCGAAGCGTTGAAGAAGGCCGGCGTGCGCTACGACGAGATCCGTCCGGTCTATCTGCCGCCGGCCGATGCGCGCGCGGCGTTCGAGAGCGGCAACGTCGACGCGTGGGCCGTGTGGGATCCGTACTACGCCGCCGCACAGAGCGCGCTGAAGGTGCGCACGCTGTCGGACTATTCGGGACTGGCGGCGACGAACAATTTCTACGAGGCGACGCGCGATTTCGCGCAGCAGCATCCCGAGGTGGTCGGCGCGATCCTGAAGCAGGCGCGCGAGACCGGTCAATGGGTGAACGGGCATCCGCGCGAGACGGCCGCGCTGCTGGCGCCGAAGGTCGGCCTGCCGCAGCCGCTCGTCGAGACGTGGATCAAGCGCGTGCCGTTCGGCGCGGTGCCGCTCGACGAGCGGATCGTCGCGGTCCAGCAAGGGGTGGCCGACGCGTTCTATGCCGCGAAGCTGATTCCGCAGAAGCTGACGGTTGCGGACAATGCGTGGATCGACAAGAGCGTGGCGGGAGCGCTTGCGGCGAAGTAAGGGCGGGCGCTACGGGCATGTCATCGAGGAAAGGCCGACGGGCGGCGCGCTCGTCGGCCTTTTTGTCGCGCCGCACCGGCGGCCTGCACCTACTTCGACACCCCCGCCACCTTCCTCTGCCGCCACAGACACAGCAAATCGCAGGCGATATGCGCGGCAGCGATCGCCGTAATGTCTGCATGATCGTAAGCGGGCGCCACCTCGACGACATCGGCCCCGATCAGGTTCACCGCACCCAAGGCCCGCACGATCGCCAGCGCCTGCGCCGACGACAGCCCGCCCGCGACCGGCGTGCCCGTGCCCGGCGCGAACGCCGGATCGAGACAATCGATATCGAACGTCAGATAAGCGGGCCGTGCGCCCACGATCCCGACGATCCGCTCGACCGCCGCACGCGGACCCTGCTCGTGCACCCACGCGGCATCGAGCCGCTCGATCCCCAGGAAATCGTCGTTCCACGTGCGGATCCCGACCTGCACCGACGTCGCGGGATCGATCAGCCCCTCCTTCACCGCCTTGTAGAACATCGTGCCGTGATTGAGGCTGTCCGGCTCGTCGTCGGCCCACGTATCGCAATGCGCGTCGAAATGAATCAGCGACAGCGGCTTGCCGTAACGCTCCGCATGCGCGACCAGCAGCGGATACGTGATGTAGTGGTCGCCGCCGAAGGTCAGCATCTTCGCGCCCGAGCGCAGGATCGTGCGCGCATGCTCGACGATCGCCGGCTTGATCGACAGCGGCTGGTGCGCATCGAACCAGCAGTCGCCGTAATCGATTGCCGCGAGATCGTCGAACGGGTCGAAGCCCCACGGATACGGATTCAGCTCGGCCAGTTGCACGCTCGCCGCGCGGATCGCGGCCGGGCCGAGCCGCGCGCCCGACCGGTAGGTCGTCGCGAGATCGAGCGGCACGCCGGAAATCGCGACATCGACGCCGTCGAGCGCGCGCGAATAATTGCGGCGCATGAACGACAGCACGCCCGCATAGGTGTTCTCGATCGAGGAGCCGTACGGCGTCGTGCGACGGATCGCGCCGTCGCCATGCAGAAGTTCGGTCATGGTCGAACCTGTTGTCGTGGGCGCCGGACTCGCCCGCCTGCGCGGTCGGGCACGGCGCCGTTTCATTGGGCGCGCGGCGCCGCGTCGTGTAACGCGGCCGCCGCGCCGGCCGCACGAATCCTGTCGCGCGGCCGGACGAAACAACGGATACCGCGGCGATGATAGCAAGCCGAATTGCCGTCGTTGCCCCGGCTCGACCGGGGCAACGCGCCGGCCGGCAGCGCTCGCGCACTAGAAGGGTTTGCCGGTTTCCGCGCCGCGCTTCTTCCGGATAATGACCGTCGGCCGCGCCCGCGCAGGCACGCCGCCGACCACGACAAACCGGAGACACCGCCTTGATCGCCACCCCGCTTCCCGCCCCCTACCGCCGGCTCTGGCCGCTCGCCGTGGCCGCCGCGCTGCTGTACGGACTGTCGCTCGCCGCGGCACCCTATCCCGGCCAGGCCGCCGCGAAAGCGGCGATGGGCGTGCTGCTGCTCGTCGCCGGCAGCGCCTGCGCGGCGCCGCGCGAACGCGGATGGCTGTGCGCCGCGCTCGCGACGGCCGTGCTCGGCGACGTGCTGCTCGCGCTGCCCGACTGGCCGCTGTCGTTCGTCGGCGGCCTGGGCGCGTTCCTGCTCACGCACCTGTGCTATTGCGCGATCTTCCTGCGCTGGCGCGCCCGTCCGCACGGCTGGCGCGTGGCCGCACTGATCGCACTGTGGATCGCGGCGCCCGGCTTCTATGCGGCGTTCTTCCCGCATCTCGGCGAGCTGGCCGCGCCGGTCGCGGTCTACATGCTGGTGCTGTGCGCGATGGCGAGCTTCGCGCTCGCGGCCCGCACGCACGGCCCGCTGGTTGCGCTCGGCAGCCTGATCTTCGTCGGCTCCGACACGCTGATCGGCGTCGGGCGCTTCTTCGGCGGCTTTCCGGGCATCGACTACCTGATCTGGGGCCTCTACGCGCTCGCGCAGGTCACGATCGTCGCCGGGGTGTTTCGCGAGACGATCGCGCGCGACGCCGACCGCCGTTTTCCTGTCGCCCGAACGGGGCTGCCGTCACGGTGAAGCGTTGCATGCCGGGCCAAGCCGGTTTGCCGCGCGGCCTCCAATACATCGCCGCACCGCGCGCGATCGCGTCGGGCCGGCTCAGATATCGGCCTGATTCACCCGCCGCGACAGCGCTTCCGCGCTCTCCTTGCGTTCGCTGTATCGGTCGACGAGGTATGGGCCGATGTCGCGCGTCAGCAACGTGAATTTCACCAGTTCCTCCATCACGTCCACGACACGGTCGTAATAGGCCGACGGCCTCATCCGGCCGGCCTCGTCGAACTCCATGAACGCCTTGGCCACCGACGACTGGTTCGGGATCGTCAGCATGCGCATCCAGCGTCCCAGCACGCGCATCTGGTTCACCGCGTTGAACGACTGCGAGCCGCCGCTGACCTGCATCACCGCGAGCGTCTTGCCCTGCGTCGGCCGCACGGCGCCGGCCGACAGCGGGATCCAGTCGATCTGCGACTTCATGATCCCGGTCATCGCGCCGTGCCGCTCCGGCGAGCACCACACCATGCCTTCCGACCACATCACCTGTTCGCGCAGCTCGACGACCTTCGGATGGCTGTCCGGCGCGTCGTCGGGCAGCGGCAGGCCGCTCGGGTTGAATACGCGCACCTCGGCGCCCATCGCCACCAGCAGGCGCGCGGCTTCCTCGACCAGCAGCCGGCTGAACGAACGCTCGCGCAGCGAGCCGTACAGCAGCAGGATCCGCGGCGGATGGGTGGACGGCGAGGCCGGCCGCAGCTGCCCGGCGTCCGGCACGCGAAACAGCTCGACGTCGAGTTGCGGCAGATCGTTCAAGGTATTCGGCATGGGAAAGGTTCCTGTCTTGCTCAAGCGCGCTCGTACCAGCTTTTCGACCGGTTGACGATGCGTACCACCAGCAGCATCGCCGGCACCTCGATCAGCACGCCCACGACGGTGGCCAGCGCCGCGCCGGAATGAAAGCCGAACAGGCCGATCGCGGCCGCGACGGCCAGCTCGAAGAAGTTGGAGGCGCCGATCAGCGCCGACGGGCACGCAATCTCGTGCTGCTCGCCGACTGCGCGATTGAGCCAGTAGGCAAGCGCCGCGTTGAAGAACACCTGGATCAGGATCGGCGCCGCGAGCAGCGCGATCACCAGCGGCTGCTTCAGGATCGCCTCGCCCTGGAACGCGAACAGCAGCACGAGCGTGGCCAGCAGCGCGGCGATCGACCACGGGCCGAGCCTCGCCATGGCCGCATCGAATGCGGCCTGCCCCTTCGCGAGCAACGCCTTGCGCCAGATCTGCGCGAGGATCACCGGGATGACGATGTAGAGCACGACCGACGTCAGCAGCGTCGTCCACGGCACCGTGATCGCGGACATCCCGAGCAGCAGGCCCACCAGCGGCGCAAACGCGATCACCATGATGCTGTCGTTCAGCGCGACCTGCGACAGCGTAAACAGCGGATCGCCGCCGGTGAGCCGGCTCCAGACGAACACCATCGCCGTGCACGGCGCGGCGGCCAGCAGGATCAGGCCGGCGACATAGCTGTCGAGCTGGTCCGCCGGCAGCATCGGCGCGAACAGATGACGCACGAACAGCCAGCCCAGGAACGCCATCGAAAACGGCTTGACGAGCCAGTTCACGACGAGCGTGACGCCGATCCCTTTCACGTGCCGACGCACCTCGTGCAACGCGCCGAAGTCGACCTTCACGAGCATCGGGACGATCATCACCCAGATCAGCAGCCCGACCGGAAGATTGACCTGTGCGTATTCGATCCGGCCGATCCGCTGGAACAGGCCCGGCAGCGCCTGGCCGAGCGCGATGCCGGCGACGATGCACAGCGCGACCCAGACGGTCAGATAGCGTTCGAAGAAGCGGATGGAAGGCTGGGCGGCCGCCTTTGCGGGCGCAGCGACGCGGGACGTGTTCATCGGGCAGGTGTCGGTCCTGAAAATGCGCGCGGCACCGCGACGCAGCGGCGCCACGATGCGCGGCGATCAGTTTCGCGAGATGTCGGTCAGTGCAGCCTGGAGTGCGGCGTTGTCCAGACGTTCGAGCGGCAGCGCGAGCAACTGCAGCATCCGATACGCAATCGCCTGGCGCGTCAGCTCGAACGCGAGCCGCTTGCCGTCGTCGCCTCCCGGCGCGCTCGACGGATCGGCATAGCCCCAATGCACGTTGACGGGACTGCCGGGCCAGTACGGGCAGGTTTCCGCGGCCGCACTGTCGCAGACCGTGATGACGATGCGCATCTCGGGCGCGCGATCGCCGACGAATTCGTCCCAGCTCTTGCTGCGGTATCCGCCGACATCGACGCCCGCTCGGGTCAGCGCCTCCAGCGCGAACGGATTGAGCCGGCCGCTCGGCGCGCTGCCCGCGCTGTACGCGCGCACGTCCTTGCCGAGCTTCGCGGCCCAGTGGTTGAGCATGCCTTCCGCCAGCACGCTGCGCGCGGAATTGTGAGTACAGAGAATCAGGACGCGGGTCGTCATGGTGGAGTGCGCTTCAAGACTGATCGTTGCAGGAGGCCGCGTTGCCCGAAGGCGAACACGCGGACACCGGCGAGCACGGATTGCCGCCGCAGCAGTTCTCGGTCAGATAGGCAAGCAGCCCGTTCATCGTGGCGTAGTTCGCGCAGTAGATGACGAAGCGCCCTTCCTGACGGCTGGTAACGAGCTGCGCGTGGGTCAGTTCCTTCAGATGAAAGGACAGCGACGACGGCGGCACGTCGAGCAGCGCGGCAATCTGCCCGGCCGGCAAGCCCGACGGCCCCGCCTGGACGAGCGCGCGGAAGATGGCGAGCCGGGATTCATGCGCGAGCGCGGAAAGGACGGCGATGGTCTGATTCGTTTCCATGTTTCGATATTAGTCGAAATATCAAACAAAAGAAACCGGCGTCAAGGGCGTCGACGGCCTGATGCGGCCCAGACGGTCGCCGGGAAGGCTCCATGAAAACCCTAGCCGCTGCGGAAACTTGCGCCTTGCTGCGGCGAAATCAAACAGGCTTCCTTCCGTCGGCGACCTGCGCCCGTCATCTTCCCGCCCCTTCCACCGGCCCTCTGCGTGTATTCCGCATTGCAAAAACCGCAGCGTTCCAAACCGCGCTCAGCCTTTCCCGGCGTGCTTTCCGGCCCTTAGAGTCCCGCTTCTAGCCTCTTGCGGTTTGGCGGCGCAGCCCCTATCGTTACATCAATCAATGTAACATTCAAAAATGAGCCAGATCGGAGACACCCGGATGAATGCTCGCACCCTGCCTTTCGGCCCGCCCGGCCACGACGGCCTGGACGAAACCGTCGACATCGCCGTCATCGGCACCGGCTTCGCCGGTCTCGGGATGGCCATTCGCCTGCGACAGACCGGCGTGACCGACTTCGTCGTCCTCGAAAAGGCGGCCTCGGTCGGCGGCACGTGGCGCGACAACCATTACCCCGGGTGTGCATGCGACGTGCAATCGCACGTCTACTCGTTCTCGTTCGCGCCGAATCCGCGCTGGACGCGCATGTTCGCGCCGCAGCCGGAGATCCGCGCCTATCTGGAAGACTGCGTGCAGCGCTTCGGAATCGGCTCGCACCTGCGCCTGAACCACGAACTGCAGCGCGCCGAATACGACGAGCGCGCGCAGCGCTGGAACCTGACCTTCACGAACGGCAAGCGGCTGTCCGCGCGCGTGCTCGTATCGGGCATGGGCGGCCTGTCGCGCGCGGCGCTGCCGGCGATTCCCGGCGTCGAGGACTTCAGGGGTCGCGCGTTCCACTCGCAGCAGTGGGATCACGACTACCCGCTCGAAGGCAAGCGCGTGGCGGTGATCGGCACCGGCGCGAGCGCGATCCAGTTCGTCCCGCAGATCGCGCCGCGCGTGAAGACGCTCGCGCTGTTCCAGCGCACGCCGCCGTGGATCATGCCGAAGCCCGACCGCAGGCTGACCCGTTTCGAGCAGTGGCTGTTCCGCACGCTGCCGATCACGCAGAAGGTGATGCGCAGCGGCATCTACTGGATGCTCGAATCGCGCGTGCTCGGCTTCGCGATCCATCCCGGGCTGATGAAGAACGTGCAGAAGCTCGCGCTGCGCCACATCCGCAAGCAGATCGCCGATCCAGAGCTGCGCCGCGCGGTGACGCCGGACTACACGCTCGGCTGCAAGCGCGTGCTGATCTCGAACGACTATTACCCGGCGCTGTCGCGGCCGAACGTCGACGTGATCACGACCGGCATCGATCACATCGAGGCCGACGCGGTGGTGACGACCGACGGCCAGCGCCATGAAGTCGACTGCCTGATCTACGGCACCGGCTTCCAGGTCGCCGATCCGTTTCCGCGCGGCGCGATCGTCGGCCGCAACGGCCTCGACATCGTCGATGCGTGGCGCGACGGCGCGCATGCCTATCTCGGCACGACGCTGCCGGGCTACCCGAATTTCTTCATGATCGTCGGCCCGAACACGGGCCTCGGCCACAACTCGATGGTGTTCATGATCGAATCGCAGATCGAATACATCCTCGGCGCGCTGCAGGCGATGCACCGCGAACGCGCCGATGCGATCGAGGTGCGCCCGACCGTCGAGGCACAGTACAACAGCGCGCTGCAGGGCAAGCTGAAGAAGGCGATCTGGTCGACGGGCGGCTGCAAGAGCTGGTACCTCGATCCGCGCACCGGCAAGAACACGACGCTGTGGCCGGGCTTCACGTGGCGCTTCCGCCAGGCCACCGCGCACTTCTCGATCGCCGACTATCACGCGTACCGCGCACCGCGGCACGACCCCGCCGCGCAGCCGCTGGCCGCGCCTGCCGCTTCCGCATCCGCCGAAGCGGCCTGACACCGACAAGGAGCCATCGACATGAGAGATTTCGCCAACAAGGTCGCCGCGATCACGGGCGCCGGCTCGGGCATGGGCCGCTCGCTCGCGGTGCAGCTCGCGCAGGCCGGCTGCCATCTGTCGCTCGCCGACAAGAACGGCGTCGGCCTCGCCGAAACCGAGCGGATCGTCCGCGCGATCGCGCCGAACGTGCGCGTGACGACGCGCGTGCTCGACGTCGGCGACCGCGAAGCGATGTTCGCGTGGGCCGACGACACCGCGAAGGCGCACGGCAAGGTCAACCTGATCTTCAACAACGCGGGCGTCGCGCTGTCGAGCACGATCGAAGGGATGGAATACAGCGATCTCGAATGGATCGTGAACATCAACTTCTGGGGCATCGTGCACGGCACGAAGGCGTTCCTGCCGCACCTGAAGGCGGCGGGCGAAGGCCACGTGATCAATACGTCGAGCATCTTCGGGATCTTCGCGCAGCCCGGCATGAGCGGCTACAACGCGACCAAGTTCGCGGTGCGCGGCTTCACCGAATCGCTGCGCCAGGAGCTCGACATGATGAAGTGCGGCGTGTCGGCGACCTGCGTGCATCCGGGCGGCATCCGCACCAACATCGCGCAGTCGAGCCGCATCGCGAAAAACATGGTCGGCTTCATGATCGAGAGCGAGCAGCAAGGCAAGGACGATTTCGAGAAGTTCTTCATCACGACCGCCGACGACGCCGCGCGCACGATCCTGTCCGGCGTGCGCCGCAACAAGCGCCGCGTGCTGATCGGCCGCGACGCGAAGGCCGCCGACTGGATGGCGCGGATCCTGCCGTCCGCCTACCAGACGCTCGTCGTGCTCAAGTCGCGCCAGGAGGCCCGCAAGGCGCGCCGCCGCGCGGCCCGCTACGGCACGCCGGCGAGCACGCCGCTTCACGCAACCTACAACAATGCAGGCAATCAGGGAGGAAACCAGTCATGATCACCCCGCACATGATGCCGGTCAGGCGCGACATCCGCTTCGCCCTGCCGCCCGAACGCGCGAAGGACTGGCACGTACAGGGCGTGCCCGTCACGCACTTCATGAACGCGCTGTCGCTGCTGTTCCCGGCCGGCGAGCGCTTCTTCATGGATTCGGTGCGCAACTACCGCGACCGGATCGAAGACCCTGAACTGAAGAAGCAGGTGCTCGGCTTCATCGGCCAGGAAGCGATGCATACGCGCGAGCACATCGAGTACAACGACCTGCTGCAATCGTCGGGGCTGCCCGCGCACAAGCTCGACAAGCGCCTGTGGACGATCCTCGGCTGGTTCCGCAAGCTGCTGCCGCATTCGATGCAGCTGGCGATCACGATCGCGCTCGAACACTACACCGCGATTCTCGCGAACCAGCTGCTGTCGGGCCACGAGCACCGCATCGACGGCTCGGTCGAGGGCTACACGCAGATGTGGATGTGGCACGCGATGGAAGAGACCGAGCACAAGGCCGTGTCGTACGACGTATGGAACGCGGTGATGAAGCCCGGCCTCGGCAGCTACCTGCTGCGCACCGGCACGATGCTGTTGACGACGCTGACGTTCTGGACCATCGTGTTCGACTTCCATGTGCGCCTGATGCTCGCACACCGTCGCCGTCACGGGAAGTTCGGCGGAATGTGGCGTCTCGTCAAGTATCTGTACGGGCCGAAGCACGGCGTGTTCCCGAGCATCGCGCGCGAATGGCTCGACTATTTCCGCCCGGGCTTCCATCCGTGGGACCACGACAACCATCAGTACCTGCAAGGGCTCGACACGCTGCTCGCGAACATCGACGCGACCAATGCGCGCTATGCGGCGCAGGCGGCCCCGCGCCGCGTGCCGCTGCATCCGGTCGCGCAGGCCTGATGCGATGGCGCGCGCCAGCGAGATGCTGACCGTTCGATCGGGCGACGTGAAGCTCGCCGTCTACGTCAGCGGCCCGCGTCGCGCGCCGCCGCTGATCCTCGTGCACGGCTACCCCGATTCGGCGGCCGTGTGGGCGCCGATCCGCGCGCGGCTCGCGCAGCGCTACCGCGTGATCGCGTACGACGTGCGCGGCGCGGGCGCGTCCGATGCGCCGCGGCGCCGGGCCGACTACGCGCTCGCGCGGCTCGCGGACGACCTGAAGGCGGTTGCCGACGCGACCTGCGGCGACCGTCCGTTTCACCTCGTCGGCCACGACTGGGGGTCGATCCAGTGCTGGGAGGCCGTCACCGATCCCGCGTTTCGCGGACGGATCAGGTCGTATACGTCGATCTCGGGCCCGTGCCTCGATCACGTGTTCCGCGCGAGGATGCGGCTCAAGCAAAGCCTCAAATCGTGGTACATCGCGTTCTTTCATCTGCCGATCGTGCCGTCGCTGGTCTGGCGGCTCGGCGGTGCCGCGCTCTGGCCGCGCTGGCTGCAGCTGACCGAACGCGTGCGCGTCGAGCGCGATCCGTCGCAATTGAAGAATGCGCTGAACGGGTTGCAGCTGTACCGCGCGAATTTCATCGCGCGTGCAAGAAAGCCGCGCGAGCGGCATGCGCAGGCGCCGGTGCAGATTCTCGTGCCGGTGCGCGACCGCTACGTGACGCCCGAGATGACGATCGATCTCGATCGCTGGCTCGGCGAGCATGTCCGCGAGGAAATCGACGGGGCCCACTGGATCGTGCTGCGCGATCCCGACCTGATCGCGTCGCGGATCGACCGTTTCGCGACCGTGCAGGAACGCAAGGCGGCGCCGTCGCACGCGGCCATCGCTCAGCCGGGCGTCGGCAGACGCCTGAACAGCGTCTCGTAGTCGATCACTAGGCCGTCGTCGTCGATATCCATTTCGGCGGTGAAGTTGCGGAAGATGCCTTCGTAGCGATAGCGCCGGCCCGGCTCGATGCACGTGTACGCCTGCTCGACGCGCGTCGCGGCCAGGTCCGGCACCGACAGGTAGACGACGTCGATCGGCCGCCGCTCGCCGCGCGCGAGTTCGAGGCGGCCGATCGGCAGCGCGTTCGTGAACGGCGTCGCCGCGATATCGATGTCGACGCAGCCGTCCAGTGCGGGCAGCGCGCGGCCCGCGCCGTCGCACCAGTGGCCGGCGCCGTCGCCGTGCAGTTCGAGCGTGCCGCCGCCCATCACCTTGAGCACCGCGCAGGTCACGCGCCATCGCGCATCGCAGACCAGCCGATACGCGAGCCCGTAGGCCCGGCCGTAGCGCTGGCCGACCACCGCGCTTTCGACGACGATGCCTTCGTCGCTCCGCTCGAACGTCAGATGTTCGATGCCGTCGCCCTCGAGCGACGCCCAGCGCACCGCTTTCGTCATTCCGCCTCCTTCCACGCCCCACGGCGGGGCATCGCGCACAAATCCCGACTATCCAGAATTCCCTATTCCGGTGCACGGGATTGTGTCCTATGCTCGCGGCTCGTCCTGCTCCGCCGCCATCCATGTCCACCGCACACTCTGCCACGCCGTCGATCGACCTGCGCATCCTGCTGCGCAGCATCGGACAGATCGTGCTGCAGGCGAACGCGCTCACGGGCGCGCTGCTGCTCGCCGCGCTGGCGCTGACCGACCTGCGGCTCGCCTGTGCGGCCCTGCTCGGCGCGGCCGCCGCCAACCTGACCGCGGTGCTGACCGGCGCGCGGCGCGACGATGTCGAACAGGGGCTGCACGGTTTCAACGGCGCGCTCGCCGCGCTGATCGCCGTCGTGTTCGCGCCGGATCCGCTGATCGGCGTCGTGCTGTCGCCGTTGCCCGCGATCGGCGCGGCGCTGGTGCACCGCGCGATGCGCGGGCCGCTCGCGAAATGGCGGCAGTGTCCGTATTCGAGCCCGTGCCTTGTGATGTCCGCGCTCTGGCTGCCGTTTTTTATTGCGACGCAGCATGCAGATGGCGCGATCGCCGGCGCGACGCCGACGTGGTCCGCCGTCGGCCCCGCGCTGCTCGCCGGCGTCGCGCAAACCACGTTCGCGCAAGGCGCGTGGGCCGGCGCGCTGATCGTCGCGGGCATCGCGGCCGAGTCGCGCCGCGCGGCTGCCTTCGCGCTCGCCGGCGCGATCGTGTCGACCGTGCTGCTGACCGCGCTCGGCGCCGACGCTGCGTCGCTGACGAACGGCCTGCTCGGCTTCAACGGCGCGCTCGCCGCCCTCGCGCTGCTGCCGCGCGGCCCGCGTGCGGCGCTCGCGGCCGCCGCGCTGGCCGCGCTGATCCAGTGGCTCGCGATGCGCGCCGGCCTCACCGCGCTCACCGCGCCGTTCGCGCTCGCGTCGTGGATCACGGTCGCCGTCGCGCGGCGCTTTACTCTCGGAGAACCCGATGTCGTCATTCGCACACCGTCCTGATGCCGTGAAGCCCGGCGGCCCGATCTCGGACGCCGAACGCCGGCTGCGCGTCGATCTCGCCGCCGCGTACCGGCTCGTCGCACTGAACGGCTGGGACGACCTGATCTATACGCACCTGTCCGCGACCGTGCCGGGCGAGCCCGGCCATTTCCTGATCAACCCGTTCGGCCTCACGTTCGACGAAGTCTGCGCGTCGAACCTCGTGAAGATCGACCTGGCCGGCAACCGGATCGGCGACGGCGAGCACGCGGTCAACGTCACCGGTTTCGCGCTGCATGCGGCGGTTCATGCCGCGCGGCCCGACGCCGTCTGCGTGATGCACCTGCACAACACGGCCGGCATCGCCGTGTCGATCCAGCGCGACGGGCTGCTGCCCGCGTCGCAGCATGCGCTGCGGTTTCACGGCGACCTCGCCTACCACGACTACGAAGCGCTCGCGTTCTCGCCGGCCGAAGGCGCGCGGCTGACCGCGAGTCTCGGCGCGAAATCCGCGATGCTGCTGCGCAACCACGGCACGCTGACGGTCGGCCGCACGGTCGCCGAGGCGTATGTGCTGATGGATACGCTAATCAAGGCCTGCGACATCCAGCTGCGCGCGCAGGCAGGCGGCGGTCCGCTCGTGCTGCCGGAGCCGGCCGTCGCGGACCGCACCGCCGAGCAGTTGCGCGACGGCGGCGCGATCGAAGGCGAACTCGAATGGCCGGCGCTGCTGCGCCGGCTCGACCGGCTCGACCGGTCGTATCGCGACTGAGCCGCGCGCGCATCCGGCCGAATCGATTTTTCCAAACCAACCCGGAGGTTTTGTCATGCCGACTTTCAATATCCAGTTGTTCGAAGGCCGCACCGTCGAGCAGAAACGCGAATTCGTCGAAGCGATCACGCGTGTGACGTGCGAAACGCTCGGCTGTGAGCCGGGCTCCGTGGATATCATCCTGACCGACGTGAAAAAGGAAAACTGGGCGACGGGCGGCAAGCTGTGGAGTGAGGCGCGCTGAGCGGCACGCATCCGTATCGCGGACAGGCCCGGCGGAACCCGCCGGGTGTGCTACCGCCCTCGCGTCACGACCAGCCCGGCCGACGTGACGACGTACTTTTCGTAGGCCAGCTTCAGATGCGGAATGCTCTTGTAAGGCGGCGCATCGACATGAAAATCCAGCGGGTGGGAGTCCGGCGCAACGACGAACGGCCTTACGTCGTGTCCGCGACTCCTCAGCCGGCCAACCAGGTCCAGCAGATCGCGCCGTCGATATAACACGGTCTGTCCGCTTTCCAGGGTGTCGTCGTCGGAAGTCAGGTTGAACTCGGTCGTATGTACCGCCACGCCGCCAACCCGCAGACATTTTTCCACCGCGTTGATCACGAACTGCTTGCCGGCTTCGAGATTGCCGAGATGTTCGAAGCAGCACGACGACCAGTTGAAGTCGAAATCGCGCAGATGATCGGGAATGTGGTTCATGTCGCAGGTCTCGTACGATACGCGCTCGTCGAACAGACTGCCGTCGACGATATCCTCGTAACGAATCTGCGACAGCGTCGCACTATGCTGGCCGGTGGCTTTCCAGCCTTTCGATTCACCGATGTCTTCCGGCGCATCGGTCGCGACGATCTGCGCGCCCAGCTTCGCGAACAGCGCCGGCAACCGCTCGCTGCCGACACCGAATACCAGCCCGCGCGCACCCGGCTTCACCTTGCCCGACTCCAGCAAGTGATGAATCACGAACACCCACTCCCACAGTTTTCGATGAAACACGAAATGGTGGTTCAGCATCGCGCAGATCTCGAGCAAGCGCGGATGATAGAAATCCGCGACGCTGCAGGTCGAAAACGGCATGAATTCGCCGGGTTCCGATGTGCGGGTAAACGGCGGGACCGGAACGAATGACGGCCGCTCGACGGCGTGCGGCTGCTGCTCGACCATCTCCATCAATTGACGACAGGTGGATTCGAGCCGGGCAATTCTTGCATCGAGGGAATCGATATCGGCCTGTTGATGTTCGTTCTTACGCTGCGCCGACACCGCGAATTGCGATAAAGAGTGCTGAATATCCAGTACCGCTTGATACATGCGGGTGATTTGTCGAAACGGGGTAATGCGCGTCATATTCATCTATCAAATTTCTCCGATGATGGCTACCGCGTATTGAGCGTCGGTTAACGACAGGACCTCTATTCGCATCCCGAAGCGGGGGTATCGATACGGCATCATGCAGTAAATCCGGCTCCCCCGCCATAAAAGGGACGCATACCGCAGCGACACATTCATTCGCGATCCGCGTCCGCCACCGCTTGTGCACCCGCACATCGCAACGTCACGCAATCGGCGCATAATGCCGGACAGACGCAGCAGCCGATGGCCACCCGACGAGGAAACCGCCATGGAAGCGAAGAACGAAGAAGTCGTCGCACACCTGCTCTCCGATGTCGTCGAATTCGCGCGCGCGCGCCTGCCCGAGACGACCTTCCGGACCGTCGAACCGTTCCTGCGCCACTACTACGATTTCGTCGACGCCGAGGACCTGCAAAGCCGCGGCATCGCCGATCTGTACGGCGCCGCAATGGCGCACTGGCAGACCGCCCAGAAATTCGTGCCGGGCAGCGAGCGGCTGCGCGTGTACAACCCGATCCTCGAACAGCACGGCTGGCACTCGGACCACACCGTCATCGAAATCGTCAACGACGACATGCCGTTCCTCGTCGATTCGGTGACGATGGCCGTCAACCGGCTCGGGCTGGCGCTGCATTCGGCGCTGCACCCGGTATTCCGCATCTGGCGCGGCGGCGACGGCACAATCGAGCGCGTCGACGCCGGCGGCGCGACGCCCGACGACGGCCATTCGCAACTCGCATCGTTCATCCATTTCGAAGTCGATCGCTGCGGCGACGCGGCGCTGCTGCATACGCTGCGCGACGACATCGCGCGCGTGCTCGGCGACGTGCGCGCCTCCGTCGAGGACTGGCCGAAGATCGTCGACATCGCGCGCACCACGATCAAGGAAATGAAGGCGCGCGAATCGACCGCCGAGGACATCGAGGCGCGCGCCTTCCTCGAATGGATGGTCGCCGACCACTTCACGTTCCTCGGCCATCGCGACTACGCGCTCGTGTCGGACGGCTCGGCCTTCGGGCTGCGCGGCATCGCGGGCTCGGGCGCCGGCATCCTGCGCGAATCGCTGCGCGCACCCGGCACGCCGGACGTGACGCCGCTGCCGCCCGCCGCCGCCGAGATCATCACGGGCCCCTGGCCGATCTTCCTGACCAAGGCGAATTCGCGCGCGACCGTGCACCGGCCCGGCTATCTCGACTACGTCGGCGTGAAGCTGGTCGGCGCCGACGGCAAGGTGGCCGGCGAGCGGCGCTTCATCGGGCTCTACACGTCGACCGCGTACATGGTGTCGAGCGCCGAGATTCCGATCGTGCGCCGCAAGTGCGCGAACATCGTGCGGCGCGCCGGCTTCTTGCCGAAAGGTCATCTCGGCAAGTCGCTCGTGACGGTGCTCGAAACCTATCCGCGCGACGAACTGTTCCAGGCCGACGAAGACCAGCTCTACGACATCGCGCTCGGTATCCTGCGGCTGCAGGAACACCAGCGCACGCGCCTGTTCGTGCGGCGCGACCGCTTCGACCGCTTCGTGTCGTGCCTCGTGTTCGTGCCGCGCGACAAGTACAACACCGACCTGCGCCGACGCATCGCGAAACTGCTCGTCGACGCCTATAACGGCGTGAACGTCGAGTTCACGCCGCTGCTGTCCGAATCGGCGATCGCGCGCATTCATTTCGTCGTGCACGCGGAGCCCGGCACGATGCCCGACGTCGACACGCGCGAACTCGAAGCACGGCTCGTGCAGGTCACGCGCCGCTGGCAGGACGATCTCGCCGATGCGCTGCTCGATGCGTTCGGCGAAGAACAGGGCAATCGCCTGCTGCAGCGCTACGCCGACTCGTTCCCGGCCGGCTATCGCGACGACTACCCGGCCCGCACCGCCGTGCGCGACATCGAGCTGATCGAGCGCGTGAAGGACTCCGGCCAGCTCGCGATGAACCTGTACCGGCCGATCGAGGCCGGGCCGCGCGCGTTCCGCTTCAAGGTCTATCGCGCGGGCGAGCCGATCGCGCTGTCGCGCAGCCTGCCGATGCTCGAACATCTCGGCGTGCGCGTCGACGAGGAACGGCCGTACCGGATCCAGACGCAGGGCGCCGCGCCCGCGTGGGTGCACGACTTCGGCCTCGAACTCGCTGACGATGCGGAATTCGACATCGAGCGCGTGAAAGGCCTGTTCGAGGACGCGTTCGACCGAATCTGGAACGGCCGGATCGAGAACGACGATTTCAACCGGCTCGTGCTGCGCGCGCACCTCAGTGCGCGCGAGGTCACGATCCTGCGCGCGTATGCGAAGTATCTGCGGCAGGTCGGCTCCACCTTCAGCGACGCGTATATCGAACGCGCGCTGACCGGCAATCCGGCCATCGCGCGGCAGCTCGTCGAATTGTTCGTCGTGCGCTTCGACCCGCGTATCGGCGACGTGCGCGACGTGCAGGCCGAGCACCTGCTGAAGGGCATCGAGACCGCGCTCGACCAGGTCCCGAACCTCGACGAGGACCGCATCCTGCGCCAGTTCCTCGGCGTGATCAACGCGACCGAGCGCACCAACTACTTCCTGCACGACGCGAACGGCGAGCCGAAGCCGTACCTGTCGTTCAAGTTCAATCCGTCGAAGGTGCCCGGCCTGCCCGAGCCGAAGCCGATGTTCGAGATCTGGGTGTATTCGCCGCGCGTCGAGGGCGTGCACCTGCGCGGCGGGCGCGTCGCGCGCGGCGGGCTGCGCTGGTCCGACCGGCGCGAGGATTTCCGCACCGAGGTGCTCGGGCTGATGAAGGCGCAGATGGTCAAGAACGTCGTGATCGTGCCGGTCGGCTCGAAGGGCGGCTTCGTCGTGAAGAACCCGCCGCCGCCGAGCGATCGCGAAGCGTGGATGCGCGAAGGCATCGCGTGCTACCAGACCTTCCTGCGCGGGCTGCTCGACCTGACCGACAACCGCGTCGGCAACGCGATCGTGCCGCCGCGCGACGTGGTGCGGCACGACCCCGACGATCCGTATCTGGTCGTCGCGGCCGACAAGGGCACCGCCACCTTCTCCGACTACGCGAACGCGATCTCGCACGAATACGGCTTCTGGCTCGACGACGCGTTCGCGTCCGGCGGCTCGGTCGGCTACGACCACAAGAAGATGGCGATCACGGCGCGCGGCGCCTGGGAGTCGGTGAAGCGGCACTTCCGCGAGATGGGCGTCGATACGCAGACGACCGACTTCACGGTGGTCGGCATCGGCGACATGTCGGGCGACGTGTTCGGCAACGGCATGCTGCTGTCGCCGCATATCCGCCTCGTCGCCGCGTTCGACCACCGCCACGTGTTCCTCGACCCGAACCCCGACCCGGCGACGAGCTTCGCCGAGCGCCAGCGCCTGTTCGCGCTCGAACGCTCGAGCTGGGCCGACTACGATACGGGCGCGATCTCGCCGGGCGGCGGCGTCTACCCGCGCACCGCAAAGACGATCGCCCTGTCGCCGGCCGTGCAGGCCGCGCTCGGCATCGACGCACACGCGCTGCCGCCGACCGAGCTGATCCGCGCGATCCTGCAGGCGCCGGTCGACCTGCTGTACAACGGCGGCATCGGCACCTACGTGAAGGCGGCGCACGAAACCCACCAGCAGGTCGGCGACCGCGCGAACGACGCGGTGCGCGTCAATGGCGCGGACCTGCGCTGCAAGGTCGTCGGCGAAGGCGGCAATCTCGGCTGCACGCAGTTCGGGCGCATCGAGTTCGCGCAGCGCGGCGGCCGCATCAACACCGACGCGATCGACAACTCGGCCGGCGTCGATTGTTCGGATCACGAAGTCAATATCAAGATCCTGCTCGGGCTCGTCGTCGCCGACGGCGAGATGACCGAAAAGCAGCGCAACGCGTTGCTCGCAGAGATGACCGACGAAGTCGGGCTGCTCGTGCTGCGCGACAACTACTACCAGACACAGGCACTGTCGATCGCGGGCCGCTACAGCGTCGAGCTGCTCGACGCGGAGGCGCGGCTGATGCGCTGGCTCGAACGCGCGGGCCGCCTGAACCGCGTGATCGAATTCCTGCCGACCGACGACGAGATCGCCGAGCGCCAGGCCGCGAAGCTCGGGCTCACGTCGCCGGAGCGCGCGGTGCTGCTCGCGTACAGCAAGATGTGGCTGTACGACGCGCTGCTGGAATCCGACGTGCCGGAAGACCCGCTGGTCGCCGCGATGCTCGTCGACTATTTTCCGAAGCCGCTGCAGCAGCGCTTCAGCGAGCCGATGCGCCGCCATCCGCTGCGCCGCGAGATTCTCGCGACACACCTGACCAACGCGCTCGTGAACCGCGTCGGCTGCGCATTCGTGCATCGGCTGATGGAGGAGACCGACGCCAGGCCGGGCGACATCGTGCGCGCATGCATCATCGCGCGCGACGTGTTCGACCTCGACGCGGTATGGCGCGACATCGACGCACTCGACAACCGCGTCGCCGACGACGTGCAGGCGCGCATGTTCGTCGATGTCGCGCGGCTGCTCGAACGCGCGGCGCTGTGGTTCCTGCGGCATTTGCAGGCCGGCGCGGTGGCCGACGGCGGCGTCGCCGAACTGCTCGCGCGCTGCCGCGACGCGGTCGAGCGGCTTGCACCGCAACTGCCCGCGCTGCTGCCGGCCGACGATCTCGATGCGCTGTCCGCGCGGCAGCGCGTGCTGGTCGACGCGGGCGTGGACAGCGCGCTGGCGGTGCGCGTCGCGAGCGGCGACATCTCGGCCGCGCTGCTCGATATCGCCGAGGTGGCCGCCACCTGCAACCGCAGCCTCGAACTCGTCGCGGGCGTCTACTTCTCGCTCGGCACGCTGCTCAACTATGGATGGATCGGCGAGCGCGCGGCGACGCTGCCCACGCCCACGCACTGGGACATGATGGCGCGCGCGGCCGCGCTCGCCGAAGTCGCGCGCCTCAAGCGCACGCTCGCGACGAGCGCACTCGCGGAATCGCCGGATTCGACGACGCCGGAAACGATCGTCGCCGCGTGGCGCGAACGCCGCGCGGCCGCGCTCGAACGGTATGCGCAACTGCTCGCGGACCTGCGCGCCTCGGGTGGCGCGAGCCTCGCGGTGCTGCTCGTGGTGGTGCGCGAGATGGCCGTGCTCGAACGGGCGTGACGCCCCGGGTTCAGACCGTCGCGACCAGCAGTTCCTCGGCGTTGCGCGGCGGCCGGAGGCGGTCCGTGCGATCGGCGAAGTAGCGCCGCGTCAATTCGGCGGCCGACACATGATCGGCCCTCGAAAAACCGGCCTCTTTCGCGAGCGCCTGCATCTGCGCCGGCATGAAGAAGCTGATGAACGGCGTGCCGCTCGCGCGTGCGCCCTTCTCGGCCATTTCGAGTCCCGGGCGCACCTCGGCGTCGGCCTGCTCCAGCGGCAACAGGAACGTCATCGCGAGCGTCGAGCCCGGCGCGAGCGACGCGACTTCGCGCAGCGCGGCCGCGTTCGCCGCGCGCGTCAGGTACATGCTGACGCCGGTCGATACGACCACGGCCGGCTTGCCCGCATCGAAGCCTGCGCCGACCAGCGCATCGCGCCACGATCCGGCCGCCTCGAAATCGACCGGCACGAACCGCAGCCAGTCGGGCACGCCGAAGCCGAGCTCGACGAGCCGGCGCCGCTTCCACGCCTGCGGCGCCGGCTGGTCGACTTCGAAGACCGTCACGCGCGACGCCATCTCCGGGCGGCGCTGCACGAAGCTGTCGAGCCCCGCGCCGAGGATCACATACTGGCTCACGCCGCGCGCGGCCTGCTCGACGACGAGATCCTCGATGAAACGCGCACGCGCGACGATCGACGCGCGAAACGGCCGCGTGAACTGCGGATCCATGTCGCCGCGCTGCTGCCAGCCGGGCGCCGGCGCGAGCAGCTGCAGCCCGACTTCGTCGACGAGCACGTGCGGCGGCGCGTCGAGTTCGACGTGCAGCGCGCGCCACAGCGCGACGCGTGCGGCGGTGCTGTCCGGCCCGGCTTCGGACGTATCGGGCGTATCGGGTGTCTCGGACGTCGTCATGCCGGCCTCACGCGTTCGACTGGCCGGGCGCCTGCAGGCGCCACACGCGCCCGTCCGGATCGCGCACGGACATCTCGCGCGTGCCCCAGTGCATATCCTCGAACGGCGTGACGACATCGACGATCGGCTGTGGCCGCACCGCACGCTCGTCCGCGACCTTCAGCACGACCTGCATGTCCGGCGCCTGGTCGGGCGGCACTTCCGCGATGAACAGATACGGGCCGTCGCCGTTGCGCAGCTGGCCCGAGTGGTGGTCGGTTTCGAATTCCAGCGTGAAGCCCAGCGCCTGGAAGAACTTGGCCGACTTGCCCCAGTTGTGCGTCGTCAGGAATACGGCTTCGATACGCTCGGATGACATGTCATTCCTCCTTGGTGGAAGCGTCCTGCCCGGATGGCGGCGTGGCGAGGTACGCGCGCAGCGCATCGGCGACCAGCGCGGACAGCGATTGCTCCGTCTCGATCGCACGATGCTTGACCTGCCGGATCAGGCTCAACGGCAGATAGACGTTGAACTGCTTGACTTCTTCGTCGCTCATGGATGCTAGTATGCTAGCAAAATAGCAAATGTCAACCTGTCGGATTGCGGGCTGGATCGAATCTGCGCGCAGCGTGAACGAAGCGGGCGATGCAGGCCACCGCCCGCCGCGCCCTACCGTCCCGGCCGCGCCGCCACGCGCGCAAACAGCGCGTCGAGATCGAACCCTGTCGTATCGATGCCGATCGTGTCGCGCAGACACGCGCTCCAGTCGGCCGCATTGTCGAGCGTCACGGTGCGCCCCGCGCCGCTCGCGTCGCGCAGCGTCAACGCGGTGTTGAACAGCGCCGCACGGCCGTCGGGCAGCACGCGGCACGCGATCAGGTCGTTCACGAAGACCGATTCGGGATAGGTCGACGTGAACCAGTTCGCGGCGTCGTAATCGATCCATTCGGCCGGCTTCAGCGAGAAGCGGTAGGTCGTCAGCCAGCCGTCGGGCGCCTCGCACTGCATGTCGAATTCGTCCGCGACGGGCGCGGCGACGACGCGGAACGCGCCGTGCGGCGTCAGCTGCCGCTCGTCCGGCGCGAAGCGCAGCGGCGCGGTCAGCGTCGCGCTGCCGAAGCCGATGTCGGCGAGCCAGACCGCGCCGTCGAGATCGATGCGCAGCAGCATGTGCGTCTGCGCGGTGACGACCTCCGGCGGACGCATCCAGCGCACGCGCGCGATCAGCGGCGTCACGCGGAAGCCGATCCGCGTGAGCGCGGTGTAGAACAGCTTGTTCAGTTCGAAGCAGTAGCCGCCGCGCCGCCGCGCGACCAGCTTGTCGACGACGGCGGGCAGATCGAGCGCGACGCGCGCGCCGGTCAGCGGATTGAGGTTTTCGAACGGGATCGCCTGCGGATGCAGCAGATGCAGCCGGCGCAGCACGTCGAGGGTCGGCTCGGCCGGGCCGTCGTAGCCGATGCGGGTGAAATAGCGCGAAAGGTCGAACGAGTCAGTCATGAAGCGGCACCATAACGGGGACACGCCACGATAGCATCGAGCGAAATCCCCATGTTGCGCGGGGCGATCGTCCGGCGCGTCGCGCGGGGCGCCGGCACGGCATCCCGCGCGCGCTTTCGCGCACCGTTACGGCAGCAGCTTCAGCGCCGACGACGCGACCGACGGCACCGAAATGCCCTGGCGCGTCGCGAACTGCACGGCCTGGCTCAGCGTCGTCGCGAGCGACTGCAGCTGGCCGGGCGCGCTCTGCGCGATATACGACGCCGCCTGCAGGTTCTGCGGATTCAGGCCCGACTGCAGCAGCGACGCCGGGCTCGCGGAACCGAGGCTGCCGAGCCCCGACTGCAGCTGCGTGTACTGCGTGAGGCCCTGGCCCAGCGATGCGAGGCCGTTGCTGAACGCCTGCTTGTCGACCGGGCCCTGCGTGGCGCCGCCGCTCGCGAACGCCTGGTCGAGCGCCTGCGACACCGACTGCTGCGCGCCGCCCATCTGCGACAGCGTGGCGGGCGACAGCGCATCGCCGCCGCTCAGCATGCCCGCCGCCTGCTGTGCCTGCCCGGCCGCGCCGGTCAGCCCCATCGCCGACGCCAGCGACGACTGGCCCGCCAGCACCTGCTGATTCGCGCCGACATAGGCCTGCAGCAGCTGTGCTGCGCCGCCCTGCGCGGGTGCGGACGACGGCTGCGCGCCGCCGAGCAGCGACGAACCGATCGACTGGAGATCGAGTTGCGCATGAGCGGCGCCGCTCAGCAGGATGCCGAGCGCGATGCCCGCCGCGGCCACGCGCTTGGCCGTCGCGCGAATGTGCTTCATTTGTGTTCTCCCGTGCCGGAATGATGAGCCGGGTATTGTCGAAGCGCGTCGCGCGCCGCCGCAACGACTGAAACACATCGATACGAAATCGCCCGGCGCCGTCGCTTGCCATTCCGCGGGATTCGCGCGCCGCCACGCGCATTCGCGCGCATCGACGATGCGATCGCGCGCGGCGGCGGCGATTCTTTCCGCGGCGTCGTCAATCCGTTGTCAATCGCCCGACGCGCGCGGGCGCGTCAGGCCGCCATCCACGCGGGCAGGCGCTCGCCGACCCAGTCGGCCGCCTGCTCGTAGCCGCGCGCCAGCTGCAGCACGGCCAGATCCGCGCGCGGACGACCGATCAGCTGCATCCCCATCGGCAGCCCCGCTGCGTTGAACCCGACCGGCACGCTGATCACCGGGCAGCCGGCGAGCGTCCACGGCACGACCGTCTCCATCCAGCGGTGATAGGTGTCCATCGGGCGGCCCGCGATCTCCTTCGGCCAGCGCTGCCCGACGTCGAACGGGAACACCTGCGCGGTCGGCGCCGCGATGAAGTCGTAACGGTCGAAGAACCGCAGCACGGCCTGATGCCATGCGGTGCGTTCGACGCTTGCCTCGAACACCGCGTCGCCCTTCATCGCGAGCAGCCCCTCGATCTCGTAGATCGCCTCGGGCTTCAGCAGCGCGCGGCGCGCCGGGTCGCGATAGTGCGCAAGCAGCCCGCCGCCGGACAGCAGGTGCCGGTGCGTGAGCCACAGGCGCCAGATCCGCTCGGGCGCGAACGCCGGCAGCGCGGCATCGACGTCGCAGCCGATCTCGCGCAGCGTCGCGAGCCCCTTCTCGCACTGCGCGAGCACGCCCGGCTCGGTCGCCAGGTAGCCGTTCCAGTCGCCGACCCACGCGATGCGCTTGCCGCGCAGGTCGGTGTCGAGCGGCTGCGCGAACACGGCCGGATCCTCGGCGAGCGACAGCGGATCGTTCGGATCGTAGCCGGCCTGGATCGCGAGCAGCTGCGCGACGTCGCCGACCGTGCGCCCCATCGGCCCTTCGATGCCGAGCTGCTGGACGAACACGTCGACGCCCGGCCAGCGCGGCACGCGCCCCTGCGACGGCCGGAAGCCGTAGATGTTGCAGAACGCGGCCGGATTGCGCAGCGAACCGCCGAAGTCGCTGCCGTCCGCGACCGGCAGCATCCGCGCGGCGAGCGCCGCCGCCGTGCCGCCGCTGCTGCCGCCCGCGCTCTTCGTCAGGTCGTAGGGATTGCGGGTGGCGCCGTACACCTCGTTGAAGGTGTGCGAGCCGAGCCCGAACTCCGGCGTATTGGTCTTGCCGATGAAGATCGCGCCCGCCGCGCGCATCCGCGCGACGCCGACCGAATCGGCCTGCGGCACGTTATCGCAGAAGATCGGCGAGCCGTAGGTCGTGCGCAGCCCCTTCGTCATCGCGAGATCCTTCGGCGCCTGCGGGATCCCGTGCAGCCAGCCCTGATACTCGCCGCGCGCGAGCGCCGCGTCCTTTTCCGCGGCTTCGGCGAGCAGCACGTCGCGCTCGCGCAGCGCGACGATCGCGTTGATCGAACCATTCACGCGCTCGATGTGATCGAGATACGCGCGCATCGTCTCGACGCAGGACACGGCCTTCGAGCGGATCGCCGACGCCAGTTCGCCCGCCGGCAGGCGCACGATCGGATCGACGGGAATGGAAGCGGGAGCGAGAAGCGACGGGGCGCCGTGCGACATGCGGGGTCTCCTGGAAAACGCGATGGATGGGCGGCCCGCGTGCGGCGGCGGTCTGTTCCGACCTTGCCGGGAAGCACCGTGCGGCGCGCCGATGCTCTACTCTACGCGACGCTGCGCAGGCGACCTCCGATATTTTCCGGCGCGATTCATTGCGGATTCGACTAAATCGGACGCGCGGGACGCCGCGACGCGATGCGCGCCAACGGCGGCTCGGCGCACCCCCGCGATGAAATCGTTTATGCGCATAAACTTAAAATTCTTATATTTTTTATCGGCTCGCCTCGGGCAGGTGCGCGTTAACGACTTTTTTACGCGGACGCCCGATCTCTTTAGGGCATTCGGATCGGCCGCGCGCTACGCTTCAGGCATCTCGTTCCTGGGACATCATCCATGCTCAAGCTGCTGGTTCCGGTCGGTCACTCGCCCCGCTCGCTCCAGGCGGTTCGCCACGCGACATTCCTGTATCGCGAACGCTGTGCGTCCGAGATCGTGCTGATCAATGTGCAGGCGCCGCTCGAAGCGACGCGGCTCGAGGCCTATCACCCGCTCTCGCGGTTGCGCTCGATCGAGGAAAAGTTCGCGTGCGACGATCTGGCGACGGCCGAGCGCATTCTGCAGGAAGCCGGTGTCCAGTACAGCGTCGTGAAGAAGGTCGGCCCGGTGGCCGATACGATCGCGGCAGCGGCGTCGGAGATCGGCTGCGACGAGATCGTCGTGGTCGCGCCGAGACACGATCCGCTGCATGCGCTGCTGTCGATGTTCCGGCGCAGCGTGATGGACCGGCTGGTGCGGATTTCGAATGTGCCGGTGACGGCGGTGCAATAAACGATGCGCAGCGCGCCGCCACGCGGCTCGGGCAAGCGCGCCCGGCGCGACGCGCGCGCGCCGGCATGAATTGGCGCTTGCGGCGCTTACTTGAGCGCCTTGCGCCAGAACACGAGATAGGCGGCGGCAGACGATGCGACCAGCAGGATGCCCCACATCGGAGCCAGACTGACGAGCACGGCGGAGACGGGTAACATTTGGATTCCTCACGATTGGGATAACGATTTCGATACGCGACTGCTTCGCCCGGAATCGAAGTGCCGGGCGCGCTTCGTGTTCCGTCGAACGATGTATTCATGCTATCGCCCCGGACAGCCGCGCAACCGCGGCCGCCCGCGCGTCCCCTGACATTCGTCAAACTCGCGTCAATCACGTCATCCGCCGGGCGATTCCACATTCGGGAACCCGGTCCGGTCGCGGCTTGCGCGCGGCCATTCGCGTGCCGACTCCGCCCGGATCTCGCCTGCGGCTGTCAGGAAATAACCAGGCAAATCGCCAGCCGCGCGTGTTCCGGCTACGGTTTCCCCTTGCCCTCGGCGCAAAAAAACAGGACAGGATCACCCTGTCGCGCACTCATTTCAGCAGACGTTTACCGGGGGAAGCCCCAAGTGCTTCGCGGAGCGGGTCCGCGATACGCTAGGGCAACGAGGAGACGAACCATGATGAGACGAGCCGTACATATCGCCGTTTTCGCGCTGCTGGCCTATCTGATCGCCGATCGCGCGGTCCTGCACGCGCAGGGTCGCGACGCCAGCCCGCTCGCGTGCGAGCAGGGTGCGCAGCGCGTGAAGTACGACGCGCTGAGCCGCGGCTTCGGGGAGGCCGCTGCCGGCAGCCAGAGCGAAGCGTTCATGTCCGGTTGCCTGGTGACGGGTCGCGGCGACGCCGACGTGTCGCTCGCGAAGAATTGACGCGAATCGCGAGGCGCTTGATCCGGGCTGCGCGGGACGGCCCGCGCAGCCGGACTGTGACGGTCGGCCGGCATCGTCCGGATATGCCCGCGACAACTCCCCGCCCCGCTTTCACGTAACTGAATTCCATGCGCGCGGCGACTGGCCGAGCAGCCCGGATGCCATTCGAGCCGCCGCCCTGCCCGGTCGTCCCATGCATCGCACGGGCTTGTCTTGCGATCCTCGCCGATACGATCACGCGTCGAGAAACGGCGTCGATAGCCTCGCTTCACCGCCACGGCCGCGCTCGCACGATGCCACGACAGGTGAACCACGACTCACCGTGCATATCGCCGCCAGTCTTGCGCATCGGCCGCAGCGATCGAAATGCCCTCCCATCGGCTGCGTATTCGCCCTTCCCCGGTTGCGTCTGCGATAACGACAAGGAAAACCATGCAGCTCCAGTCGAACTACGCGAAGACCTTCCGGTACATCCGGCAGAACGCGCGCCGCCTGCCTTACGACATCGGATACCACCTCGTTCAGCGCGACGACGGCAGGATCGTCTATGGGTTCGAGATCGTGCAGGAATCGTATGACGGCCGTATCGGCAGCGGCGCGGCCGCGCTCGATTTCTGCGGCTCGCTCGAAGACGCGGAACAGTATCTGATCGGGAAGCTGCAGCAGATGGTCGAAGCCTTGCCGGAGTCATGGGAGTCCGGTCGCACTCGCCCGCAAACGGACGAAAGCGCGGTCGAACATGCGTGGCTGATTCGGCAAATCTTCGGCTACTGGCCGTCGTTTCACGATGCCGAACTGCTTTCGGTCACGCTACGCCGGGTCGCATCGAACGGAGCGGCACATACGGACATGGAACTCACGCTCCGTCATGACGGACAGGGCAATCCGGCCGGCAGCGTGCCGACGACGCCGTGCAGGATCACGTTCGTTTTCGAACAGGTCGACGGCGACACGTTTTCGACGGAAAACGTGTGCTACCCGTCATGGATATACGATCTGCGGTTTTCCCGCTGTGACGGCGGCCGCATCCAGATCGACCTGTACCCGTCCACGGGGTTCGAGATCCTGCTCCAGTGCCGCGCGGCAAGGGTTGCGCGTATCGAGCCGTGCCTACACGCGTAGGGCCGCGTTTGACGATACGTCGCATGGCACCGCTGCGGAAGCAAGCCACGGGCGCCCGAATCGTCGACAATAGCCGGCTTGTACCCGAACGCCCGACGTCGCCACGATGAAATCCCCCCACGCCATGAAGCCCGTTTCCGTCGACACGGTTCTCGCAGCAGCCGAGATTCTCGGCGCGCATCCGCATGTGGACGACGAAACCGAACAGCGTGTCCGCGCGCTGGTCGACGACGATCTGACGATGCGCAGGCTCGTCGACATCATTCCGGAAGCGTTCGGCCTCGTCGTCGCGTCGCATCTGCCGTCGGCATCCGGCATGACGCTGCCGGACAGCTTCTCCGTACAGGACGAATCGGGCACATGGCACAGTGCCGATCGATTGCGAGCCGGTGTTCGTCGCGGCGCTCGAGATTGCCCGGCACGCTTTTCACGCCGGCCCCCGGCATCTGGTGAAAAACAATGCCGAGCGCAGCAGCATGCTCTGCGCCATCAGCAATGCGCTCGATGACGGCGTATCGCTGGCAGGCAGCACGCTCGGCGGCCCGGCGTTCCTCGGCCTGCCGGCTTCGCTTTATGCATGACGCCGGCCGCACGGCTACATCGCGTGCGGATCGAAATAGGCTTCCCACGTCGCCGGATCGGCATCGAGCGCCGTGCCGCGCGCCAGCACGGCCCGCGCTTCTTCCATCGTCGAATGGTCGAGCATCGCGACGAACAGATTGAAGAACGTGTTCCGGTCGGTCGAGCCGAGTTCGATCGCCCGCGTCAGGCACGCGCGTGCGTCGGCACGCAAATGCAGATCGCACAGCACTGCGCCGAGGCAGGTCAGGATCGCGACATCACGGGGATCGTCCGCCAGCGCCGCCTCGAGCAGCGCGCGGGCTTCGCGAAGCGATTCGTCGTACACGCCCGGCCTCGTCATCGCCTGAATGACGAGCGCCTTCGCCGATGCGATGCGCATCCCGTTCCGATCGTTCATATTCCGCTCACTGGCCATCTCGTGGCACGTTGAAGGCATACGGTCTTGCCGCGTCATCCGTTGATCGCGCCTCCGGCGAGCAAGCTTCTTCAGGACAGGAACGCACGCGCCGAATGCGCGCCGCCACCGTCGCATCGCGTCACTCATGTCGCATCGGCGCCCGGTTCAGGCCGGATCACCAGTTCGTCGAATCCGGTGGCCGCATCGAACGCGCGGGAGAAACGGTGTGCCGGAAGCAGCGCGAGCAAAATCTCGGCGGTCGTGCGCACCTCGCAGCCTCGCGCGACATGGCCGCCCGATACGCGCCCTTGCGCGTCGGACACCGACATATGCAGGTGTGCGCCGTCCGGCGAGACCGAACCGGCCAGCGTCAGAATTTCGAGGTCGCCGCGCAATGTGGTCGGCGCGTCCATCCCGGCAAACCGCAGTTCGGCAACGCAAAGACTCCCGATTCCCTGAACGACGAACGCCGCGCGCGAGCCGTGCCGGCACAGCGCGTCCTCGATCGACGCGCGCAGGTCGTCGCCGGGGGAAAGGCGCAGAGGATGGGCTTGCATGGTCGATTACCTGTTGGCGGGCCGATGTATCGGCAAAGAGTACGGTCGGCCGTGGCATACGGCAAGTCCCGTCGGCTAGGCACGCGCAGCCGATTGCTCTAGTCTTCACGCTAATCCAGCTCGCACGCCACGCCCCGCATCCGATGACTACTCTTCCGAACCAAACGACCCGCCTGCGCGGCGGCCTGCTTGGCCTGCTGATCGGCGACGCGCTCGGCGTTCCCTACGAATTCCATGACGCCGCATCGATTCCGCCGCCCGCGCTGATCGACATGACGCCGCCGCCGGGCTTTGTCCGCGCGCACGCGGGCGTGCCGCCCGGCACGTGGAGCGACGACGGCGCGCAGGCGCTCGCGCTGCTCGACGCGCTGCTGCGCGACCGCGCGCTGAATCTCGACACGTTCGCCCGCAACCTGCTGGACTGGTTTCATCGCGGCGCCTTCACGCCGGACGGCCGGGTGTTCGATGTCGGCCTGCAGACCCGCCGCGCGTTCGACGCGCTCGCGGCCGGCGCCGCGCCGTCGGCGGCCGGCCCCGACGGCGAGCGCGACAACGGCAACGGCGCGCTGATGCGCTGCTTTCCGGTGGTCATGATCGCCGCGTCACGCGACGATGCGATCCGCGTCGCGCGCAAGCAGAACCTCGTCACGCACGGCCATGTGCGTTCGCAACTCTGCTGCGCGCTCTATGCGCTGACCGCGATGGGCATGCTCGAAGGCCGGTCCGCGCCCGACGCGGTGCGCGCCGCCGAAGACGAACTGCTGGCCCGCTACGAAGGCACGGCCGACATCCTCGAATTGAAGATCGTGCTGGACGGTCGCTTCGATGCGCCGCAGGGATCGGGGTATGTGGTCGACAGCTTCTGGTCGGCGATCCATTGCCTGCTGTCGACCGGCAGCTACGAGGACTGCGTGAAGCGCGCGGTCGCACTCGGAAACGATACGGACACGACCGCGGCAATCGCCGGCAGCCTCGCCGGCGTGCTGTACGGCGAATCCGCATTGCCCGCGCGCTGGATCACGGCCCTGCACGGGAAATCGATGGTCGAGGACTTGCTCGCGACATTCTGAGCGGTGGGCCGCCCGCGCCTCCTGCACCGGCCGCCGTCAGCGTCCCTCGCCGCCTCCCGTCGCGCGCCGGTCGCTGTCGAGCAGCCCGTACAGCGCGCTGTCCGACACCTCGTCGCCGACGATCCAGCGATCCCGCAACAACCCTTCCCGTACGAAGCCGAGCCGTTCGAGCAAGCGCGCCGACGCGATGTTGCGTGGATCGATATCCGCTTCGATCCGGTGCAGGTGCAGCGTGTCGAACGCATGATCGAGCATCGCGGACGCCGCTTCGCGCATATAGCCGCCGCCCCAGTACGCGCGCCGCAGGCTGAAGCCGATTTCCGCGCGCCGGCATTGCGCGTTCGCATGAAACAGCGAGCACTCGCCGAGCGCCTCGCCGCTTTCCCGCAGTTGGAGGACGCAAACCAGGTCCTGCCCGTCGGCCGACGCCTTCACGTTGCGCGCGACGCGTTCGGCCGCCTGCGCGCGCTGCGTCATCGGCGCGAACGAGAAATAGCGCATGGCGTCGGGATCCGACCAGACCTCGAACAGCGCCGCGGCATCGTCGTCGCGGGGCGGCCGCAGCACGAGACGGGACGTATGCAGCGTAACGGGTTCGAACAGCGGCATGGCGACGGGCAACTCGGAAACGGAATGCCGGATTAAAGCACGCGAGCCGTGCGTCGACAATCTCGCGCGGACGCCCCAATCGGGATAGGGGCGGTCAGTTAACCTGACCGATCCCCTCCCACACCACCCGGCATGCGGGTCCGCACCGGGCGGTTGGAATGGTTGAGGTTGCCGGGCTTGTGTTGCTCCCGACCCGACACCCAGGTTCGCTGTTGTCTGCTTCACCGAAACTGATTCCTCGCTGCCTGGGCCTGTCGGGCTTCACCCTATCCACCGTTCGGCGAGCTTCACTTACGCGAACATCTGAGGCTATTCACTTCCGAGAACCAGAGGGCTTGCCCTCCCATTCCTTCGGCCCTTCGCTGGCAGCTTTAGCCTTCCCGGCCACACCACCTCACTACTACGGCCTCTGCTGACTTCTCGCTCCGGTCTGCACCGTCGCCCTTTCAGGCACAAGGCGAGATCTCCCCAGGTAAGAACGCACTCCTTCATCGCACAACCGCCGTATTTACGCCGCTTCGCTTTGGTCACGAGAGCTTTGCGGTTTGTTGCCCGCTCGCCCTGCTCGGCAGCGCCTTCTATACGGTTCTTGTCCATCGGCTCGCGATTTACGCTCCACGCTTCCTCCCCACACTCGGTCGCCCTCATGCAGTTGCGCTTCACTTCATTCGCCATGACCAGCTTATGGCGGGACTTTCACCCGCAGGAGTGCGCCCATGCTGGGCGCACAACGAAAAGGCCCGGACATCGTCCGGGCCCCGCCGAATCACGACACGTCGTCGCCGATGCTCAAGCCTCCAGCGCCTCCAGCACCTTGCCCTTCGTCTCGATCCCGACCAGATGCACCGTCACGGCCGCGATCAGCGGCACGGCGCCGATCAGGTAGAACGCCGGCGCGAGATTCCCGCCGATGATCGCATGCGGCACGACCATCGGCGCGACGAACGATGCGATCTTCAGCCACGCGCTGCCGAGCCCGCAGCCCAGCGCGCGAATGCTCGTCGGATACTGCTCGGGCGTATACACATATGCGGTGATGAACCCCGACGCCATCAAGCCGAGCGACAGCGAGCAGAAGATCGACACGACGTACACCGATTCCGCGTGATAGACGCCCGCGAGCACCAGCGACACTGCGCACAGCACGAACGACCAGACGATCACCGGCTTGCGGCCGAGCTTGTCGACCAGCAGCGCGGACGCCAGCGAACCGAGCACGCCCATCACCGAGCCGATTACCGCGAGGTTCAGCGCAAGCTGCAGCGGCGCGTGATAGAAGTTCTTGTAGAGCGTCGGCAGCCACGTCGACAGCCCGTACTGGATGAACCCGCAGGTCGCCCACAGCGTCGCGACGGCAATCGTGCGCTTGCGATACGCGGCGCTGAACAGGTCACGCATCCTGCGCTTCGGATGCTGGCGCACCATCTCGTCGAACGCGGCCGTCTGCGTGACGGGCGGCAGTTCGCCGCGCACCGACGCTTCGAACTCGCCCACCGCCCGGCCGGCTTCCGCGAGCCGCCCGCGCGATGCGAGCCAGCGCGGCGATTCCGGCACGAGACGCGTGAGCACCAGCGCGAGCAGCAGCGGCAAGCCGCCGACGAAGTACATGATCTCCCAGCCGAAGCGCGGCACGAGCCACGCGCCGAGCGCCATCGACACGAGCAGGCCGATCGGGAACACGATTTCGTACAGCAGCACGAAACGGCCGCGGCCATGCGCGCGCGTGATCTCGTTGATGTACGTCGCCGCGACCGGCAGCTCGCCGCCGAGCCCGAGCCCCTGCAGAATGCGCAGCAGCACGAAGATCTCGAAGGTCGGTGCGAAGCCGCACGCGATACTCGTGATGCCGATCACGGCCGAGCTCCACGCGATCGACTTCACGCGGCCATGTTTTTCCGACAGCGCGGGAAACAGGAAGGCGCCGATCAGCTGGCCGATCGCGCCGGACGCGATCAGCATGCCGATCTGCGTCGGCGACAGCCCCCACTTGTGAATCAGCAACGGCAGCGTCGCCGCGATCGTGATCACGTCGAAGCCGTCGAAGAACGTCGCGGTGCCGATCAGCACGCGTGCGCGAATCTGCATCCCATTGGCCGGAAGCCGCTCGAGCCGCGCGATGATCGCGCCGGGCGTGGAGGCGGCAGCTTCCATCGTGGCCCGACCGGCCACGACGTTGTCGAAAGTGCTCATGCGGGGTGTCTCCTGGATCTCGTGTGGGCCTGTCGGTCAGGCAAGCGCCTTGGTCGTGTCTGCCAGGGCTTCCATGTCCACCGCCCGGCCCTGGTTCATCCACTTGCGCGCGAGCTTCAGCTCACGCGCGTTGTTGATGGCGATCACACCTCTCACATGTGCATCGCCAACGAAAAACAGCGTCGCGCGTCGCGCGGCGAGATCGCCGCGCACGACGAGCCGCGCGTCGGCCGGCAGATCGCCGAGGATCTGCAGGTTCACGTCGTACTGATCGGACCAGAACCACGGAATCTCCGCATACGGCGCGCGCACGCCGAGCACCGCCCTGGCGGCCGCGATCGCCTGGTTCTGCGCGTTCGCCCACGATTCGAGCCGCACGCGCCGCTTCAGCCAGCCGTTGTGATGGTTCGCGACGTCGCCGCACGCGAAGATTGCCGGGTCGCTCGTCGCACCGAATTCGTCGACGACGATGCCGTCGTCGACGACCAGCCCCGCGTCGCTCGCGAGCGACGCATTCAGCGCGAGACCGATCCCCGCCACCGCGAAATCGGCGTCGATCGTCGTGCCGTCGGCGAGCGTCGCGCGCACCTTCGACGCGTCGTCCGGCTGCGCATCGAGCGACGCGAGCGCCGCGCCGAGCCGCACGTCGACGCCGTTCGCGCGATGCAGGTCGAGCAGGAAATCCGACACGATCTGCGGCACCGAACGCCCGCACAGCCGCGGCGCGCCTTCGACGACCACCGCCTCGACGCCGAGCTTGCGCGCGGTCGCCGCGACTTCGAGCCCGATCCAGCCGCCGCCGATCACGAGCACGCGCCGGCTGGCGCGCAGCTTCTCGCCGAGCGCGGCCGCCTCGTCGAGCGTGCGCAGGTACTGCAGGTTCGGCGTATTGACGATCGCGTCGGGCAAGCGGCGCGACGTGCCGCCGGTCGCGATCACGAGCCGGTCGTATTCGATCTCGCGGCCGCTCGCGGTCTTCACCACGCGGCGCGCACGATCGATCGATGCTGCGCGTTCCGGCTGCCATGCCTCTACGTTCAGCGCGTCGAATTCGTCGGGACGCACCACGCGCACGGTCTCGATGTCGGCGTCGCCGGCCAGCACGGCCTTCGACAGCGGCGGACGCTCGTACGGCAGATGCGGTTCGTCGGCGATCATCACGAGGCGGCCCGCGTAGCCTTCCGCGCGCAGCGTCTTCAGCACCCAGCCGGCGGCCTGCCCGCCGCCGATCACGACGACCGTGCCCGGTGCGGCCGGTTCCTGCGGGTTCGCGTCACTCATGATTTGCGCTCCGTCATGAACTTGCCTTCCGGCGCCTTCGCTTGCTTCTGCCGGCGCGTGTTGCCGTCGAGGCCGCCGTCCACCGCCCATTCGGCGAACACGGTCGGGCCCGGCTCGAATTCGCGCGGCTGCCAGTCGGGCGTCAGCACGTCTTCGTCCGCGTAGTACTCGATCAGGCCGCCGGCCGGATTCTGGAAGTACCAGAAGTACGCGGACGACACCGGATGACGGCCCGGGCCGAGCTGCGTTTCCCAGCCGCAGCGGTCGATATGCAGGCCGCCGCCGAACACCTCGTGGATGTCGCGCACGGTGAACGCGACGTGGTTCAGGCCGCGCTTGCCGTTCGGCAGCGCGAGCAGGAACAGGTCGTGATGGCCGCCGTGCGGCGCGCAGCGCATGAACGCGCCGCGGCCCGGATAGCGATCGGAAGTCTCGAAGCCGAGCAGGTCGTGATAGAAGCTTTCCTGCGCATCGAGGCAGTTCGTGAAGAACACCACGTGGCCGACCTCGACCGGTTCCGCGCGCGGATAGATCGGGCTCGGCTGGTCGACGCGCAGCGTCCGGCCCCACACGTTCGACGGCGAGCCGGTGATGTCGAGCGCACGCTTGCGCGTGACCTCGATGCGGATCGCCATCCCGTTCGGATCGATGCAGCCAAGCGCATCGTCGTGCGCGTAATAGCCGGGCTGGCCGGCAAGCTTGTCGCGCAGCGCGTCGAGTTCCTGCTGCGTGGCGACGCCCCACGTCACTTCGCGCAGCGTCGGGCCCGCTTCGAATGCGGGCGGCAGCGCCGGATCGTCGGCCTTGACGACCAGCACGGTGCAGCCGTTCATCGTCTCGAAGCGCGCGCGCGTGTCGTCGTGCGCGACTTCCTTCAAGCCCCAGTCGGCGAAAAAGCGCCGGCACGTGTCAAGATCGTCGACGCCGTACGTGATCTGCTCGATACCCAAAATGCTCATTGCGTGATTCCCCTTCGCTCAGTTCGCCCACGGCAGCGGCGCGTCGTTCAAGCCCCAGTAGAGGCTCTTCTGCTGCATGTACTCGCGGATGCCCAGACGCCCCTTCTCGCGGCCCATCCCGCTCTCCTTCCAGCCCGAGAACGGCGTGGAGATCGAGAACAGCTTGTACGTGTTGATCCACACGGTGCCGGTTTCGAGCGCGCGCGCGGTGCGCCATGCGCGCTTGTAGTCGCGCGTCCAGATGCCGGCGGCCAGGCCGAACACGCTGCCGTTCGCCTGCGCGATCAGCGACGCCTCGTCGTCGAACGGCATCGCGACCAGCACCGGCCCGAAGATCTCTTCCTGGCAGATGCGCGCGCTGTTCGGCAAGCCTTCGAGTATCGTCGGCTGGTAGAAGAAGCCATGCTCGCGCCCGTCGCCCGACGGCCGCTCGCCGCCGCACAGCAGCCGGCCGCCTTCCTCGAGGCCGAGCGCCACGTAGCGCTCCACCGATTCGCGATGCTTCGCGGTGATCAGCGGCCCCATCTGCGTGTCGGGCCGCGACGGGTCGCCCACGCGCAGCCGGCGCGCGCCTTCGACGAGGCGCTGCATGAAGGTGTCGTAGATCGAACGCTGCACGAACAGCCGCGAACCCGCGATGCACGCCTCGCCCGACGAACTGAAGATGCCGTACAGCACGCCGTTGACCGCGTGGTCGAGGTCGGCGTCGTCGAACACGATCGTCGGCGACTTGCCGCCGAGTTCGAGCGACACCGGCATCAGCTTCTCCGCCGCGATGCGCGCGATGCCGCGGCCCACTTCGGTGCCGCCCGTAAACGACACCTTCTTCACGAGCGGATGACGCACCAGCACGTCGCCGATCACCGAGCCCTTGCCCGGCAGCACGCTGAGCACGCCCTTCGGCACGCCGGCTTCCTCGCAGATGCGCGCGAGCGCGAGCGACGCGAGCGGCGTGACTTCGGCCGGCTTGAGCACCACCGCGTTGCCGCCCGCAAGCGCGGGTGCGAGCTTCTGCGCGTCGGACGCGATCGGCGAATTCCACGGCGTGATCGCGGCGATCACGCCGATCGGCTCGTACACGCTCATCGTCAGATAGTCGCCGCGCGACGGCGTCAGGTCTTCGTCGAGCGTTTCGAGGCACGCCGCGTAGTAGCGGAACGTGTTCGCCGCGCTCGCCACCAGCACGCGCGTCTCGCCGATCGGCTTGCCGTTGTCGCGGCGCTGCAGGTTCGCGAGCGCCTCGTGGCGCTGCATGATCAGATCGGCGATGCGGTACAGCACCAGCGCGCGCTGATGCGGCTTCAGCCCGGCCCAGTCGGCGCGGCGCCATGCGGCATCGGCGGCCTCGACGGCTTCGGCCGCGTCCTGCGCGTCGGCCGTCGACACTTCCATGTTCAGCGACTGGTCGGCCGGATAAACGCTCGCGTAAGGCGCGCCACGGCCGCGCCGCCACTCGCCGCCGATCAGGATGTCGCCGTTGGGCACGAGGCTCGTATCGAATGGAGTCATTTCACAAGTCCCACAAGTCTGTCTCTGCGCACCCGCCCTCGCCGTGGCAAGAACGGGCGCGCGGTTCGATCGCCCGGTCAGATCACGCAGCGGGCCGCACGGTTGCGCAGCGCGCGGATCGCGCTGAACGCGGTCAGCGCGGACGTCTTCGGGTTGTCCGGTAGCGGCTTGCCGCTCATTTCGAGCGACATCTCGCCGAATGCGCCGCGCGCGGCGATACGGTGCACGTTGCGCGTGACGGCCGGATCGGCGATCAGGCGCACGCGCGTCGCATCGAGGCCGACGCCTGCGAGCGCGACGGTCGCCGCGACGTTCGCATTCTTCGGATACAGCCGCGCAGCATCGCGCGCGGTGCCTTCGAAGATCACCTTCTCTTCGGTCATCGCGCGCAGGTCGCACAGTGCCTCGGCCGGCGTGCCGAGCCAACCGAGCGGCGGCTTGCGGCCGACGTACAGCACCTCGTCGAGCCCGCCCTGCCGCGCGGCGGCCAGCGCGTCGATGCCGCCGATCGCGCCGGACAGCAGCGTCACCGTCGCGTCGCCCTCGTCGGCAGCCTGCGACAGCGCGTCGAGCAGCGCGAGATCGGACAGCGCGCCGATCGATGCAACCGCGCAATCGGTGCCGGCCTTCAGCAGCGGCACGACGTGGTCGACCAGCGCGCCGTGGCCCGCGCATTCGAGCGCGAACTCGGGACGGCGGGCCAGCGCGTCGACCGACGACACGACCTCCACCGCCTCGCCCAGCTCGCGCTGCACGGCGCTGCGCTGGTGCTCGGGCACGATCACGTGCGCGACGCGCAGCGACGCGTCGTGCTCGACCGCCCGGTACACGGCCGCGCCGATCGCGCCGAAGCCGATCATCGCGACGTCGACGGGCGCGTGCCCGTGTGCGTGTCCGTTACGCATACTGGCGCTCCTCGGGCGCTTCCTTCTTGACCGGCGGGCCCGCGAACGCGGACGCGAACGAGCCGACCGACAGCATGTCGACTTCCACCATCACCGGGCCTTCCTTCGCCAGCCCTTCGCGCACGATCTGCTCGGCCTGGTCGAGCGACGTGATGCGGTAGTGCGTGAGGCCGAAGCTCGCGCAGAACTGCGCGAAATCGGGCTGGTGCAGCTGCACGAAGCAGCGGCGGCCGCCGTACTGCGCGTCCTGGATGTTGCGGATCACGCCGTAGCACTGGTCGTTCATCAGCACGATCATCACGTTCGCGTTTTCCTGCACGGCCGTCACGAGCTCGCCGACGTTGACCATCAGGCCGCCGTCGCCGACCAGGCAGACCGTCTTCGCCGCCGCGCCCGCGAGCGCCGCGCCGATGCCCATCTGCATCCCCTGGCCGATGCCGCCGCCGAGTGCGTGCACGCCCGCGCGCGGCTCGAAGATCTTGAGCAGGCGGTTGCCCCACGTGCTGTTCGAGATCGTCACGTCGCGCACCCAGTTGTAGTCGCGGCCGACAGCGGCCTGCAGCGTGTCGACCAGCGCCTTGTACGGGCCGAGGCCTTCCGACACGTCCGCCACGGCGCGCTCGCGCGCGGCGGCCAGATCGACCGCGAATTGCGGATCGACCGACAGGCGGCCTTCGAGGCGGTCGGCCAGCTCGGCCAGCACGCGCTTCGAATCGCCGTGCACGAACAGTTCGTTGCGATAGCCGCGGTTGTCGGCAAGCGCGTCGGCATCGACGCGGAACAGCGGCTGCGGCAGCGCAAGCTTGTACTTCAGCGTTTCGTTGCCGCGCAGCCGCGAGCCGACTACGACCAGCGCGTCGCAGGTCTTGTAGAACGCTTCGACCGCCGCATGCACGTTGAACGCGCCGAGCGTGGCCGGATGATCTTCGGGCAGCACGCCGCGGCCCTGCACGCTCGTCACGACGCCGAAGCCGAGCTTGACGAGGCGTTCGACTTCGGCGCGCGCGTGACGCGCGCCGCCGCCGAGCCACAGCAGCGGGCGGCGCTTCGCGGCCAGCGCGTCGGCGAGCTTCGCGACGCGTGCGCTGTCGTGCTCGCGCACCGCGACGTGCGCGGGCGCCAGGTCTTCCGGCCATTCGATCTCGGCCGCCTGGATGTCGATCGGGATCTCGACCGAGACAGGGCCGGTCGGCGCGGTCTGCGCGACGCGCACCGCTTCGCGGATCGTCGGCAGCACGGTCTCGACCGTGCGCACGCGGTATGCGGCCTTCGAGATCGCGTCGAGCATCGTCAGCTGGTCCGGCGCTTCGTGGATGTATGCGAGGTCCTGGTCGAGGTACGGCGTCTCGATCTGGCCGGTGATGTGCAGCAGCGCGGTGCCGGCGGTCAGCGCCTCGACCATCGCGCCGGCCGCGTTGCCCGCCGCCGTGCCGGTGCTCGTGAACGCGACGCCGAGGCCGCCCGACACGCGGGCCAGGCCGTCGGCCATGTTGACCGCGCCGGCTTCGCCGCGCGCGCCGACGTAGCGGATGTTGCCGCGCGAGTTGATCGCGTCGAGGATCGGCATGTTGTGGATCGAGATGACCCCGAATGCGGTCTTCACGCCGCACTGCTCGAGAAAGGCGGCAATCAGCTCGCCAACCGTGGTTTTTTTAGACATGGCGTGCAAAGCCTCCAGAAACGTCGATATGGCTGCCCGTCGTGTAGGACGACAGATGCGTTGCGAGATAAAAGAGCGCCCAGGCGGCCTCGTCGGGCCGGCCGAAGCGGTTCAGCGGTATGTTCTTGTTGCGCGCGAGCGCGCCCGTCCAGTCCTCCCAGCTTTCGCCGGGCTGTGCCTGCGCTTCGTAGCGACGGCGCCACTGCCCCGACTCGACGATGCCGATCAGGATCGAGTTCACGCGGATGCGCTGCGGCGCGAGCTCGTTCGCGAGCGACTTCACGAGGCTCAGCACGCCGGCGCGCGCCGACGACGTCGCGACCATGTGCGGCTCCGGCTGCAGCGCGAGCAGCGAGTTCACGCAGGTGATCGTCGGCGCGGCCGCGTCGCGCAGCATCGGCAGGAACGCGCGCGTCGGGCGGATGATGCTGAAGTACTTCAGCTCCAGCTCGTCGCGCCATGCGTCGTCGGTCGTGTCGGCGAAGGTCGACACGCGGCCCTGGCCGGCGTTGTTGACCAGCATGTCGGTGCAGCCGAAGCGCGCCGACACGGCCTGCGCGAACGCGGCGACATCGGCTTCGTCGAGCACGTTGCAGCGCACTGCGAGCAGCGGCGCACCCGGATATTTTTCGCCGAGCATCGCCTCGGCGCGCGCGAGACGTTCGCCGTCGCGGCCGCAGATCGCGACCGACGCACCCGCCTGCAGAAACCGTTCGGCGGTCGCGAGGCCGATGCCGGACGAGCCGCCCGTCACCACCGCCACCTGCCCGCCCAGATCGATCTGAATCATCGGAGTCCTAAAGCCTTGAGAAACGTGTGCTCGTCATCCGAGCGATAATTGAGTCTTCGCGACAGTTCCGCCGCCGCGCGCTGCACCTTGTCGATCAATCCGTCCGCGATCAGCGCGTCGTCGATCTCCGGACGCGGCACCGTCACCGTGATGCACGCGACGATCTTCTGCGTGTCGTTGCGCACCGGCGCCGTGACGACCGAGATGCCGCGCTCGAACGACGAATTGCTGACGCCGTAGCCGCGCAGCGCATCCTCGCGGATCACTTCGTACAGCGCCTCGACCGTTTCCGGCGTCGCGCTCGTCATCCGCGGCAGCACGCCTTCCGGATACAGCGCGCGCAGTTCCTTCAGCGACAGGTCGCCCATCAGCACGTGGCCGTGCGTCGTCGCATGCGCAGGCAGCCGCGTGCCGACGTTCACGCGAATGGAGCTGAACACCGCCGCCTGGCTCTGCGCCTTCGCGACGAACACCACGTCGCGGCCGTCGCGGATCACGATATGCGTCGTGAAGCCGGTCGCGTCGCGCAGGCTTTCGAGCACCGGCAGGCCGAGATCGGTCAGCTCCAGCGAGCTCAGGTATTCGAAGCCGAGCCGCAGCACCGCGATGCCGAGTTTGTAGTTGCGATCCTTGTCCGCACGTTCGAGAAAGCCGAGCGATTCCAGCGTCTGCAGCAGACGGAACACCGTCGTGCGCGGAATCCCGAGCCGCTTCGACAGTTCCGGCGCGCCGAGCACCGGCTCGCGCGGCGAGAATTCGGCGAGGATCCGCAAGCCGCGCTCGAGGCCCGGCACCACGTAGTTGGCCTCGCTCTTCGCGCCTTCCACTTCCTTTTGCAGCGGTTCGCTCATGCCAGCCCCCACTGCCGGTCGCACTGACGACAGAACGCGTCGATCAGCGCGGAATAGACGGCCGGCGCTTCCACGTAGCCGGCGTGGCCGGCCTGCGGAATCACCTGCAGCCCGACCCGCGCGGCCGCGGCGATCCGCTCGCACGCGGCGGGCGGCGTGATCGCGTCGTTCGCGCCGACCGCCACCGCCGTGCGGCCGCGAAAGCCGGCGAGATCGGTCGCGAGATCTGCGTTCGCGAGCAGGTGCGTGGCCTGCGCATAGCCGGCCGGCACGATGCGCGCCATGTTCCAGCGCACCCATGCACGTGCATCCTCGCTCGCGAAGCCCGACAGCATGTTGCCGCTGCGCTGCGCTGCGAGCCCTTCCGGGCCGAGCTCCGCGAGCATCGCGAGGCGCGCGTCGCGGCGCGATTCGCGCGTTTCGGCGGGCGCACTGCCGTAGCCGCCCGCGGGCGAGATCAGCAGCAGGCCGGCGATCCGCGCGGGCATCACGCGGGCCAGGCCGCCCGCGACGATCGCGCCGAGCGAATGCCCGACCAGCACGCAGCGTTCGATGCCGAGTGCGTCGAGCCACGCGTTCAGCGACGCCGCGTAATCGGCGGCGGCCGGCGACGCGCCGTTCACGGGCGTCGATACGCCGTAGCCGGGCGCATCCCACGCGAGCACGCGGCGCGACGCGCCGAGCGCATCGAGCTGGCACACCCACGACGCGGCGCCCGAGCCGATCCCGTGCAGCAGCACGACGGGCAGCGTGCGGCCGGCCTGTTGCGCGCCGGCCTCGCGGTATCCGATCGTGCCCGCCGCACCGGCCGCGCAGCGCTGCTCGGGAAACTGCCCGAGCAGCGTCGCGAACCGGTCGCGCTCACGTTTTTCGACGACACTCATCGCTTCGCTCGCTCCGTGTCAACGCTTGATCTTCGCGAGCGGCGAATCCGGCGGATAGGTCGGCGTGATCGGCTTCGGCGAGCCGAGCATCACGCACATCAGCGCATCTTCCTCGCCGATGTTGATCTCCGTGCGGTACACGCCCGGCGGCACCGAAATCAGGTCGCGCTCGCCGAGGATCGCTTCCCAGGTCTCGCCGTCGCGCTCGCAGATCACCTTCATCTTGCCGCGCAGCACGAAGAAGATTTCCTCGACGTCGATATGGATGTGACTCGGGCCGATGTTGCCGGCCGGAATCACCATCGTCGAGAACGTGAAGTTGCCCGCCGGCACCGTGTTGACGTCCTTCGCGACGCCCGTGCCGCCGGTGCCGACATAGCGCATCTGCGCGCGGCGGTACTTCGGGTCGTAGTCGGCCTGGAACTTCAGCGCGTCCCAGTCGTAGCGACGCGTCGCATAGCGCGCGACGCGCCCTTCCATCCAGTCGCCAAAGCTTGCGCCTTCCGGCTGGTCCCACGACTTGCGTTCGAGATCGGCGTCCGCCATCGTCCTCTCCTTCCTCAGAGTGAAAACATCAATTCATTACGAAGCCGCCGTTGACCGGCAGCAGTTGACCCGTCACGAAGCGCGCGGCGTCGGACAGCAGGAACAGCACGGGGCCCGTCACGTCGCCGGGCACCTGCGCGCGCGTCAGCGCGCGGCCCTGCAGGTAGTACGCGTGGCGATCGGCCGGCACGTAGGCGGTCGCCTCGACTTCGGTCAGCCCCGGCGCGATCGCGTTGACCGTCACGCCGTGTGCGCCGAACTCGCGCGCCTGCGCATGCGTCATCGCGATCACCGCGCCCTTGCTCGCGACATACGCGAGCAGCTTCGGCGCACCCCACAGCGCGGTGTCCGACGCGAGGTTCACGATCGCGCCGCGCCCCGACTGCGCGAGGTGCGGCAGCGCCGCATTGCTGACGAGCCACAGGCCGCGCACGTTGACGTTCATCACCGCGTCCCACGTCGACACGTCGAGTTCCGTCGACAGCCTGCCGCCGGAGTTCGTGATCGCCGCGTTGTTGATCAGCCCGTCGATGCCGCCGAGCGCGGCCGCGCCCTGCTCGACGAAGGCCGAGACGCTGGCCGGATCGGCAAGGTCGAGCGCGACGAAATGCGCGGTATGGCCCGCCTGCGCGAGCTGCGCGGCGAGCGCGCGGCCTTCGTCGGCCAGCACGTCGCCGAATGCGACCTGCGCGCCCGCTTCGACGAGCGCCTTCACGAACGCCGCGCCCAGACCGCGCGCGCCGCCGGTGACGAGCACGCGGCGCCCCGCGAGCGACACGACCGGTGCATGCTCAGCCATTCGCCGGCTCCGATGCGGCCTGCGCCGCGCGGTGCGCGTCGAGCGCGGACAGATGTTCCTGCGCGCGCTGGCGCAGCATCCGGCGCACGCGCGTGATGCCGACGTCGTGCTGGTACAGGTATTCGTGATCGCGCGCATTCGGCGCGAGGCTTTCGAGGACGTAGCGGTCCTGCTCGAGCACGTCCCAGTGCAGGCCTTCGAGGCGGTTGCGGTACATGAAGCGCCACACGTCGCGCTGCCAGCCGCTGACCTTGCGGGTGCGCCAGAAATAGACCTGGCAGTGGTCGTCGTCGACCGGCGTCGCGAAGCCGATGATCCCGAAGCTGCCGCCCGGGCCGAATTTCTGCTTGTACGGGATCGCGAGGCGCATCCACAGGCAGCCCGTGTCGCCGAGCTCGACCCAGTCGAAGTTCACGTCGCGCTGGCCGATCTTCTCGAACATCAGGCCCGTTTCCGTCTTGCGCACGCGCATCTCGGCCTGCTTGTCGCCTTCGGCCATCGAGTGCGAGGTCGCGTGCAGGTACGCGCCGTGCATCGGGTCCATCACGTTGTCGATCGCGTACTGGTAATTGCACTTCCAGTTCGACACGCACAGGAAGTGCGCGTATTCGTCGGCGACCAGTTCCTCCGGCAGGTTCAGCGGCGCCGGCTCCGCGTGCGCTTCGTCGCCGAACCACAGGAAGATCGCGCCGGCCTTCTCCTCGACCGGGTACGACTTCACGCACCGGGTGCCTTCGAGCGGACAGTTCGCGACGGCCGGCACCTTGTTGACCGTGCCGCTGCCGTCGACTTCGATGCCGTGGTACCAGCAGGCGAGATTGCCGCCGAGATTCCAGCCGAGCGACAGGCGCGCGCCGCGGTGCGGGCAGCGATCCTCGAGCGCGTGAACCTTGCCGTCCTGGTCGCGCCACAGCACGATCTGCTCGGACAGGCGCGTCAGGCCCACCGGCGCGTTCGACACCTGCCAGCTCGGCGCGACGGGATACCAGAAGTTCTTGATGCCGCGGTCGAGATAGGCACGGACCGGGTCGTGTTGGGAAGCGTGTTGTGCGGGGGACGTCATCAGTGTGCTCCGGATGCGGTTGTCGTCGGGTCGGCGCTTGGCGCGGTCATTCCGCGAGCGAGGCCATTTCGGCGCGGAAGCGCTCGGCGGTCCACGGCGCGCCGTCCGGCGTGCGAAAGCCGATGCGGTTCAGGCCCGCGACGACATCGTCCAGTTCGGTTGCGCCCGACTCGAACACGCGTTCGAGCGCGTCGCCGAGGTCGTTCTCGTACTGCGTCGGCTCGGCCTTGCGGGTCTGCCAGACGCGGTTCTCGACCTGACCGGGGATCTCGATCTGCCCCTTGCCCGCGACGTTGTTCGGCTGCGGCGCCACCCACGGCTTCAGGAACGGGTTGAAGTTGACGGTCGCTTCTTTCATGTCATTCCACCTTGATCTGGATTTCCTCGCCGGCGAGGCGCACCGCGTACTGCTTCAGCGCCCGCCCGCCCGGCCCCTTCAGGCACTCGCCCGTCCTGATGTCGAACACGGCCTCGTGCAGCGGGCACTCGACCGTGCCCTCGTCGACGAAGCCCTGCGTCAGCAGCGCGTACGCATGCGGGCATACGTTCTCGAGCGCATACACCTCGTCGCCGACGCGATAGATCCCGATCTCGACGCCGTCGGTCCGCTTGAACTCGATCGGCGTGTCTTCCGACAGCGCGCCGGCGTGTCCGGCGCAAACCCATTGTTCAGACATCTCACACCCTTCCTTCTGATCGACTCTCGATTTGTTCCATATCAGGAACATCAGTTTATGGATGGTGATTATAGGAGCGACTTTCCACGAGCAAAACAAAAAGCTGCTCGTCCTAGGGAAAACACCGACCGACAAATCGGCGGTCGCCCGAGTGCCGTGCGCCGTGCGTGCTTTTTTCTTCTACTACGAGGATTTACGGCCTCCTGGCCGACATCCCGCGCCGCCGGCTTGCATCGCTTTCGAATGCTTCCGACCCGAAAAATTTATTTTTTTCCAGCCATCCACCGCCTCTATACTCCATTCCATCAGAGGCACATCGTTCCTTATATGGAACAATAAAAAGCCCATCCGGCAGTGGAACCGCGTGACGGCTGGTCGTCCTTTCGCGCGCCGCCACGGCTCGTTTTCATTCGGTTGGAGAGTCAGGAGATCACATGGTCAAGCATGCGGTAGCAGCAGCAGTCATCGGGATGGGCGCCGTGTCGGGCGCATGGGCGCAGAGCAGCGTGGTGCTGTACGGCAGCCTCGATGCCGGCATTGCGTACGTCAACAACGCCGGCGGGCACGCAAAATGGGCGATGATCCAGGGCAATACGCAGCCCGATCGCTGGGGCCTGAAAGGCAAGGAGGATCTGGGCGGCGGCCTGTCGGCGATCTTCCAGCTCGAAAACGGCTTCTATACGAACAACGGCCAGTTCGCGACCGCGAACACGATCTGGAATCGCGCGGCATTCGTCGGCCTCAGCTCGGAGCGTTACGGCACGCTGACGCTCGGCCGCCAGACGCCGCTGTCGTTCGACTATCTCGATCCGCTCAGCACCGCCTATCTCGCGATGAGCTGGTACGCGTTCCACCCCGGCAACATCGACGGGCTCGCGGCGACCGGCAACGTGCCGTACAACAATTCGGTCAAGTACCGCTCGCCGAGCTTCGCCGGTTTCTCGGCCGCGGCGACGATGGCGCTCGGCAATACGACGAACTTCTCGACCGGCAAGTCGGTCGGCGTCGCGCTGAACTATGCAAACGGCCCGTTCAAGGCGTCCGCCGTCTATTCGAACGAGCACGATCGCTCGATCCTGATCAGCCAGACGGGGATCGCCTCGTTCCAGGGGCAGAACACCGCGAACGGCTATATCGCGAACAAGGTCGAGAACATCGGCGCGGGCGCGTCGTACCAGTTCGGCGACTTCCTCGTGCACGGCCTCTACACGCGCACCAAGATGCAGTCGAACGGCTATTCCGACACGTTCCAGAGCTACGACGCGGGCGTGAACTATCGCAGCAGCGCATTCAACACGATCGCCGGCGGCGCCGCGACGACGACGCTGTCGGGCCGCCGCTGGACGCAGTTCGAGCTCGGCGACATCTACGCGCTGTCCAAGCGCACGCAGCTCTACGCGAACGTGCTGTACGAGCATGCCTCGGGCGGCGCGCACGCGGCGTTCTTCACGGCCGGCGTGTCGAGCACCGCGAACCAGGTCGTCGTGCTGGCCGGGATCCACCACTCGTTCTGAGGTCGCGCAGGCGCGCGTCGTTGCGGGCTCTGCGGGCGCGCCGGCCGGTTACGCGTGCGCCGCGTCGAGCGGCCGCGACCGGGCCGGATGCCCGAATCGGGATAGGGGCGGTCAGTTAACCTGACCGATCCCCTCCCACACCACCCGGCATGCGGGTCCGCACCGGGCGGTTGGAATGGTTGAGGTTGCCGGGCTTGTGTTGCTCCCGACCCGACACCCAGGTTCGCTGTTGTCTGCTTCACCGAAACTGATTCCTCGCTGCCTGGGCCTGTCGGGCTTCACCCTATCCACCGTTCGGCGAGCTTCACTTACGCGAACATCTGAGGCTATTCACTTCCGAGAACCAGAGGGCTTGCCCTCCCATTCCTTCGGCCCTTCGCTGGCAGCTTTAGCCTTCCCGGCCACACCACCTCACTACTACGGCCTCTGCTGACTTCTCGCTCCGGTCTGCACCGTCGCCCTTTCAGGCACAAGGCGAGATCTCCCCAGGTAAGAACGCACTCCTTCATCGCACAACCGCCGTATTTACGCCGCTTCGCTTTGGTCACGAGAGCTTTGCGGTTTGTTGCCCGCTCGCCCTGCTCGGCAGCGCCTTCTATACGGTTCTTGTCCATCGGCTCGCGATTTACGCTCCACGCTTCCTCCCCACACTCGGTCGCCCTCATGCAGTTGCGCTTCACTTCATTCGCCATGACCAGCTTATGGCGGGACTTTCACCCGCAGGAGTGCGCCCATGCTGGGCGCACAACAAAAAGGCCGGGCCCTGTACAAGACAGGGCCCGGCCTTCATTGGTTGAGCCGCATGCGCAGCCTATCCCAGTCCCGGGAGTCGGTTCACGCGAGCCGTTGTTCGTTCATCGCGCGAGGCGCGACGCGCCCGAGCCGCGTCGGCACAGTCAGAACATCGCGACCTTGTGGCGCGCATGCGCGAAGGTCGGATCGCTCTCGAGCGGACGATAGTTCAGGCGCTGCGACAGATCGACCGCCGCACCGCACACCAGCTCGACAAGCCGCTCCTTCTCGCCCGCCTCGCCGATCTCCGAGCGCGGCACCGTCGCCGTGATCGCCGCGACGATCGAACCCGAATGGTCGCGCACCGGCGCGGTGACGGCCGAGATGCCGCTTTCGAACGCGGCCTCGCTGACGGCGTAGCCGAGCCGCGCATAGTGGCGCACGCGTTCGTACAGTTCGTCGACGGTGCCCGGCGTGCGCTCGGTGAACTGTTCGAGCCGTTTTTCCGGATAGAGCTGGCGCAGTGCGTCGCGCGTGAGGTCGCCCATCAGCACGTGGCCGTGGACCGTCGCGTGCGCCGGCAGCCGCGTGCCGACATGCACCTTCACCGAGCCGAACATCGACGCATTGCTCTGCGCTTTCGCGACGAACACGACATCGCGCTGGTCGCGGATCAGCAGGTGCGTCGAGAAACCGGTCGCGTCGCGCAGCCGTTCGAGCACGGGCGTACCGAGATCGGTCAGTTCGAGCGAATTCAGGTATTCGAAGCCGAGCCGCAGCACGCCGACGCCGAGCCGGAAATAACGGTCGCCGTTCACGCGTTCGAGAAAGCCGAGCGCCTCGAGCGTCTGCAGCAGCCGGAACGTCGTCGTGCGCGGGATGCCGATCCGCTTCGACAGTTCGGGCGCGCCGAGCACCGGCTCGCGCGCGGAGAATTCCGCGAGAATCCGCAGCCCGCGCTCGAGCCCCGGCACCAGATAGGACGATGCGCCGCCGGACGACTCGTCGTCGGCCGCCGCGTGCGGCGGCGCGTCGCCGGCGGCCTCGCCGGCCGTCGCGCGCGATGCGCTGGCCCGCCGTGCCGGCAGTTTCGGTACGCCGCTCATCGTAGTGTTGCCCCAGTGCACATGGACGAAATGAATTCGTTCAAGAGATATCCGCGATGAAGGATTATGGAATGCCGCTTCGGCCGGATCAACACGATCCGGCTCGCGGGCCGCTCGCGCCGACCGACGGTGCGCGGCGCGACGCGGCGCCGGCCGCATAGGCTGACGCGATTGAAAGGATATCAGCGATAGACGGGACTGCCCACCGCAGGCCGCATCGAACGCGCACGGGCCGCGCGCAGTGCGCCGGCGGCCGCCTCGTGTGCGCGTATACGGGAACCCGGCGCGCGCCGGTTGCGCCGCCACCCGAAGCGGGCGCCGCGCTCAGGCGATCACGGCGGCGTCGTACTCGGCACGGGCGCGCTGGCCCGCCGCGTACGCTTCGGCCTCGCCCCGGAAGCCTTCCCGGCTGAACGCCACGACCTTGACGCCGACCCCGGTCGCCCGCTTCACCGTCAGCGCCCATTGCCATCCGCCGTCTTGTTCGAAGACGTGCAGCGAGGGTTCGAAGGATGGGTCCAGTACGGTCACGCGGTGTGCTCCTGCCCGTCCGCATTGCATCGGCAACGCACGGGGCATGTCGAAAAGGCTTGCGCCGGACATCGGCGCGCTTCAGCCATTCGATAGTCTAGTCAAGGAATGTTGCGACGCACCATCAGAGGTTTCACTCATCTATCGGAACCGCACGGTCGATGAATCCGCTTGCAAGCCTTGTCGCACGGCCCTCCGAGCGGTGTGCGACGGCACGGCGGCGCACTCGTGCGGCAACGTGCCGCACGTCCGGGCGCTTGCCGTCGCCGGCCGTCCGTGGCCCGGAAAAACAGGTCGCGTTCGGGCGGGCGCGCGCTACCGCCCCGATCCCCCAGCGATCACGCGCCGGAACGTCAGGTTGACGCGCTCCCCCTGCACGGCCGGCGCCTTCGGCACGCGATGCTGCCACTCGGCCTGGGTGCGGCCGCGCATCACGAGCAGGCTGCCGTGCGTCAGGCGATACGCGTGCGTGACGCCGGTCGCGCGATGCCGGAGATCGAACACGCGCATCGCACCGAGGCTCACCGAGGCGATCACCGGCGCCTCGCCGAGCTCGGGCTCGTTGTCCGCATGCCAGCCCAGGCTGTCTTGCCCGTTGCGATAGCGGTTGAGCAGCACGCTGTTGAAATGCGCGCCGCAGGTCGTCTCGACCGCACGTTTCAGGTCGAGCACGGCGGGCGTCCACGGCGCCGGCACGTTGCGGATCCCCGAGTACAGGTAGACGGCATCGGGCTCGCCCTGCCATGCGGTGAGCCGCGGCAACGGAATGCGCCCGCGCGGCGTGCGCATCGTGTCCTGCCGCCACGCGACCTCGTCGATCAGCGCGGCCAGCAGGCGGTCGGCGTCCGGCAGCGCGAGCCAGTCCGGATACCAGTCCACGTCGGGAACGGGTGTATCGGCGAAAAGATCGGGCGTCGACATGAGGATAGGGACAGCGAACGGGCGAACACGCCATGCCTGCATACTAGCCAAGGGCGCGCGGCGCCGCCATGCGATCTCATTCGCGCCGGCCGCTCGCCGCGCGCCGTGGCCGCCCGCGGCAAACCGGCATGCATCACGCTATCATCGCGGCCTGTCGCAACGCGCCGCCCGCCGGCGCGCCGCGCTTTTTCACCACGCCCTCCGGCGCGAGCCGGACGGCTGTTTCCCGGATCCCATCATGACGCTCTCCGATTCCGCACTCGACCAGTTGTTCCTCACGGCCCGCACGCACAACGCGTGGCAGGACAAGCCTGTCGACGACGCGCTGCTGCACCGGCTGATCGACCTGGCGAAATTCGGCCCGACTTCGGCGAACTCGAGCCCCGCCCGCTTCGTGTTCGTCAAGTCGCCCGACGCGAAGGCGCGCCTGAAACCGGCGCTGTCCGAAGGCAATCTCGCGAAGACGATGGCCGCGCCCGTCACCGTGATCGTCGGCATGGACCTCGCGTTCCACGAACATCTGCCGCGGCTGTTCCCGCACGCCGACGCGCGCAGCTGGTTCGCCGGCAACGACGCGCTGATCGAGGCCACCGCGTTCCGCAATTCGTCGCTGCAGGGCGCTTACCTGATCCTGGCCGCCCGCGCGCTCGGCCTCGACGCGGGCCCGATGTCGGGCTTCGACGCCGCGAAGGTCGACGCCGCATTCTTCGCGGGCACCACGATCCGGACCAACTTCCTCGTGAACCTTGGCTACGGCGATCCGGCCGGCCTGCACCCGCGCAGCCCGCGCTTCGATTTCGACGATATCGCGCGCATCGCCTGACCGGGACGCGGCGCCTACGCGCCGCGCGTGAGCCGGATCAGCGTGATCTCGGAGGGCACGCCGAAGCGGTTCGGCGGCCCCCAGTACCCGGTTCCGCGGCTCGTATAGAGCCACATGTCGCCGACACGGCTGAGCCCGCCGATCACGGGCTGTTGCAGACGCACGAACGGCGGCCACGGCAGGAACTGGCCGCCGTGCGTATGCCCCGACAACTGCACCGAGAAACCGGCCCGGTTCGCGTGCTCCGCACTGCGCGGCTGATGCGCGAGCAGGATCCGCGTGCCGACTTCCGGCGGCGCGCCCGCCAGCGCACGCGCCGGATCGCTGCGATGCGCCGGGTCGAATCCGCCCGCGGTGAAATCGGTCACGCCCGCGAGCACCGCGCGCGCGCCGTCGTGCTCGATCAGCACGTGCTCGTTCAGCAGCACCGTCAGGCCGATGCGCCGGAATTCGTCGATCCACGCATGCGCACCCGCGTAGTACTCGTGGTTGCCCGTCACGAGAAAGCTGCCGTGACGCGAGCGCATCGTCCCGAGCGGCGCCGTATGCGCGCGCAGGCGCTCGACCGAGCCGTCGACCACGTCGCCCGTCACCACGACGCAGTCGGCGTCGAGCGCGTTGACCGCGCGCACGATCCGCTCGACGTAGGGACGCTTGATCGTCGGCCCGACGTGGATGTCGGACAGCTGCACGATCTTCAGGCCGTCGAGCGCCGGCGGCAGCCCCGCCACCGGAATCGACACGTGCCTGACCGCCGCCGTGCGCCGCGCGCCGACGAAGCCGATCGCCGTGACCAGCAGCGCGCCGACCAGCACGCCGCGCGCCGTATCGGACGCCGCGCCGGTCCATGCGCCCGCGCCCGGCAGATGCCGCCACAGGAACGCACCGAGCAGCACGAACTCGCGCAGGAAGGTCAGCACCAGCAGCGACGAGAAGAAGCCCATCGCGAGCGCGCCGGCCCAGCCGAACAGCGTCGCGGGCCAGCCTTCGTCGAAGCGGCGCGAGAACATGCCGACCGGGATCAGCACGCAGAAGCTGGCCAGCACGAGCGCCGCGAGCGTGCGCGCGAGCGGTGAAGCGAATGCGTCGGGAATGATCCGCAACCCGACGTACAGATGGAACAGCACGCCGATTGCAATGAACCGGACAAAGAAACTGCGCATGGAGCACTCATCCTCGTGGCGATACCGCTTTCGCGATGCGCGTCGGGCGGGATCGCCGCGCTTCGCGCCGTACGCAGGATGGTACACATATCCATGGCGTCCGCTCGTCCGGCCCGGACGGTGCGGGGCGCCGCTTTCGTCGCCGGTTTCGACAAGCGCGATTCGTGCCCGTCCGTGCGGCAACCCGAGGTTCGCGCGTCGATTCCATCCGGTTCGCGCGTCAATGCGCCGTCCGGCCTTTCATCTGACGATCCTTTACCATCCGTTAGCAAACCTACACGAACCCATGCCGACGGGCGCGCCAACCGCCCGGCCGGCGCCGGCGCCGAGCACCGCCGAACCGGCATCGGCGCGGCTATTCGGGCGCAGGCGACCACCACGAACCGAACCGCACGCCCCGTCCCGCGCCGCCATCGAAGCGCGCCGGACCGCTAGCCGCCGGCATCGCGCTGATTTATTATCGGCCCCATATCGCGCAACCGCCGTCGCGGCGACGGTTCGCGTTGCGCCGCGCCCGGCCTCCACCCCCATCGTCGAGCTCGTCACATCATGAGAAAAACAACGCCGCTGCGCGTCGCCGCCATCCTGGTGCCCGCCATGCCGCTCGCCGGCTGTACCTCGCGCGGCGCCCCGTCCTTCGCGCTGTTCGGCGCGTACTTCCCGCTCTGGCTCGTCAGTGCGCTCGTCGGCGTGATCGGCGCGATCGTCGCGCATCGCGTGTTCGTCGCGACCGGCTGGGCCGCCGTCGTGCCCTACCAGCTTGCCGTCTGCACCGCGATCGGCCTCGTGGTCGCCGTGATCGTCTGGCTCGCCGGCACGGGGCCGTTCGCATGAAGGCCGCCGGACTCTCCCGCCCGTCCGCGAAAGGCCGCGTGATCGCGCTGGCGATCGTCGCGCTCGGCATCGCGGCCCTCGCGTACGCGTATCACCGCACCACCGCGTACCCGTCCACCGACGACGCGTCGATCGACGCGGACGTCGTGCACGTCGCGTCGCCCGTCGGCGGACGCATCGTGCGGCTCGCGGTGCACGAGAACCAGCGCGTCGCAAAAGGCGACCTGCTCTATGAAATCGATCCGGTGCCGTACCGGCTGACGGTCGCGCAGGCGCAGGCCGACGTCGAACTCGCGCGCGCGTCGCTCGACACGCGCCGCCGCTCGCTGATCGGCGAGCGCTCGAATGCGGCGGTCGCTGCCGGGCAGGTCAAGCGCGCGCAGCAGAATCACGATCTCGCGACGCGCGACGTCGAGCGGCTTGCACCGCTCGCCGCGCAGGGCTATGTCAGCGCGCAGCAGTTCGACCAGGCGAAGGTCCGGCAGCGCGACGCGGCCGTGTCGCTCGCGCAGGCGCAGGAGCAGCAGCGCGCGTCCGCGCAGACGATCGGCGACGAGGCCGACGCGATCGCGACGCTGCATGCGCGCGAAGCCGCGCTGGCCCGCGCGCAGCACGCGCTCGAGGACACCGTCGTGCGCGCGCCGCACGACGGGCTCGTGACGGGCCTGACGGTGCTCGCCGGCGAAACGCTCGCGCCGAACCAGTCGATCTTCACGCTGATCGACGCGAGCGAATGGTTCGCCGTCGGCAACTTCCGCGAGACGTCGCTGAACCGCATCGCCGTCGGCGACTGCGCGACCGTCTATTCGATGATCGACCGCGGCCGCCCGATGACGGGCAAGGTCGTCGGCATCGGCGCCGGCATCGCCGACAGCGATCGCATCAACCTGCCGCGCTCGCTGCCGATCGTGCAGCGTTCGGTGAACTGGGTGCATGTCGCGCAGCGCTTCCCCGTGCGCGTGAAGCTCGACGAACCCGACGCCGGGCTCGTGCGCGTCGGCGCCAGCGCGATCGTCGAGGTCCGGCATGGCTCAGCCTGCCGCTGAAGTCCGCTCGCCCGGCCTGCGCGAAGTCCTGCGACTGCTCGCGCCGTTTCCGGGACGCACGGCGATCGCCGTGCGCGTCGCGCTGATCTGCACGCTGACCATGCTCGTGACGAGCGCGTACGGCACGCCCGAGGCCGCGCTGTCCGCGTACGTCGTGTTCTTCATGATCCGCGCCGACCGCGTAACGAGCATCGTGCTCGAGGTCGCGCTGCTGCTGATCGTCACGATCGTGATCGGGCTCGTGCTCGGCATCGCGATCTTCAGCATCGACTACCCGATCCTGCGCGTCGCGTGCATGGTCGTGATGTCGGTCGGGCTGCTGTACCTGACCTCGGCCAGCAAGCTGCGCCCGGTCGGCGCGATTCTCGCGATGATCGTCGGCTTCGGGCTCGACGAGCTCGGCCTCGCGCCGTTCGGCGAAGCGGCGACGCGCGCGCTGCTCTATATCTGGCTGACGGTCGCGATTCCGGTCGGCGTCGCGATCGTCGTCAATCTGCTGATCGCGCCGTCGCCGCGCAAGCTCGCGCTCGCGCAGCTCGCCAAGCGGCTGCGGCTCGCCGCACGGCGACTGCGCGGCGACGACGACGCGCGGGCCGGTTTCGACGCGAGCCTACGCGAGGGCGACAAGCAACTGCTGACCTGGCTCAAGCTGTCGAAGCTCGAAGGCTCGTCGTCCGCCGCCGACATCGTCGCGCTGCGGCAGGCCGTTGCATCGAGCACCGCGCTGCTCGTCGCGGTCGCGCTCGCCGATCGCGAAGCGGATGCGCGGCTGCCCGACACGTTCGCGGCGCCGATCGCGGCCACGCTCGACGAGATGGCCGCCATCCTCGAACGCGGCGGCTATCCCGTCGACATCACGCTCGCCTTGCCGCCGGCGGACGCGCTGCCGCCGCTCGCGCGCATCGCGGCAGCGGACCTGCACGCGGCGATCACGCGCTTCGCGCAGCCCGATGCGATTGCCGGCTCGCCGGCGACCGACGCGGCAAAACCGGCCGCATCGCCGACGCCGCCAACCGCCCCACGCGGCGGTTTCTTCCTGCCCGACGCGCGCACCAATCCCGACCACATCCGCTACGCGCTGAAAACGACGGCCGCGGCGATGTTCTGCTACCTGCTGTACTCGCAGCTCGACTGGTCGGGCATCCATACCTGCTTCATCACCTGCTACATCGTGTCGCTCGGCTCGACGGCCGAGACGGTCGAGAAGCTGACGCTGCGGATCGCCGGCTGCATCGTCGGCGCGCTGCTCGGCACCGCCGCGCTCGTGTTCGTCGTGCCGGCGCTGACATCGATCGGTCAACTGATGATGCTCGTATTCGTCGGCGCGTGGCTGTCCGCCTGGGTCTCGTTCGGCTCGCCGCGCATCGCCTACGCGGGCTTCCAGATCGCGTTCGCGTTTTTCCTCTGCGTGATCCAGGGCGCCGGGCCCGGCTTCGATCTGACGATCGCGCGCGACCGCACGATCGGCATCCTGCTCGGCAACGTCGTCGTGTATCTCGTGTTCACGCGCATCTGGCCCGTCAGCATCGGCAAGCAGATCGACGTCGCGCTCGCGGCGCTGCGCGAGCAGTGGCGACGGCTCGCGCAGATCGCGCAGCCGGCCGAGCGGCGCGCACTCGCGGCCGAAGCGTTCGCGCGCCACGGCGCGATCGCGCAGGAACTCGGCCTCGTCCACTACGAACCGTCGTGGGTGCGACCGACCGCGGCCTGGCTCGCCTCGCGCCGACGCGTGCTGGCCGAGCTCGGCGCGCTCGAGGGCCCGCTGTTCCTGCTCGCCGAGCGTGCGCCCGGCGACGCGGCGATCGGCACGCGGCTCGCGCGCGTGGCCGAACTGCACGACGACGAAGCGATGCCGGGCGCGCACGATGCACGTGAAGAAGCAACCCCGGCGCCGGCCGGCACGCCGCCGTCGTCGCGACCGGCCGGGCAGCCCGTGCCGAACACCGCGTCTGCGCCGGCGGCCGACCCCGCGCGCGACGCACTGCTGAACCTGATCGACGCGCGGCTCGCCGCCATCGCCGACGCCGCGCGTCAAGCCACTTCGAAGGAGTCTGCCGCTCATGCGCCGACCTGAAACGCCGGCCGCGTCGATCGTCGCAGCCGCCCTCGCAAGCGCCGTCGCGCTGGCCGGTTGCGCGACCTCGTCGATCGATCTTGCTCCCGACGCATCCGACCGCCCGTGGCAGCCGCAGACGTCCGCGGCGGGCGAAATCCTGGCGGCGCCGCCGCACGCGTCCGCAACGCCGCACGACTACACGCTGCCCGCCACGTCCGCGCTCGCGTCGGTATCGCCGCCCGCCGCGCTCGATCCCGCGCACGCGTATACGCTGCCCGAGCTGATCGACCTCGCCGAATCGACCAACCCGCTGACGCGCATCGCATGGAACGATGCGCGCAACGCGGCGCTCGCGGTCGGTATCGCGAAGGCTGCCTACCTGCCGCAACTGTCGGCGACCGCGATGGGCGCATACCAGACCGGCCACGGCACGACGTCGACGATCCTCGGCGACGCGTCGAGCGACACCACCGTGCACGGCACGATCTCCGCGCTGTCGCTGCAATGGCTGCTGTTCGACTTCGGCGGCCGCGCGGCGCGCGTCGAGGCGGCCGAACAGGCGTCGATCGCGTCGAACGTCGCGTTCACGGCCGTGCACCAGCAGGTGATCCACGACGTGACCGTCGCCTACTACCGCTACGAAGCCGCGCGCTCGCGCGCGCTCAGCGCGCAGCAGGGCCTCGCGAACGCCGATGCGATCCTCGCGGCGTCGCGCGCGCGACTCGGGCACGGCGTCGGCACCGTCGTCGAGCTCGCACAGGCCACGCAGAACCGCGCGCAGGCGAACCTCGCGCTCGTGCAGGCGCGCGGCGCGGAAAGCGACAGCTACCTCGCCCTCGTGTCCGCGCTCGGCATCTCGCCGCTGTCGAAGCCGACCATCGCCGCGCTGCCCGTGCGGCCGCTGCCGGCCACGCTCGGCTCGTCGGTCGACGCGATCGTGTCGGACGCGATCGCGCGCCGCCCCGACCTGCAGGGCGCGTATGCGCTCGAGAAGGCCAACCGCGCGAAGATCAAGGCCGCCGAGGCCGCCTTCATGCCGAAGGTGTTCCTGTCCGCATCGACGTCGTATGCGAGCGGCCACACGGCCCTCTCCGCACTGCCCGCGATCGGCGACCAGGCGCCGACCGTGAACCTGAACGGCAGCCGCTACGGCGGCGGCGTGTTCCTCGGCGTGACGATTCCGCTGTACGACGGCGGCCTGCGCTCGGCCGTGCTGATGCAGGCGCGCAACGACGCGCAGAGTGCGACCGAACGTCTGACGCGCACGAAGGAGGAAGCCGTGCGCCAGGTCGTCGCCGCGCAGAACGCGGTACAGACGAGCCTCGCGTCGCACGATGCCGCGAAGGCGCTCGTCGATGCCGCGCAGACGAGCTACGACGCGGCGCTGACCGCGTACCGCAGCGGCGTCGGCTCGATCACCGATGCGACGCTCGCGCAGAGCCAGCTGCTTGCGGCGCGCAACGCCGAAGTCGACAGCTATGCCGGCGCGCTGTCGGCGGCCGCCGCGCTCGCGCTCGCGACCGGGGCGATCGGTTCGGCGCAATAACGCCCGCGGCAGACGGCGGCCTGCCCGTGTTCCGCCGTCGCCGCGGTTGACGCCCGCGCACGCGGCCCACTAGAATGCCGCGCATTCTCCCTTCAGGAACCATCGTGGACAGTTGCAGCACTCCGTTGCGTGCGCCGCTTGCCGCCTGAACGCCTGTCCGCCGCAGTTCCCTGCCCCGGCTCGCGTTCCGCGAGCCTCGCACGCCTCCCGTTTCACACTGAATGACGCATTCGCGCGGTACAGTACCGCGCGATGACGGCCGTCGTCGCGCCGCCGCCGGCATTGCGCGGCGGCGACGCCGGCCGGCACGCGCCTCTTGCACGGCAGGACACCCATGACTTTCGATTTCGCACTCCGACTTTTCACCGCGTTCGCCTGTGGCGTCGCGATCGGCCTCGAACGCCAGATGCGCCAGCGCACGGCCGGCCTGCGCACGATCACGCTGGTCGCGAGCGGCGCCTGCCTGTTCGTCACGCTCGGCGTGCTGACCGGCAACGGCGTCGCGGGCGTCACGCAGATCGCCGCATACGTCGTGTCGGGCGTCGGCTTCCTCGGCGGCGGCGTGATCATGCGCGACAAGGGCTCGATCCAGGGCATCAACACGGCCGCGACGCTCTGGTGTTCGGCCGCCGTCGGCGTGCTGTCGGGCTCCGGCCATTACGTGCCCGCGCTGGCCGGCACGGGCGTCGTGCTGCTCACCAACACGGTGCTGCGCGGCGTCAGCCAGGCGATCAACGCGACGCCCGTATCGAACGCCGACCTCGTGCGCGAATACCAGATCACCGTGATCTGCCTCGCCGCCGACGAAGTGCATATCCGCACGCTGCTGTCGAACTCGATGTATGCGAAGCCGCTGTCGTTCCAGAGCCTGACGAGCGAGGACGTGCCCGATCAGCCGGACCGGCTGAAGGTGACCGCGACGCTGAAGCTGCATCCGAAGGACCAGCAGAAGCTCGAGCAGATCGCGAGCCGGATGAGCATGGAGAAGAGCATTTCCAGCGTGAGCTGGACCGCAAAGGAAGCGGAGCCGATGATGGAGTGACCGCCGTCGGCGCGCGGGCGCGCGACGTGCCCGACCTGCCCGGGGCGCCTGCCCGCTGCAGGCGCGGCGGCCCCGCCGCGGGCGCCGTAACTGCCGTTCGGCCGCCTCAAGGCGTCTCGATGAGCCCCGCCGAAATCGCCTTGACGACCGCCTGGACCTTGTTCGTCGCGCCAAGCTTCTCGAGGATGTTGTTGACGTGGAAGTTGACCGTGCGCTCCGAGATGCTGAGGATCTGGCCGATCTCGCATGCGGTCTTGCCTTCGGCGGTCCAGCACAGCACCTCGCGCTCGCGCGCGGTCAGCGCGACCCGCGCCTCGGGCGACAGCTTCGGCACCATGAAGCGGCTCATCAGCGAATGCGACAGGTTCGCCAGCCAGTTCGTCTGCAGCGTCAGCATGTTGATCTCGGCGGGCGTCAGCGGATCGGCGTGACGCGCGATGCTGAGCAGCCCGAAGGCGCCGCGCGCCGCCCAGCTCGACTGCGCGACGCCGACCGACAGCCCGCAGTCGTGCGCGTCCCGCCACAGCGGGCACGGCTCGATCTTGTCGACGTCCGGCCAGACGATCATGTTCGTGCTCAGCGCACCGTCGCGGACCGTCGAATCGATCTCGATATAGTTCTGCGCCTGGTAGTGCGCCATCCAGCCGTCCGGATAGGTATCGAAGATTGCGACGGCCGGCTTCGACACGGGCAGCGGCACGCGAATGCCGTAGCAGCAGTATTCGAAGCCGAGCCGTTTCGAATAGGCGGCGATCCGCTGGAAGAGCTGCTGCTCGTCTTCCGCGGCGCTGAATTGATCGTAGGCGTCCTGCCAGCGCAGTTCCATTGGTTCTCCGACAACGTCACGCTGTCATACTTGTCAGGTTCCAGCATCCGTTCGGTGCTGATACATTCCACGCATGACTTCCCCCTTGCTTCACCCGGCCTCCGGCCCGTCTCCGGACGGCTACGTGCGCCTGCCCGCAAGCGCATTGGCCGGGCTTGCGCTCGACCATGTCGCGAGCGGCCTCGACGCATCGCTGCTGGCCGAACTGCGCGACAACGCGATCGACGCGCGCCTCGCCGGCTATACGGAATGGCAGCGGCCGGCCAGCCGCGGCGCCGCCTACGTGACCGTCGGCTGGGACTGGTACCTCGAACGCGCTTCGGGCGCGTTCATGCTGGCGGGCCACGACGTCCGCAGCAACCTGATGGCCATCGACGCCAGCGGCACCGACATCGGCATGTCGGGCACCGCCGCCGCGCTTGCGGCGCGGCTTGCGCGGCTCGACTGGGCCGCCGCGGTGGCATCGGCCATCCTCGGGCACAACGCCGCCTATCATGCCGGCCGGATGCTTCAGTGACAACTGCCGGCCGCGTATTCCTCTGACATTTCCGAATGGCTGGCGCTCTTTATAAGCAAAAGCGGCCCGGTTTTCAATCCCGCCGGTCAGGAAAGCGTTACCGCCTCCCGATCGGCGTCCCCGCGTTCGTACCCTGTAAGAGTTGCCAGTTACCGCCCGGTCGGGACGCGCGCTGTAATGCACGCATACCAAGGCCAGATCCGAGGACAGCATGCAGACCTTCGTTCACGAGGGCGGGCGGTTGCCACCCGAACATGCAGCGGAACTCGGGCGCTACCGGCGCCGTGTGTTCGTCGAGCAGCTCGGTTGGGCGCTCCCGGCGGCGAACGATGGTGTCGAACGCGACCAGTTCGATCGCGACGACACGGTCTACGTGTTCGCGCGCAGCGGCGGCGGCCGGATGTGCGGATGCGCACGCCTGCTGCCGACGACGCGCCCGTATCTACTGATGTCGCTGTTCCCGGACCTGATCGCGGCCGACATGCCGCTGCCGCAGTCGGCTGCCGTCTGGGAACTGTCGCGGTTCGCCGCGACCGGCGACGACGGCGGCGCGGATCCCGCCGAATGGGCGGTGCGTCCGATGCTGGCGGCGGTCGTCTCGTGCGCGGCGCGACTCGGCGCACGGCAGCTGATCGGCGTGACGTTCGCGAGCGTGGAGCGGCTGTTTCGCCGGATCGGCATACACGCGCACCGCGCAGGCCCGCCGAAACAGGTGGACGGACGTCTGGTGGTCGCGTGCTGGATCGATATCGATCCGCAAACGTTTGCAGCACTGGGAATCGAGCCGGGATTGACTGCCCGGCCGGCCATCGCCGCCTGAACCGGAACGCGCGTATTCCGGCGGGCGGCATCGTAACGAAGGAGAAACAACGTGGACCAGTCTCAGGTCTTTCGCGCGATGATGCCCGGCTTGACGAGCGCCGACGGCGCGCGCATCGCGATCGCCTATCCGTCGTATGCCCGGCCGCTGCCGCTCGTGCGGCTCGACCGGCGCGGGCTCGTGTTTCGCGCCGGTGGCGCGGCGCCGCTCGTCTGCGGGCTGCCGCGCGCGGCGACCTTGCTGGTCGCGGACGAGCCGCTGTGCTCGCTGCGCGTCGTGATCCGCGACGTCGCGCCGACCGGCGACGGCCGGCACGACCTGACGATGCAGCCGTCGGGCGCCGCAGGCGACGAGCTGCTGTGGCATGCGCTGCGCGACCGCGCGCGCAGCGGACGGATCCAGCGTCCGCTCGCCCCGGTCGATGCGGCGACGCTCGCGCCCGACAGCGAGCCGCACGTCGCGCCGGGCGACGCCGCGCGCCCGTCGCGCAGCGCGGCGTTCCGGCTGCAGTCCCGCGGCGATGCATTGTTCTTCGCCGACTGGATCGAATATCACTTCGACGAACTGCGTGCGCTGTCGCAACGGCACGGGCCGCAACTGCAGCTCAACGAGCTCGAACGGCAGGTTTCCGACGACGAGGTGGACGTGCGCTTCGTGTACGACATCCACGGGCATGCGACGCGGCATGTGCTGAACGACTGCGCGCGCGAGGCCTGTGCGTGGATCGAGACGGAGATGCGCGACAAGTTCGCGCTGCCGATCGCGCAGGGGCGGTTCGGCGGGCATTCGGTGCATATGCGAATGGGCGGTGTGTAGCGGACGGGCTTGCACCGCCGCGGCACCGTATCTTGTTGCATCGATACAACAAGCAGCTCGCCCGAACAACAAAGGGTTGCTTCTTACAGGGTTTTCCCTTAAATTTACGTCTGTCTCCTCCATGTCTCCAAACATGGATTCAGCCCGCTCAAGCAGCGGGCTTTTTTATTGCCTGTCCGATCTGCCGCGCCACCGGCGCTATAGGCGCGCAGCCGCGCCCGTCGAGCGTTTCTGCCACCAGTACAGCGCCGCGATCAGGGTTGCGCATGCGACGAACGCGAGCCGCCTGCGCCATCGTCCCTCCTTCGCGGCCGGCGCCCCCAAAAAGTCGGCGCCGCCGCCCATCAGGGCCATCAGCACCGCGAACGCCAGCATCGCCACGATCATGACGGCCTTGAATACAGCGCCGACGATGCGCGCCAGCGCGGTCGACCAGCGGGATTGACGGTAAGGTCCGGAAACCGGACGACGCAAGTCGGGTTCGCTCATTGTTATCTCTCGCAGCGCCGGACGCCGGATTTCGCGTACGTTTCGACATGGCAAGACCGGTCGCACATGGCGTTCACAATCGATGTGTGTCCGCCCGTCGCATCGTTGGCTCGCGCGTTCGTTCTTCGACTCCCCGACGAGAGTTCACGCTGGTCGGGCCCGATACCGGTCTCCGTGCCATCAGCCCGGACCGTCGCTGGCGGCAGCGAGAAGCGGCACGATCAGATCGCTGATCGGCGTCGAAATGCCGTGAGACCGTCCGTAGCGCTGCACAACCCCGTTCCGGCAGTCCCATTCGAGCGGGCGATTGCCCTGCCGGTCGGCAAGAATCGACGTACCCAGATCGGATGGCAGGCGCTGGAATCCGTCGACGATCTCCCGAGGCACTTCATCGCCGAGCTTCGCACCCGACGCACGCGCGACCTCGAGACATTCCCGCAGGTAGGCCAGCGACAGTTCGGTGATGTCGCTTCGCGAGAACATGCCGGCGCGGCGGCCGGTCAGCACCATGAGTCCCGCGGCTGCATTCTGCAAGAGCTTTCGCCACGCGAGCGAGATGAAATCCTCCGCGACCTCGACCGAGCAGCGCGTGCCGCGCAACGCCGAGACCACCACCTTGCTCGCCGGCGTATCGGGCACGGTGAGGCGAGGCTCGCCGCGCAGCCACACCGACGCGTCCGATTCGCGTTGCGCAGGAAACCAGACCACCGACGGCACGACAACAGCGTCGGCTGCATATGGTGCGAAGGCGGCTTTTTGCTCCACGCCATTCTGCAGCACGCAGACAACGGTGCTCGCGTCGCATAGCGCGGCGATCCAGGGCGCCGCGCTCGCCACCTGCGTCGACTTGACCGCAACGAACACAAGATCGAACCGCGCCTTGACCGCCTGCGGATCGGTCAGCACGGGTCCGGGCACGACGATCTCGCCGCCGTCGAAGCGCAGCGCGAGCCGTGCGTGCGGCGAGCGCCCGCAGATTGCCGGCGTGCGGCCGGCCTCATGAAGGGCCGCGGCTACGGTCGTTCCAATTGCTCCCGGGCCGACAACGGCGACGCTCGGGTGGTCAGGCTTCGTCATGGCATTTCATCCTGTAGAGCCATCGGTCAGGCGCGGGCGCAGGGCGAGCGCGAGCGGAAAAATCGCGAGAGCGGTCAACGCGGTGGCGTAGGTGGCGCCCTGCACGCCGATCCCGTCGCCCAGGAAACCATAGAGGACCGGCGATATCGCGCCCGATGCGATCGTTCCCGTGTAGAAGATCGCGAATGAACGCTCGGTGCGCTCGGGCGCGGACAGCTCCGGAACGGTTCCGTACAGCACGGAGGACGTGCCGTTGAGCATCATGCCGAGAATCGGCAGCAGCACCATGGTAAGCGACAACGGGAGATACATCACTGCGACGATGCACGCAGCCGTCCCCCCTTCCGTGAGCAGCACCGTATTCACCACCCCCAGGCGCGCACCGAGCCAGCCGCACACGAACTTGCCGGCCGCGCCGCCAATGAAAACGAGCGCGAGGGCCGTTCCCACCAGTCGGGGCGAAATGCCCTTTGCGTTGAGCAGGAAAGGCAGAAAAGTAAGCAGTCCCATGCGTACGGCCGTATCGAGCACACCGATCGAAAACAGCGCTGGGAATCCGCTTGCGCCAGCGCCTCGGCGTTGAGCGGACGCTTCTGCAGCTGCCGTCGCCTTGCCGGCGCCACGCGGCACTGCGGGAAACCGCAGCGCGACGACCGCGGCAACGATGCAGCCGAATCCGGCGACGATCCATAGCGCGTGACGCCACGGCATCATGGTGACGAGCAGCGAAATCGCTGCGGGCAGCGCGGATTTCCCCAGATCGCCGGCGAAGTTGTAGACGCCGAGCGGCCCTCTCGCGTCACGTCCGTAGATGCGGGAGATGGCGCCCGATGCGATCGGATGCTGCGTGCTGGAGCCGCCACCCGAAATCGCCAGCGCCACGCTCAAACCGACCAGGCCGCCCGACATGCCCGCGATCGCATAGCCGAGCGCCGCGAGCAGCGTGCCGACCGCGAGCGTCGCGCGACTGCCCAGACGTTGTGCAAGACGCCCGGCAGGTAACTGCAGCGCCGCCATCGTGCCGGCATAGACGCCGCGCAGGATGGCCAGCGCCGCAAAGTCGAGTCCGAACTCCGACTGCCATACGGGTAGCAGCGCGTAAATCATGTCCGTATAGCCGTCGTGGAGCGCGTGCGCCGCGCACGACAGCCACAGCACGCGCGACCGCGACGGCGCAGTCTCCCGCACGACGGGAGGGGAAAAAACCGGCAGGCTCATCGTGATTCTCTCCGTACGCGTGGCTGGCTAAAGCCGCTTGCGGCATGGCTCTCAGGCCCGACATGCAGATTCTATGGCCGAGGCGCCGGCTATTTCAATTGAGCTAAAATCGCATCAACCGGGAGAAAAAGTCACGTCATGAACGCAAGCCAGAGCACTGCGAAGAACCGGGACGAACTGCCCCCGCTCAATGCGCTGCGCGCTTTCGACGCGGTCGCGAGGCATGGCAGCTTCGCGGGCGCCGCGGTGGAACTGCATGTCACCCACTGGGCCGTCGGAAAACAGATCAGGCTGCTGGAGGACTGGTTCGGCCTGCCGTTGTTCGACCGTCGTCCGCGCGGCGTCGTGCTGACCGACGAAGGGGCGGCCTTGCTGAACGACGTCAGCAATGCGTTCGAGCGCCTCGGTACCGCGGTGGTCCGGCTGCGCCACAACACCTTCTCGCACCGAATATCGGGCGTCGTGCGCGTGAATGTGCCGATGAGCTTTGCGCTGTGCTGGCTGCTGCCGCGGCTTGCCGATTTCCATTCGCGATACCCCGACATCGACGTGCGGGTGTCGACGACATCGCGCAAGCTGCGCTATGTCGCTGATGCCTTCGATATCGGCGTTCGGTCCGGCCCGGAACAAGGCGCCGGTATCGTGTCGCGCCCGCTGATGCCCGACCTGCGCGTACCTGCGTGCAATCCCGCGTTGCTGCGCCGGCATCCGATACAGAGCGTGGCCGACCTGCGCCATCACACGCTGCTGCATTCGGCCACGACGCGCTCCGCCTGGGCGCACTGGCTGAAGGAAGCGGACGCTGCCGACCTGCGGCCGGCGCGCCATGTCGAATTCGATCACGTGAATCTTCAGCTCGGCGCAGCCATCGAGGGGCTCGGCGTCGCGCTGGCATCGCTGCCGCTGATCGGGCGCGATCTCGCCGAGGGCCGCCTCGTGTGTCCCCTCGCGTCGCCCGTCTGGCGTGCCGACGACTACATGCTGGTGACGAACGGCGATCGTGCCGACGATGCCGCGGTGTCCGCGTTCGAGCAATGGATGGAAGGCATGGCGAGCCCGGAAGCGGGCTAGCTAGCTGTGAAGCGTCAAGAGCGGCAATCCGATCTTCAGGCTCGCGCGCTGGCGCTATGGCTCGGCGCGGGAAACTCCGCTGCCCGAACAGGCTGGTTGGCTTTCGTGAAGGAAGGACAATTGGCGCAGGTTTCTGCATAACGCAAAAAACCTGCGCCGATGCGGCACGTTCGGACGTGCGCAGACAAGCGTCGATACAGCAGCCCAAGGGCAGGAAATTCCGCGTTTTCGTTTTTGATTCATCGAGTTGCGGAATTTCCCCGGACCTTCCTGGCCCGTCCCGGACACGGCTGAATTTCCCGCTATTCGTTTTCCTCGAAGTAATGTCCGAACTTGACCTGCTTCGTGCGGATATAGCGCTCGTTCTCCTCGCGCACCGGTACCGCCAGCGCCACCCGCTCGCATACCGGAATGCCGTGCTTCACGAGCGTGTCGAATTTCTTCGGATTGTTGCTCATCAGGCGCACCGACGTCACGCCGAGGATCCGCAGGATCGCGGCAGCCGAATCGTATTCGCGCGCATCGTCGGGCAGGCCGAGGTCGAGATTCGCCTCGACGGTGTCGCGCCCCTGCTCCTGCAGCGCGTATGCGCGGATCTTGTTGCTCAGGCCGATACCGCGCCCTTCATGGCCGCGCAGATACAGCAGCACGCCGCGGTCTTCGGCCGCGATGTAGCGCAGCGCCAGGTCGAGCTGCTCGCCGCAGTCGCAGCGGTACGAGCCGAACACGTCGCCGGTCAGACATTCGGAATGCAGCCGCGTCAGCACGGACTGCTCGCCGGTCACGTCGCCCATCACGAGCGCAAGGTGTTCGGCATCGCTGCCCGATACGCGAAACGCGTACGACGTGAACGTGCCGTAGCGCGTGGGCAGCGACGCGGTAGCGACGAGCGTCACGCACTCGTCGGCCTGGCCATTGCCCGGCATGGGCGATTGGGGACGCGAAGACATCATGAATTCAATCGAAACGAACGGTATGTAGGAATTTTCTGGATAGTGCGTGACCGGAGTTTACCGCTAATCTGGAAACGTCACGCGACTGCCACCGCCTGCCCGGCTATACTGGTTCCATCGGGTGACGCGCATCACGCCTGCCTTTCCAGCATCGTCCCGCACACGGAGAAAGCGAATGAGCACGACTGTCGCGCAGATTCTCAAGGCCAAGCCGGACGCCGGCCGCACAATCTATACCGTCACGAAAGCCGACCTCGTCTACGACGCCATCAAGCTGATGGCCGAAAAAGGCATCGGCGCATTGCTGGTCGTGGACGGCGACGACATCGCGGGCATCGTCACCGAGCGCGACTACGCGCGCAAGGTCGTGCTGCAGGATCGCTCGTCGAAGGCCACCCGCGTCGAGGAGATCATGACGGCCAAGGTGCGCTATGTCGAACCGTCGCAAACGACCGACGAGTGCATGGCGTTGATGACCGAGCACCGGATGCGCCACCTCCCCGTGCTCGACGACGGCAAGCTGGTCGGCCTCATCTCGATCGGCGACCTCGTGAAAAGCGTGATTGCCGACCAGCAGTTCACGATCAGCCAGCTCGAACACTACATCCACGGCACGCCCGCGGTCACGTCCGCCTGACCGGTTCCAGCAAAAAAGGCCCAAACGCGCGAGCGTCTGGGCTGAAAGCCGCCGGGTTGCGGCGACGGAGGTTCTGCTCCTGCGGGCGAACGACGCGCGCGATTCGCGCGCGTCTCGTCGATTGAATGGTGCGCTCGGGCAGACCCGGGGGATGTTCAGTTACCGAAATACACGGAGTTCACGGGGTTCGGCGCTTCGCGCGTCATGCGGCGGCCCGATTGTTCGGTGCCCGTCGCCACTGCACCGTAGCCGCTCGTATCGGCATGGGCGAGCATCGGCTGGTTCGGCTGGATCCGCTGTTCGGCCGCCTGGATGTCGCTCGGGTATTGCGAATCGCTCGCCAGCGGCTTGTAGCCGTTCTGTTCGAGCTGCACGAGTTCGGCCTTGACCTGGTCGCGCGTCAGCCCCTGCTCGGACTGTGCGAACGATGCGACCGGGGTCGCGATAACGGTAGCGGCAATCGCTGCGTAGATGATCGACTTCATGATTTACCTCCGAAATATGTTCTGTTCTGGCATCGCCCCGGGCAGAACTGTCTGAAGCGAATGAAACAAGTGTAGTTCCCGGCGAACCAAGGGGAAACCCTTGGTTTGAACATACAGCGTTGCGATTTTGGAAAATATCGCCCCATATTCGCCGAGGCGAATCCGCTTACTTGCTTCACCAGCACAACAATCCCTGACGGAACGCTGACAGCGCAGTCGCCCGCCGGAAGCTTGTGTTGTAGAATCGAAAGGTTTTTATTCGCCAGCCGATATTCACCCGACATGCACGCGCCTACGTCCTTTTCGGTTTCGCCGTCCGGTCCGGCCGGCGCACGCGCGCGCATCGGCCATCCGGCGCACCCCCTCGCTCGACGCACGGCCCAGGCGCCGCTCGACCCTGCCCGGCGCCTGATCTGACCACGCGGTCTCCACCCGGAGCCGGTCAGACAGGCTCCGGGCGATCCCATAGGCACGTCACGCCTGCCCCTGCCGATCATTTGGAGAACTGCCATGAAACAACGTCTTTACCAGCTGACCGAACTCGACGTCGCTCGTCTCGAAAAGCACGCCGAACACAACCCGCGCTTCCAGACGATGCTCGACACGCTGCTCGAGCGCGCCGACATCGTTCGACCGGACGCGATCAAGGCGAACGTCGTCACGATGAACTCGCAGATCACGCTGCTCGATGAAACGACCCAGGAACAGGCGACCTGGACGATTGTTTATCCGGACGCCGCCAATCTCGAACTGGGGCGCCTGAACGTCTTCTCGCCGGTCGGGATGGCGCTGCTGGGCACGCAGCGCGGCCAGCTGGTGAAGGTGACGCAGCCGAGCGGCGCGGAAAAGCTAATGAAGGTTGCGGAAATCGTGTTCCAGCCGGAAGCGAACGGCGAATACACGCGCTGACGGCGCCGCGGCCCGCATCGCGCCACTCCGGGCCGTCAAACGAAAAGCGAGGCAAAGGCCTCGCTTTTTTGCGCCCCGGGCGGCGCGACCGTCCGCAGGATCCAGGCCCGTCGCATCCGGCAGGCGAAAAAAAAGGCGCCCGAAGGCGCCTTTTTGAGCTGCGAAGCGGGTTGCCCCGCCGTCACGCTTAGAAGCGGTGACGCAGACCAACCGTTGCTGCGGTTTGGTTGATCGACGAGCTCGGCTCGGTCGACAGGTCGCCGTTGTAGATCGACGTGCCGAACGCGTTGTTCTTCGCGCCGCGCTGGTACACAGCTTGTGCGTACACGTCGGTGCGCTTCGACAGCGCGTAGTCAGCTTGCAGGCCGAACTGGTTCCAGTGCGAGCTGCCACCGTTAACCTTCGCGTTCGTGTACGTGTAAGCTGCGCCCAGGCCGAGAGCCGGCGTCAGGTTGTACTTTGCGTTGACTTCGTAGTTGTCAGCACGCACCGTCGGAGCGCCTGCAGCACGGTTGTCGATACGCGATTGCGTCCATGCAGCACCGACTTGTGCCGGGCCGAATGCGTAACCAGCAGCAGCACCGTACGTACGGACGCGGCCTTGTGCAGCGATGTTCGTCGCGCCGTTGGCGTTGGTACCGTCGCCCAGGTTAGCTTGCGAGTACGCTGCACCCAGCTTCAGGCCCTGGAACTGGTACGACAGACCGCCGCTGTATGCACGGTTGTTGCCGAAGTTCTGGTTGTTCGAGAACGAGTACGTGCCGCCGAATTGCAGGCCAGCGTAGTTGGCGCTCGTGTACTTGATCGAGTTGTTCAGCGCGACGTCGCCGTTCGTGCTCAGACGGTCGTTGTTGAACGGGTGAGCGAAGTACGTGCCGCCCCACGAACCCGTTGCCGTCAGCGGCGCCAGGTAGTCTTGGGTTGCGTCATACTGCTTGCCCAGCGTGACCGTGCCGTACTGGCTCGACAGGCCGACGAAAGCTTGACGGTTGAACATGCCGCCGTTGTTGCCCAGACGGCCGTTACCGATGTTGAAGCCGCTTTCCAACGTGAAGATTGCCTTCAGGCCGCCGCCGAGGTCTTCCGAGCCACGCAGGCCGAAACGGCTTTGGTCGATGCCCGAGCCCATCGACCACAGCGACTTGCTGGCGACGTTGCTTTGGTAGGTGATGCCTGCGTCCAGCACGCCGTACAGCGTGACGCTGCTTTGCGCGTGAGCGACGGTTGCGAACGATGCTGCAGCTGCTGCAACGATCAGAGTCTTGTTCATTCGTGGAGCTCCCTTCTAAAAAGAGGCAGGTCTCGCGACCTTGTTTCATAAACGGTCTCAACCGCCCGGGAACGCCATCGGTCCTGCTGGCTGCGCCCGGATAGTTGCCCGTTTGGGAACCGTGAGTTTAGGGGTGTACCCTAGGGGAGCGATCCGCAAATAAAGAAATAAGCTTTTCCAGAACTAGAAATAATGAAAGTGGGGCCTCGTTATAAGTATTTGTTTTGTCGGCTTTTTTTGACTTCTTGACGAGGGCTTTTTGGCAGCGTTCATCCGACCATTCTTTCATGTCATCGTCTTGACGGTTGCATAGAAACAACAGACGGATCCCGCCAAATCATACGAAATCGGTAATTTTTACCCAAACAAATCTCAAATATTGGGCGCCGGCCGCTAAAACGCGTCGGCCGGCCGATAAACGTCTGCTCCGGCCCCCGGTCGCGCCCGCCGCCTGGACCTCGGGAAACGCAACAATCGGCCCGCACGGCGTCGTTGGCGTGACATGCCGTAACAGCCTTAACCGGGCGCGTAACCCGAGCGGCGGACTGGCAGGTTAATGTAAGGTCACTCGACATCAGAACAGGACATGCAATGAATCGACGCTCGTTGTTGCGCGCCCTCGGATCGACCGCGATCTTCGCCAGCGCCGGCGGCTGGCTGCACACGGCCGCCGCCCAGCCCGCGCCGCCGGGCCATCGGCCGCCCGACCCGCATCGCAAGCCCGGCAAGCCGCCTCATTCGAACCGCCCCGGTTTCGGGCCGCCGCCGCCGCGGCACGACCGCCGTCCGCCGCCGCCGCGGGCGCATGGCTATCTGTGGACCGACGGTTACTGGCGCTGGCAGCACGGCCGCTATATATGGGTGCCCGGCCGCTGGGTCGCGCGACGCCCCGGCCATCGCTGGATTCCCGGCTACTGGCGCCGCCAGGGCCATGTGTGGGTCTACGTCGACGGCTACTGGCGATAGACGTCGATCGCGCGGGCCGGCACCGCCGCACCGACAACGGACGCCGGACTCGGCAAGACGCATCGGACGACAAACCCGGCTCGACGCCACCGCGGACAGGCGCGGCGCACCGGCTCGATGTCGCCTGCATACCGATCGACCAGCGGAGCGCCCGCTCAACTCACCCCACCCTCCTGCATTCGCGCATGACGCCGCGCGGCGCAGATCGCGCGATGATGCTCGTCGGCCCAGCGGATCATCGCCTGCATCGGCGTCATGAAAGAGCGCCCGAGATCGGTCAGCGCGTATTCGACGCGCGGCGGCACTTCGGCGTACAGCGTGCGGTTGACGAAACCATCCTGCTCGAGCCGCTTGAGCGTGCGCGACAGCATCTGGTTCGACACATCGCCGATCGCACGGCCGAGCTCGTTGAATCGCATCGTTCCGCCGGACAGCGCTTCGAGCACGAGCAGGCTCCATTGGTCGCCGATGCGGTCGAGCACATCGCGGATCGGACACGGCTGATCGAGTTCGACGGAGTCGTCGGCGGGCGGAAGCGGCATGACGGGATTCTCTTTCACGGGCGATCCACGGTCATCGCGGTGTGACCTGTTCACACCGCGATGACTTCTTGTGACGGGGTCGCGGCAACTGTACCATTCGAGCCGCCCGCCTCCGCACGACTTCGCGAGTTGAACGAAGCATGCGGGCACGATCTGCACACCGTCGCCGAATGCGCCAGGCCGCCGCCATGTCGACGCCACGCACACGATCGCCTCCGTCGCGAGCCGATCGTCGCGAGTGGATCAACCCGCAACCGCGCATCGCGCCGGCCACCGATTCGTCCTGCAAGGAAAACGCCTCATGTCATCGCTCCGCTCTTCCGCTCGCGCCGCTGCCGCCTGTGTCCTGCTCGCCGCATCGACCGCCGCGCCGGCCGCCGGCCCGACCACGCGCGACGTGGCCGCCGAAGCCGCCAACCGCCAGCTCGTGCTGACCTTCTACGACCGCTTCTTCAACCAGCACGAAGCGGTCGAAGCCGCGGCCGTGGTCGCCGACGACTACAGGCAGCACAACCCGCACGTGCCCGACGGCAAGCAGCCGTTCGTGTCGTATTTCGTCGGCGCGTTCAAGAAGAATCCCGAATCGCGTGCGCGGGTCGTGCGCAGCGCGGCCGAAGGCGACCTCGTCTACCTGCACGTGCACGCGACCGAGCATCCGGGCGATCGCGGCGAAGCGGTCGTCGACATCTTCCGCGTGAAGGACGGCAGGATCGTCGAGCACTGGGACGTGATCCAGCCGGTACCCGAACAGGCCGCGAACGCGAACACGATGTTCTGACGCAACAGGGCCGTCCGCGCGTCGCACTCGCGCCCGGCGACCGGGCAACGACAACCGCCATCGCCACGCCCCCGCTCCGGCGACCCCGTACCGCAGCCGATTCCGCCAGCGCAAAGCTTCGGCGCGGCGCACCGCCCGCCGCTGTCCCGCCACGACGAAGTCCCCTACAATCGGGGCTTCGCCGCCGCCCCGGATGCGGTTCGCGTGTCCGCACTGCGCGCCGTGTCCGCTGCGCGCGGCCGGATCGCAGCCTGACCGGCGCCGGCGGCCGTTCGTGCAGATGACTCGACGATGAGCCCCGCCCACCTTTCCCTGAGCCGAGCCGGCGATCTGGTCGCCAGCCTCGGCAGCCCGCAGTTCCCCGCCCGGCTGTGGGCCTGGCTGCGCGAAACCGTCGATCCGCAGTCCCATTACAGCGTCGCGACGCGCTACCGCCGCGGCGCGACGTCGCAATCGGTCGACGGCGTCGACGTGCTGTTCTTCGCCGGCGGCGACGATCCCGACGGCACGCGCCACGCGCTCGACCTGTATGCACGGGGCGACTGGCGCTCCGACACGCTGCTCCCCCATATCGAACGCCTGACCGATTCGCAACTGGTGTTCTCGTGCAATCAGGACATCGACACGGCCACCGAATACGGCCGCTATTTCGCGCTCGGCGAACTCGGCGAAGACTGCACGCTGCTCGGCAGCGAGCGCGACTATGTCTACGCGTTCTCGCTGTTTCGCCGGCGCGGCCAGCCGTCCTATACGCTGGCCGAGCTGAACCTGCTGCGACAGCTTGGCGATTTCGTGCTGCCGCTGCTGATCCAGCACGCGCGGCTCGCGCGACTGGCACCGCGCCCGGACGAAGACGCGCTGCTGCAGCGGTTCGAGCAGCGGCTGTCGGCGAGCGGCGCGGCGCTGTCGCAACGCGAGCGACTCGTGTGCCGCGCGGTACTGCAGGGTCGCCCGATCCCGCAGATCGCCGACACGCTCGCGCTCAAGCCGAGCAGCGTGCGCACCTATCTCGGCCGCGCGCTCGCGAAACTCGGCGTCGCGAACCGGGCCGGACTGTTCGCCTGGTGCGTGACCGACGAGGAACCGCCCGCGCAGCGGGCATGACGCCGCCTTCCCCGTTACCGCCTTTGTCGCGGCTTGTCCTCAAAACGATGACAGACAGCCGGCCGCCCCGCTCCTAGTATCTGGCTCACCCGACGACACCTACCTGTCGGACGCCACGGAGACACGGAATGCCGAACCCCGGATCGACGCCGGCCCATGCGGCCGGCCACGCATCGCGCGCCGAGGTGCCGACCGGCACGGACCAGCGGGACCGGCATCCCGTACCGCCGGCTGCGGCCGGCTTTCGCCGCAGCACGGCCCCGCCGTGACATAACGCGCCGCATTTCATTCCAACCCGCCCGGGTCCACGCGACCGGACGAGCCTGCCGGGCCGTCCGGCGGCTTCGTGCACCCGTCGCACTCCCACCCCGATCCGGAGGAGACAATGCAATACGCCGATACCGTCTATCTGAACGGCCTGCTTTACACGGGCGACGCGCAGCGCCGCTTCGCCCAGGCGCTCGCCGCGAAGGACGGCAAGATCGTCGCCGTCGGTCGCGACGACGACATCCGCCCGCTGGCCGGCCCCGCGACCCGAACGGTCGACCTGGCCGGCAGGCTGATGCTGCCGGGCCTCATCGACGGCCACGTGCATCCGCTCGAAGGCCATCAGATCCTCGGCGACTTCGACCTGTCCGGCATCAACGATCCGGACGCGATCCTGCAGCGCATCCGCGCGTGCGCCGACGCGACGCCGAACGAGTCGTGGGTGTATCTCGGCGGCGCCAACCTCGCCGCATTCGGCGCGTATCCGACGCGCGAACTGCTCGACCGCATCGTGCCCGACCGGCCGCTGCTGGTGGTCGGCTTCGACGTGCACAGCGGCTGTCTGAACACGAAGGGGCTCGAGGCGGCCGGCATCACGGCAGACATGCCGGACCCGGCGGGCGGCGTCTACGAGCGCGATGCGTCGGGTGCACCGAACGGCGTCGTGCACGAAGCGGCGTTCTACCGCGTGTGCCCGATCATTCCGCAACTGAGCCCGGCCGGCTATCCGAAGTCGCTCGCGAAAGCGCACGCGATGGCGCACGGCTACGGCATCACGGGCTGGTTCGACGCGCGCGTCGAGGAAGCCGAGCTGAAGGCGTATGCGCAAGCGCAGCGCGCCGGCAAGCTGAAGGCATACATGAGCGCGGGCCTCTATGCGAACCCGCGCCGCGATCCGCGCGAGCAGATCGAACGCTTCGTCGCGTGGCGTCGCGAGTACGAGCGCGACAACCTGCGCCTGCATACCGTGAAGATCTTCGTCGACGGCGTGCCCGAATCGAAAACCGCCGCACTGCTCGAGCCGTATGCCGGCACCGACGACTGCGGCCTCGCGCTGTGGAGCCAGGACGCGCTCGACGAGATCTGTCTGCTCGCCGATACGGCCGGCTTCGACCTGCACTTCCATACGCTCGCCGATCGCGCAGTGCGAATGACGCTCGATGCACTCGAACACGTGCAGCGCCGCAACGGCATGCGCGACCGGCGCGCGCAGCTCGCGCACCTGCAGATCGTCGACCCGGCCGACATGGGCCGCTTCAACCGGCTCGGCGCGATCGCGAGCGTGCAGACGCTGTGGACCGCCGCACGCGCCGAACAGCAGCAGCTCTATCGCGACCTGCTCGGTGAAGAACGCACCGCGCGCAACTATCCGTTCCGCAGCATGCGCAATGCAGGCGTGATGCTCGCGGCCGGTTCGGACTGGTCGGTCAGCACGATGGATCCGATGCAGATCATCCAGACCGGCGTCACGCACCGCTTGATCGACCAGCCGGACAGCCCGCCGTGGAACCCGCACGAGTGCCTCGACCTGCTGACGATGCTCGAAGCCTACACGGTGAACACCGCGTACGCGCTGCGTTTCGACGACTGTACGGGCTCGCTCGAAGCGGGCAAGGACGCCAGCTTCGCGATCCTCGACCGCAATCCGTTCCAGCACCCGGTCGAGACCTTCGCGCAGACGCGCGTGCTCGAAACCTGCTTCCGCGGCGAGGTCGTGCACGCCGCGCCGGGCTGGGCCGATTGAGCGGCTGACCGAGCGGCCGGCCGCGTAAGCGCACCAGCCGCCGGCGCCGCCGTTCGTCAGGCGACGTGCAGCGCGAGCACCTGCTCGGTCGTCAGCACGTCGCCGAACACGTCCGTCAACGCGGCCAGCGTCGCGCGGTGGAGGGCATCGTGCGGCACCGTGCCGCCGGCCGCGACGTCGAGCTCGCGCGTCGCGCAGGCGTCGTCGACGACGATCACCGCGTAGCCGAGCGGCACCGCATCGCGTGCCGCGCCGGCGACGCATGCATGCGTCATCAGGCCGGTGACGATCAGCGTGTCGATGCCGGCCGCCTTCAGGCGCGCGTCGATGTCGGTGGTCGGAAACACGCTGACCGAGGTCTTTTGCACGACCGTGTGATGCGGCGCCGGCTGCAGGTCGGCATGGAACCGGAACGCGTCGCTGCCGTCGGCGAACAGCGGGCCGTCGGCCGGGCCGACATGCTGCACGTGAAATACCGGAATGCCCGCGCGGTCCGCGAACGCGATCACGCGCTGCGCATTGCCGAGTGCGCGTGCGCCGTCCGGAATCGGCAGCCGGCCGCTGAAATATTCGTTCTGGAAATCGATCACCAGCAGCGCGGTGCGCGCCGCATCGATCGACGTCGGCGCCGTTGCGCCGGCCAGGGTACGGATGGTCGGATGTTGCATGGGTCGTTCTCTCGGTTGGCACATCGTACGGAGCGGCGAGCCGGCGCGGGCCGGCGCCGCCGGGCGCGGCCCGCGAGCCGTTCACGCCGGGAACGGCTCGCGTCGACCGCGAGGCGCCAGTGTCGGTCCGCGCGGCGCGGCGCGACAGCGGCGCGCGGGACAAGCTCCGACAGGATCGGGCCAACCTGTACGGCACGCACCGCGCTACGACAGCGCAGCCGTCCTCGCACTGCCCCGCGTGCGCCCGTACGCGACCATCATCAGGAAGCTGAGCACGAAGCCGGCGCCGCCGATCAGCAGCAGGCCGGTCTCGCCGACCACCGGCAGCAGGTTCGTCAGCGCGCCCGTCACGACCCACGCCACGGCCATCACCGAGCCGGCGACGCCGAGCGCCCAGCCCTGCCGGTCCTCGCTGACGGCGTCCGAGAACGCCGTGTACATCGTCGTATAGGCGACCATGTCGAAGCAGCCGACGACCATCGCGAGCGCCCACAGCACGGGCTCGTGCGGAAACAGCGCGGACAGGATCTGGCCGATGCCGGCGACCAGCAGCCCCGTCTTCGCGATGTCGACGACGCGCCATACGCGCAGCATCAGCCGCACGACGAATAGCAGCCCGAACACGAAGCAGATGCCGATCACGCCGCTGAACAGCCCGAGCCGCGCGCTCGTATAGCCGAACTTCGCCTGCAGCAGCAGCATGATGGTCTGCAGGTAGAGCCCGTAGCCGACCTGCATCAGGAAGAACACCACCGACAGGAACGCGACGTTGCGCTGGCTCGCGGCCTGCCAGATGATCCGCAGCGGCAGCAGCGGATCGATGCGCGTGTCGCCGCGCGGCGCGGCCGTGTCGCGATACGACGCCCAGGTCCAGCCCCCGCAGAGCAGCGACAGCGCGGCGACCAGCACGAACGGCGTGCCGTAGTCGAACAGCGGCGAGATCGTCCGGTCCGACGCGACGCCGCCGAGCACCGGGCCGACGATCACGCCCGCGCTGAACGCGAGCGACATGATGCTCATGTTGTACGCCTTGTTCTCGGGCGTGCTGAGGTCGGTGATGGCCGCCTGCGCGATGCCCTGGCAGCCGGCCATCAGGCCCGTGAGGCCGCGCCCCGCGAGCAGCAGCGCGACGCTCGCGTGCCACGCGCCGGCAGCCATCATCCCGTAGCCGGCCGCAAGGCCGAGCACGCACAGCAGCAGGATCCTGCGCCGGCCGTAGCGGTCCGACAGCTCGCCCATCAGCGACGAGCCGAAAAACATGCAGAGCGGATAGATCCCGTAGCCGAGACCGAGATAGAAGTTGCGCGCGTGCGCGCCGGCGTCGGCCGGCAGGATGCCCGCATGCGGATCGCTGAAGATCGCGGACATCATCGGGTAGACGAGCCCGAAGCCCATCGCGTCGATCGCGATGGCGAGCAGGCAGGGGCCGAGCAGTGTGTAGTCGAGCCGGGACATGGCAACCATTCCGAATGGAGTCAGGACGATCGCCAGCGTAACGAGCGGGCGGCGGCCCCGGTAGGCCGCGCCCGCGATGCTAACCATCGGACGAACCGATAGTCTCCCTGCGGCCCGCCCCGATGCCCGGTCCGCGCGGCCGACCGCCCGGCGCGGAGCGGGTCGCGTTATTCGGCACTGGTCAGCGGCTCGCCGCGAAACTGCCGGCGCGCGAGCACGCACGGTGCGCCGTCGCGCATGAACACGCTCGCGGCCAGCCCGAACGACGCCGCGAACAGCACGTACCACGCGGGCGCCACGGGCGAGCCGCTCGCACGCGTCAGCCACGTGACGATGAACGGCGCGAAGCCGCCGAAGATCATCACCGCGATGTTGTATGCGAGCGCGATGCCGGTCGACCGCGTGCGCGTCGCGAACTGCTCGGCGAGCGCGGTCGGCGCAGGGCCGTAGGTCACGCCGATGATCGTGCAGATCACCAGCTGCATCACGAGCAGGCGGCCGACGCTCGGCGCGGCGGCCAGCCAGGAGAACAGCGGATAAGTGACCGTCAGCAGCGCCAGCATGCCGGCGAGCAGCACGGGCCGGCGGCCGATGCGGTCGGACACCATCGCCGCCACCGGGATCGTCAGCGTCAGCAGTGCGACCGCCGCCATCTGCGCCTCGAACACCTGGTCGAGCGGCAGCCCGAAGGTCCGGTTCGCGAAGGTCGGCATGTTGACGAGCATCACGTAGAACACGGCCGTGCCCGTGATCGTCTGCCCCATCGACACCAGCACGCCGCGCAGGTTGTCGCGCAGCACGCGCGCGACGGTGGCCGGCGGCTCGGCCGGCGACTTGCTGGCTTCGACGAACGCGTCGGTCTCCTCCATATGGCGGCGGATCCACAGCCCGACCGGCCCGATCAGCAGCCCGAGCGCGAACGGCACGCGCCAGCCCCAGCTGTCGAGCGCGCCGGCCGACAGCGACTGCGTGGCCCACGCGCCGATCGCCGCGCCCGAGAACACCGCGAGACACTGGCCGATCAGCTGCCACGATCCGTACAGGCCGCGCCGGTGCGCGGGCGCGCTTTCGACGAGGAACGACGTCGCGCTCGCGTATTCGCCGCCGGTCGCAAAGCCCTGCAGCAGCCGGGCGATCACGATCAGGATCGGCGCGGCGGGGCCGATCGCCGCATAGGGCGGCGCGAACGTGATCAGCGCGATCGACAGCGTCATCAGCAGGATGATCAGCTGCATCGCGGCCTTGCGGCCCTTGCGGTCCGCATAGAGCCCGAGCAGGATGCCGCCGACCGGACGCATGAAGAAGCCGACGCCGAACGTCGCCAGCGACATCAGCAGCGATGCGTACTGGCTGTCGGCCGGAAAGAACAGTCTCGCGATGATGCCGGAGAAGAACCCGTAAACGATGAAGTCGTACCACTCGAGGGTATTGCCGATGACAGCGGCAACCACTTGCCGATGCCGCGTGTTCCGACCTGAATCAGCGCGCATGCGTGTCTCCTGCAGTCTCATGGGGCCGTGCCGCCCGATGCGTCGCGCCATGCCTGCGGCACGACGCACGCGGCCCGCCCGTTGGTGTGCGCCGGCCCGCGCAGCGCAGCGGACGCCGTCACCCGGCCGCCCGCCTGCCGGCACGCGTCCGACGTGAACCGATGATAGGCATGCAGAAAATGCGCATCAATTAAGCCGGACGGCGAAGCATTAGCCGCAGACTAAATGTCCGGACCGGCTCTGAGCGAAGTCGTCACGTCCGCGTTCGCGCGAACGGCCGTCTCGCGCGCCGTTCGTCCGGCTTTTCGCGCATTGTGACGGTCGCGGTTCTCGGGCAGAATTTTCGGTCGTCCTGCTTTCCCCGCCCGACCATGCGCAACCGCATCAACGAAGAGATCACCTTCCGCAAGCTCGAGGTGCTCCTCGCGTTCATGGAAGCCGGCAGTCTCGCGAAAGCGGCCGAAGCGCTCGGCGTCAGCACGGTCAGCGTGCACCGCGCGCTGCATACGCTGGAAGAAGGCATGCATTGCGCGCTGTTCCGCCACGAAGGCCGCAACCTGATCCCGACCGAAGCCGCGCAGGTGCTGGCCGAAGTCGCCGGCGAAGTGATCAAGACGATGACCGACGGGATTCGCGCGACGCGCGAGGCGGCCGGCTACGGCGCGGGCCAGCTGAAGATCGGCTCGCTCTATTCGCTGACGATCCGCACCGTCCCCGAGGTCGTGATCGCGCTGAAGGAGCGTCGCCCGGAGCTGCAGGCCGAGCTCGTGCTCGGTTCGAACGCGGACCTGCTCGACAAGCTCAGGCAGGGCGCGATCGATGCGACGCTGATGGCGCTGCCGGAACCCGACGCGGAAATCGAGTCGATCGCGCTGTTCGAGGACGAGATGTTCTTCGCCGCGCCGATCGATTCGCCGTATGCGCGCTGCGATGCGATCGATCTCGGCGCCTGCCGCGACGAGCCGTTCGTGTCGCTCGGCGACGGCTTCGCGACGCATCAAGGCTTCACCGAAGCGTTTCGCGCCGCCGGGATTACGCCGAACGTCGCGATGCGGGTCGGCGACATCTTCTCGCTGATCAATCTCGTGTCGGGCGGCGTCGGCTATTCGCTGCTGCCCGGTCGCGTACGCGACCTGTTCGCGCACAAGATCGCGCTCGTGCCGCTCGCCGGCCACACGATCCGCCAGACGATCGGCCTGAGCTTCCTGCACCGTCGCGAACGCGACCCGAACCTGCTCGCGCTCGCGACCGTCTGCCGGCTGACGGTCAAGGCCTCGAATCCGGGCTGACGCTCGGCGGTCATCGCTTACGACGGCGCGCCGCCGTTTCCCGCTCCCCCGCCGTTCGCACAACGGCGCGTTGACCCTGCGCCGCGCCGCGTGGCCACACGACGCCCGCGTCCTAGTCCGTTCGGACGGCACGCAGCGCGCCCTTTGTTGCCATCATGGCCGTCACCGCTTCCCGCGCCGCATCGCACGGCGCAGCGCGTGCGTGCGCCCCGCCATGGAGACAGGATGAACGACCCGCTTCCCGGCCCCATCGACCAGCTGGGCTATGTCGTCGCCGACCTCGGGCGCAGCATCGCGGCTGCGCGCGCGTGGAACGGCGCCGATCCGGTTCGCATCATCGACGTGTCCGCGGCCTCCGCATAAGCGGCCGCGCAGGCGTCCCCTCTCACTCACAGGAGCAAAGCATGACGAAACGACTCGAAGGCAAGGTGGCGCTGATCACGGGCGGCGCCCGCGGCCAGGGCGAAGCGGAGGCGCGCCGGTTCGTCGCCGAAGGCGCACGCGTGGTGATCGCCGACGTGCTGGACGACGCAGGCCGGCGTGTCGCGACCGAACTCGGCGACGCGGCGCGCTACCAGCATCTGGACGTCACGCGCGAGGACGACTGGCAGACCGCCGTGCACGCGACGCTCGCGCATTTCGGCCGGCTGGACATCCTCGTCAACAACGCGGCGATCCTGAAGCTGATCCCGATCGAAGCGTGTTCGCTCGACGATTACCGCAAGGTCATCGAAGTCAACCAGATCGGCTGCTGGCTCGGCATGAAGTCGGCGCTGTCCGCACTGAAGGACGCGGGCGGCGGCGCGATCGTCAACGTGTCGTCGACGGCCGGGATGGAAGGCGTCGCGGGTGGCAGCGCATACGTGTCGAGCAAGTTCGCGGTGCGCGGGATGACCAAGGCCGCCGCGCTCGAATTCGGCCGTTACGGCATTCGCGTGAACTCCGTGCATCCGGGCGGCATCGACACGGTAATGGCGCGGCCGCCCGAATTTGCGGACTTCGATCCGTCGTCGGTCTACGGCAACCTGCCGATCGCGCGCATCGGCAAGCCCGACGAGGTGGCGAACCTCGTGCTGTTTCTCGCGTCCGACGAGTCCGCGTATTGCACCGGCGCGGAATTCATCGTCGACGGCGGCCTGCTCGCCGGCACCGCGTTCCACTGACACGCGCCGGCCACGACGACGACGCCGGCGGGTCGTCCCGCGCGGCGGCGGCGTCTGCGAGCGTCGTCGCGTCGCGAAACGCGGCGCTCAGTATCCCTTCGGCTGGATCGACGGCGCGCCGCCGCTGCGTGCGGACGCCCCGCCGCGCACGAAGCGGCGTCCGTGCGGGCCGTACACGCCGTCCGGTTCCGGATACAGCGTCAGCAGCACGAAATACAGCATCCCGCCGACCACCAGCGACACCGGCACGCTGAGATCGAGCCCGCCGGCGAGGTTGCCGAGCGGCCCGACGAACTGGCCCGGCAGGTTCACGAACGACAGCCCGACGAACGCGGCCGGCAGCCACGCGCCCATCGCGCGCAGGTTCCAGCCGTGCGTGAACCAGTAGTGGCCGCCGCGCAGCCCGCGATTGAACACCTGCAGGTCGTCGGCGAGATAGTAGCCGCGGCGCGTCACGTAGCCGATCACCATGATCGCCATCCACGGGCAGCTGAACGTGTCGATCAGCGTCGAGAACGTCGCGACGCTTTCGACGAGGTTGAACCAGAAGCGGCCGACGAAGATGAACGCGATCGCGATCGTGCCGATCAGCAGCGTCGCGCGCACACGATTCAGGAAGCGCGGGAACATGCTCGACACGTCGAGGCCGGTGCCGTACAGCGCGGTCGTGCCGGTCGACATCCCGCCGATGATCGCGATCAGGCACATCGGCAGCAGGAACCAGCGCGGCGAGATCGCGAGCAGCCCGCCGACGTAGTCGTTCGACGCGATGAACGCCGGCGCCTTCGACGCGATGATGGTCGCGGTCGCAAGACCGAAGAAGAACGGCACGAAGGTGGCGGCCTGCGCGGCGAACACCGCGCCGATCACGCGATGCTTCGGCGTGTGCTGCGGGATGTAGCGCGCCCAGTCGCCGAGCGTCGACGCGAACGACACCGGGTTGCTCAGCGCGACCAGCACCGCGCCGACGAACGCGGCCCAGAAGCCCGCGCTGCCCTGCTGCAGCGTGCCCGCATAGCCCGCGTCGAACATCCCCGCGAACGCGAACAGCCCGGCGACGAACAGCACGCTCGCGGCCCACACTGCGATCTTGTTGACCCACAGCATGAAGCGAAAGCCGTAGATGCAGACGATCAGCACCAGCACCGCGAACACCAGGTACGCCGCGCCGAGCGTGAAGCCGTTGACGGGCACGCCGACCATGTTGTGCGCGCCGCCGACGAGCGCGTCGCCCGAGCTCCACACGGCGAGCGAAAAGAACGCGATCGACGTGAGCAGCGCAAGGAACGAGCCGACGATCCGGCCGTGGATCCCGAAGTGCGCGCCGGACGATACGGGGTCGCTCGTGCCGTTGCGCGGACCGAACAGGCTCATCGGCGCGAGGATGCAGGTGCCGGCGAGCACGCCGAGCACGATCGCGCAGACGCCCGCCTTGAACGACAGCCCGACCAGCACGGGGAAGCTGCCGAGCACCGATGTGGAAAACGTGTTGCAGCCGCCGAACAGCAAGCGGAACAGATCGATCGGCCGCGCATAGCGCGACGCGTCGGGAATGCGCTCGAAACCGAACGACTCGACTTGCGTAATCCTGCCTTCAGCCATTTGTCTCCAACTCCTCTAGTGCGTCGGCACGGCGGGAGGCGGCGGCCGTACGACGCATCGTCATCAATTCGCGGCCACTCTAAACCAGTTCGAGGGGCGCAAATATCGCGCATTTGAGACGTTTACGACGATGGAGAGCGATGTTTTCCGGCGGGAATGCGACAGGTTCCGACGCGACACCCTCCGCGCGAACGATGCGACGTCGGCGCGCCGCGGCGGCAGGCGGCGCGCGGCAGGCGATCAGGCCCCGTTGTACGGCCCGCCGCGCTTCGATCTCGGCGATCCGGCGCCGACGGTGTGACGCATACGCGGCCGGCCTCCGGCCGCGCCGCGCCGCCCGCGCTACCGCGCCGATTCCGCGAGCGGCCCCGACGCGCCCGGCCCGTCACCCGACGGCCATCCGCCCGCGAGCGCCTTGTACAGCGCGACCGTCGCCGTCGCGCTGCGCATCCGCGCATCGGCTGCCGCGTCCTGTGCCTGCAGCAGCGTGCGTTGCGCGTCGAGCACCTCGTAGTAGTCGATCGCCCCGGCCGAGAAGCGCACCTGCGCAAGCTGCGCGGCGCGCGCGCTGTCGCTCGCGGCCTGCACGAGATGCGCGGTCTCGTCGCGGGTGCGCGCGACGCGCAGCAGTGCGTTCTCCGTTTCCTCGAGCGCGCCGAGCACGGTCTGCCGGTACTGCGCGAGCTGGCCGGCCGCCTCCGCGTCGCTCGCCGCGATCCGGGCGCGCACGCGGCCGACATCGAGGAACGACCAGTCGATGCCGAGCGCGATCAGGTTCGTATCGCTGCCCGCCCGGAAGAACCCGTAGCTGTTCGTCGCGCTGCCGAGCAGCCCCGACAGCGTGAAGCGCGGAAACAAGTCGGCCGTCGCGACGCCGACGCGCGCAGTCGCCGCATGCAGCCGCGCCTCGGCCGCCGCGACATCCGGACGCCGGCGCAGCAGCTCGCCGGGCGTGCCCGGATCGACGTCGGCGGCCAGCGCCGGCAGCGGCGCCGGCGCATCGAAGCGGCCGATCAGCGCATCGGGCGCCTGCCCGGTCAGCACCGCGAGCCGATGCTCGTCGACGCCGATCGCGGCCTCGTAGACGGCGATCCGCGAGGTCGTCGCTTCGTACTGCGCGCGGGCGCGCGCCGCATCGAGCTCGGAGCCGCGCCCCGCGCCGACGCGCGCATTGATCAGCGCGAGCGTCTGCTGCTGGTTCGCGGCGTTGTCGCGCGCGATCCGCAGCCGTTCCTGCGAGCCGCGCAGGTCGACATAGGTCCGCGCGACCTCGGCCGCGATCGCGACGCGCACCGCGCGCACGTCCGCGGCGCTCGCGGCCGTTTCCGCGCGCTGCGATTCGATCGAGCGCCGCACGCGGCCGAACAGGTCGAGCTCCCACGCCGCGTTGATCCCGACGCTGGAGACCGGCGTATCGCGCACGCTGCGCGGCGCGCCGAACGCCTGGTCCCTGCTCGACAGCTGATGGCCGATCTGGCCGCTCGCCGTGATGGTCGGATAGCGGTCGAACGCGGCCTGCGACAGCAGCGCGTTCGATGCGTCGTAGCGCGACACGGCGGCCTGCAGATCCTGGTTCGCCGCGAGCGCCGCGTCGATCAGCCGCGTCAACGCCGGATCGCCGAAGCCGCGCCAGAACGCGGCATCGGCCTCGGCCGACGCGTCCGGCGGCGCTGCGTCGTACTGCATCGACGGATGCGCGTCGCGCGCGAAACGCGCGGCCGTGACCGTGTCGGGCCGCTTGAAGTCGGGACCGACCGCGCAGGCGGCCAGCATCGCCGACATCGCGAGCGCGGAAAGACGGAAAGCGGCGCTCATCGGTTTTCTCCTTCCAGCGTGCCGTGCTGTTCGCTCCATACGGCCGGCGTGCCGCCCGCGAGCTTGCGGATCGCTACATAGAACACGGGCGTCAGGAACAGCCCGAACAGCGTGACGCCGAGCATCCCGGCGAACACGGTGACGCCGGTCGCCGCACGCACTTCGCTACCCGCGCCGCTGCCGATCAGCAGCGGCACCGAGCCTGCGATGAACGCGACCGACGTCATCACGATCGGACGCAACCGCAGCCGGCACGCATCGAGCGCGGCCTCGATCACGCCCTTGCCCTGGATCTCGAGCTCGCGCGCGAACTCGACGATCAGGATCGCGTTCTTGCACGCGAGCCCCATCAGCACGACGAGACCGACCTGCACGAACACGTTGTTGTCGCCGCCGGACAGCCACACGCCGAACAGCGCCGCGCACATGCAGACGGGCACGATCAGGATCACCGCGAGCGGCAGCGTCCAGCTCTCGTACAGCGACGCGAGCACGAGGAACACGAGCATCACCGCCAGCGGGAACACGACGATCGCCGCGTTGCTCTGCGTGACCTGCTGATAGCTGAGGTCGGTCCATTCGAGCGTGATGCCCGGCGGCAGCACGTCCTTCGCGATCTGCTGCAGCTTCGCGATCGCCTGCGACGACGACATCAGCTTCGGATCGGCGTCGCCGATCAGGTCCGCAGCCGGATAGCCGTTGTAGCGGACCACCGGATCGGGGCCGTATGCAGGCCCCACCGTCACCATCGAGCCGATCGGCACCATCTCGCCCTTCGCGTTGCGCGTGCGCAGGTTCGCGATGTCGGCGGCCGTCTGGCGATGGCCGGCGTCGGCCTGCGCCATCACGCGATACACGCGGCCGAACAGGTTGAAGTCGTTCACGTACATCGAGCCGAGATAGACCTGCAGCGTATTGAACAGATCGGTCAGCGCGACACCCTGCGCCTTGGCCTTCAGCCGGTCGACCTTCACCTCGAGCTGCGGGATGTTGGCCTGGTACGAGCTGACCGGATAGCTCATCCCCGGCGTCTTGGCGACCGCGGCCTGGAAAGCGACGAGCGCGTTCTGCAAGGCGCCGTAGCCGAGCCCGCCGCGATCCTCGAGATACAGCGAGTAACCGGAGCCGTTGCCGAGGCCCTGGATCGGCGGCGGCATCAGCGCATAGGTGATGCCGCCGCCGATCGCCGCGAAGCGCCGGTTCAGGTCCGCGTTGATCTGCGCGGCGCTGCGATGACGCTGGTCGAACGGCTTCAGGATCACGTACGAATTCGTGATGTTCGGCGTGTTCACGCCCTGCAGCGCATTGAGCCCGGCAAACGCCGGCACCATCTCGACGCCGTCGGTGCCGAGCGCGATCTTCGTCATCTGCTCGGTCACCGCGCTGGTGCGCGCGAGCGACGCGCCTTCCGGGAGCTTCGCGCCCGCGAACAGGTACAGCTTGTCCTGCACCGGAATGAAGCCGCCCGGCACCGCGTCGAACAGCAGTGCGGTCGCCGCGAGCAACGCCGCATAGACGGCGAACACCGCGCCGCGCCGCTTCAGCGTGCGTGCGACGACGCCGTGATAGCGATCGGAGCCGCGTTCGAAGAAGCGGTTGAACGGATGAAACAGCCAGCCGAACGCGCGATCCAGCGCGCGCGTCAGCGCATCCTTCGGCGCGCCGTGCGGACGCAGCAGCTTCGCGGCAAGTGCGGGCGACAGCGTCAGCGAATTGATCGCCGAGATCACCGTCGAGATCGCGATCGTCACCGCGAACTGCTTGTAGAACTGCCCCGTCACGCCCGACATGAAAGCCATCGGCACGAACACCGCGCACAGCACCAGCGCGATCGCGACGATCGGCCCCGACACCTCGCGCATCGCCTGGTGCGCGGCATCGCGCGGGCTCAGCCCCTGCGCGATATTGCGCTCGACGTTCTCGACCACGACGATCGCATCGTCGACGACGATGCCGATCGCGAGCACGAGCCCGAACAGCGTCAGCGTGTTGATCGAATAGCCGAGCAGATAGAGCCACGCGAAGGTGCCGACCACCGACACCGGCACCGCGACGAGCGGAATGATCGACGCGCGCCACGTCTGCAGGAACAGGATCACCACCAGCACCACCAGCACGACCGCCTCGATCAGCGTGTGCTGCACCGCGCGGATCGATTCGCGCACGAACACGGTCGGGTCCCACACCGGCCGGTATGCGACGCCGGGCGGGAAGCGCTTCGACAGTTCGTCGAGCTTCGCGTACACGGCCTTCGCGACATCGAGCGCGTTCGCGCCCGGCGACAGGAAGATGCCGACCACCGCCGAATGCCGGTCGTTGAAATACGAGCGCAGCGTGTAGTCGCCGGCGCCGAGCTCGATGCGCGCGACGTCGGACAGCTTCACGACCTGCCCGTCGTCGCCGTTGCGCAGCACGATGTCGCCGAACTCCTGCACGGTGCGCAGCCGGCCGCGCACGTTGATCGACACGAGGAAGTCGTTCGCCTTCGGCGACGGCTCCGCGCCAAGCTGGCCGGCCGACACCTGCACGTTCTGCTCGCGCACGGCCGCGATCACGTCGCTTGCGGTCAGCCCGCGCGACGCGAGGCGGTTCGGATCGAGCCAGAGCCGCATCGCATAGTCGCCGGAGCCGTACACGCCGACGTCGCCGATACCCGTGAGCCGCGACAGCTCGTCCTTCACGTGCAGCGTCAGATAGTTGCGCAGATACAGCGAATCGCGGCTGTTGTCCGGCGAATAGAGGCTCACGTACATCAGCGGTGTCGGCGACTGCTTCTGCGTGGTCACGCCGTATTGCCGCACCTCGTCGGGCAGACGCGACAGCGCCTGGCTCACGCGGTTCTGCACGCGCACGGCGGCCGTGTCGGGATCGACGCCCGGCAGGAACGTGACGACGACCTGCAGGCTGCCGTCGGAGCCTGCGACCGACTTCATGTACATGATCCCTTCGACGCCGTTGATCGCTTCCTCGAGCGGCTCGGCCACCGATTCGGCGATCTCCTTCGGGTTCGCGCCCGGATAGGTCGCCCGCACGACGACGCTCGGCGGCACGACTTCCGGATACTCGCCGGCCGGCAGCATCGGGATCGCGATCAGGCCGATCGCGAAGATCACGATCGACAGCACGACCGCGAAGATCGGTCGATCGATGAAGAATCGGGAGAAATCCATCGCATGCCTCCCGTTATTGCGCGGCCGGCGCGCCGGCGTCCGCCACGGCCTGTGCGGCCCCCGCGCCCGCGTCGGCACGCGCCGGTTGCGGCTTCGGCTTCACCGGCGCGCCCGGATAGTAGATCCGCTGCATGCCGTCGACGACCACGCGGTCGCCGGCGTTCAACCCCTTCTCGACGATCCGCTGCCCGTCCAGCTCGCGGCCGATCGTCACGTCGCGACGCAGCGCCTTGTCGCCGGGGCCGATCACGTACACGTACTTGCGGTCCTGATCGGTCAGCACGGCCTTGTCGTCGACCAGCAGTGCATCCTGGTCGCGGCCGCTGACGAGCTGCACGCGCGCATAGAGCCCCGGCGTGAACGTGTGGTCCGCATTCGGCAGCCGCACGCGCGCGCGGATCGTGCCGGTCTGCGGGTCGAGCCGGTTGTCGAGGAAGTCGACCGTGCCCGCGTGCGGGAAGCCGGTTTCGTTCGCGAGGCCGACGCGCACCGGGTCCGCGCCGATCGCACGATGCGCCGGATCCGCGCGCCGCGCGTTGTAGCGCAGATAGCTCTGCTCGTCGCAGTCGAAATACACGTAGACGGGATCCTGCGACACGACGGTCGTCAGCAGCGTATCGTCCGCGCGCGCGAGGTTGCCGACCGTCGCGATTGCGCGGCCGACGCGCCCGGCGATCGGCGCGCGCACCTCGGTGAAGCCGAGATTGAGCTTCGCATCGGCGACGGCCGCGTCGGCGGCCTGCAGGTCCGCGCGCGCCTGTTCGGCGGTCGCGCGCGCGTTGTCGAGTTCTTCCTGCGACGTCGCATGCGCGTCGATCAGCGTCTGCACGCGCTTGAGCTGGACCTGCGCGAGGCTCGCGGCCGCGCGCGCCCGTTGCTGCTGCGCGGTCGCGCGGTCGAGTGCGATCCGGTAAGGACGCGGATCGATCTCGAACAGCACCGCGCCCTGCGCGACGAGATCGCCCTCCTTGTAGGCGACGCGCTGCAGATAGCCGCTCACGCGCGGCCGCAGCTCGACTGCGTCGACCGCTTCGACGCGGCCGTTGAATTCGTCCGCAAGACGGATCGTGCGCGGCGCGACAGTCGCGACGCCGACCTCCGGGAGCGGTTGGGCGGGCGCGCCGCCTTTGCCGTCGTGACAGCCCGACAGCGCCAGCAGCAGCGCGCAGGCCGCGCCCAAAGGCGAGGTCCTGCGTAGGGATAAGGAGAGCATGATGCCTCGCGACGAGTTAAACTGCCGCGCAGGATAAAAGTTGAAGTTAACTTCAAGTCAAGCTTTCCCGGAGGGCATCATGGGTATCCAGGAAGTCCCGCAATGGCCGCTGATGTCGATTCGTGAAGTCGCCGCGCGCAGCGGCGTGCCGGCATCGACGCTGCGCTTCTACGAGGCGCGCGGACTCATCAAGTCGCATCGGAACGGGTCGAGCCATCGCCACTATTCGCGCGCGGTGCTGCGTCTGATCGCGTTCATCGTGTTCGCGCAGCGGATCGGCTATTCGCTCGACGAGATCGCCGAGCAGCTCGTCAGCCTGCCGGAAGACTCGGCGCCGACCAACAAGGACTGGCAGCGGCTGTCGCGCGGCTGGAAGCAGCGCGTCGCAAGCCGGATCGAGGAACTGCAGCGGCTCTACATCAACCTCGACGAATGCATCGGCTGCGGCTGCCTGTCGCTGAAACGCTGCAAGCTGACCAACCCCGAGGACCGCGCGGGCCGCAACGGGCCCGGCGCGCGGCGCTGGCTTGGCGATCCGCCGCCCACCGATCTGGAATGACGTGTGCTCTCGATGGCGGCTGGCGTGTTACCCGACCCGCCAGCCGCCGTTCACCGCGATCGTCGCGCCCGTGACGAACGCGGCGCGCGGGCTCGCGAGCCAGGCGACCGCATCCGCGATATCGGCAGGATGCCCGGCCCGGCCGACCGGCGTCTGCTCGCGGATGGTCGCCGCGATGTCCGACGCGACGCCGCCATCGCCGAAAAAGCGCGTATCCGCGATATAGCCTGGCGCGACCGTATTGACCGTGACGCCGCGCGGCCCCAGTTCGCGCGCGAGCGCGACGGTGAACCCCTCGACGCCGGCCTTCGCCGCCGCATATGCGAGGCCGCCCGGCAGCAGGCTGCCCGCGCGCGCGGCAATCGAGCCGACGTTGACGATGCGCGCATCGTGCGTGGCCAGATGCGGCAGCACGGCCAGCGTCGTGACGAACGCGCTCTTCAGGTTCGCGTCGATCACCGCATCCCATGCGGCCTCGGCGTCGTCGGCCGACGTATCGGCGCCGACACGGCGCGTCAGCCCCGCGTTGTTGACCAGCACGTCGATGCGCGCCCAGCGCGCGACGATCGCGGCGACGGCCGCCTCCGCTTCGCGCCGCACGCTCAGGTCCGCCGCATGCCCGCGCGCCGCGTCGCCGAGCTGCGCGACCGACGCTGCCAGCCGCTGCGCATCGCGCGCCACGATCGCGACGCGATAACCGTCGTCGATCAAGCGCCGCGCGATCGCGAAACCGATCCCGCTCGACCCGCCTGTCACCAGCGCCGTGCGCTGCGATTCGTTGCCTGTCATGACCTGCCCTCCCGAATGTCGACAATGAATGACACCGGAAGTCTGGTCGACGCCGTGCGATAGATAAAATACGAATTCGATGATCAACTGATACATGGAAGGTATCGCATGATCGATCTGCGCCGGTTCCGGCAATTCATCGCCGTCGCCGAGACGCTGAGCTTCCGGCGCGCCGCCGAGCGCCTGCACATGGCGCAGCCGCCGCTCAGCGCGGCGATCCGCAAGCTCGAGGACGAGCTGGGCGTCATGCTCTTCGCCCGGGACAACCGCGGCACGACGCTCACGCCGGCCGGCGACGCGTTCCTGCTCGAAGCGCGGCGTGCGCTGGAGCAGGCCGAGCGCGCGATGATCGCGGCCCGCCGCGCGGGCGCGGGTCTCGGCGGCACGCTGCGGCTGCGGTTCGTCGACAGCACGGTCAACGCCCTGCTGCCGCTGGTCCTGCGCGCGTTCCAGGAGCGACATCCGCACGTCGATTTCCAGCTCGAGGAAGGCACGACCGCCGAGCAGGTGCTGGCGCTGCGACAGGACCGCACCGATGTCGGCCTCGTCGTGCTGCCGGTGGCGGATGCCCGCGACGTGCGCATCGAGCCGCTGCTGCGCGACCGCATGGTTGCCGCGCTGCCCGACCGGCACCGGCTGGCGCGCCGCCGGCGCATCGCGCTCGCGGAACTGGCGGACGAACCGTGGGTGCTGTTTGCCGCGCATCACGGCCCCGGCATGCACGCGCGGATCGTCACCGCGTGCGCGCAGGCCGGCTTCACGCCGCGCGTCGTGCAGCAGCCGCGTCAGATGCAGACGACGGCCGGGCTCGTCGCGGGCGGCATCGGCGTCGCGCTGATGCCGCGCCTGTTCGTGCCGATGCAGCCGCGGGGCATTACGTTCTGCGAATTGAAGGGTGCCGGGTGCCCGCTCGCGTACGAACTGGCGCTCGCCTATCGCACGCCGTCACCGCTCGTCGATGCACTGCGCGACACCGCGCGGCTCGCGGTGCGCGAACTGGGGCTCAACGCGGCGACGTGAGCGCGCGCGTGGCGCGCGTGACGCTCAATCGCCGAGCTGGTTGAGCGCGACGTCGAGCACGGTCCGTTTGAAATCGGCCTGTCGCGTCGGCAGCGACGTGTACTCCAGCATCATGTGGCTGTACGACACGGTCATGCCGATCGCGCTTGCAATCATGAAGAACAGCACGTTCGGATCGGTCCGGCGGATCGCGCCGGCCTGCATCGCCTCGTCGAGCAACGGCACCATCGCGTCGTGATACGGGCGCACCAGCCGCTCCTGCAGCCGGTCGAGCCGCGCGCCCTCCTCGGTCGCCGCCGTGGAAAAGAACATGCCCATGTCGGGCTCGTCGAACTCGTGATCGACGCACAGCTCGATCGCACGCCGCACGCGCTCGCGATGCGGCAGCGACGACGTGCGCAACCCGCGCAACGCATCGAACATCGGTTCCGCCAGTTCGACGATCTGCTCGACGACGGCCAGCCAGAGCGTTTCCTTCGAGCCGAAATGATGGGCGATCAGCGCCGCGTCGACGCCCAGTTCGCGCGCGACTTCGCGCACGCTCGTCGCATCGTAGCCGCGCTTCGCGAAGGTGCGGCGCGCGCTGCGCAAGATCACGTCGGGTCCGACGGTCTCGCCCGCCGACGGCCGCCCGCGCGTACGCCGCTTCGCTGGCGCACGCTCAGTAACTTCAACCACGTGTTGCTGCTCCTGTCGAGTGGTTCGATCGCGAGTGTTCTGCCCCCGTTTCATGCGATCGAAGGAAACGGGCGCCCGCTCGACTCCGTTGACACCCGGAGCCGGAAAGCGCTACGATCATACCTTATTCATCACGTGATGATTTATACATGACAACCCCTACTCGCATCGTCATCGTCGGCGGCGGGATCGCAGGATTGCAGCTCGCGACCCGCCTGGGCGAACGGCTCGGCAAGTCCGGCCGCGCGCAGGTCACCGTCGTCGACCGCAGCCCGACCCACGTGTGGAAGCCGATGCTGCACACGATCGCGGCCGGCACGCGCGACGTGCAGCAACAGCAGGTGATCTTCGTCGCGCATGCGTGCGAGCACGGTTACACGTACCAGCCGGGCGAGCTTCAAGGGCTCGATCGCGCACGCCGGCGCGTGCGGCTCGGCGAGATCCGCTCGCAGGACGGCGCGCTGGTGCTCGAAGCGCGTGAACTCGAGTACGACGTGCTGATCCTCGCGCTCGGCAGCCAGGCCAACGATTTCGGCGTGCCGGGCGTGCGCGAGCACTGTTACTTCATCGACAGCCAGCCGCAGGCCGAGGCCTTCAACGAGGCGCTGCGGATGCGCGTGTTTCGCAGCGTCGCGCGCGACGAGGCGCTGCGCGTCGCGATCGTCGGCGCGGGCGCGACCGGCGTCGAGCTCGCGGCGGAATTGAGCCGGCTGCTGGAAGTCGCGCAGGCGTACGGCGATGCAACGGTGCGCGAGCGGCTGCAGCTCACGCTGCTCGAAAGCGGGCCGCGCATCCTCGCCGCGTTTCCGCCGAAGATTTCCGCGTCGGCGCAGCAACAGCTCGAACGGATCGGCTTTCGGGTGCTGACGTCGACGCGCGTGACGTCGGCCGCCCCGAACGGCTTCCACTACGGCGACGATTCGTTCGCCGAAGCGGACCTGATGGTGTGGGCGGCCGGCGTGAAAGCGCCCGAGTTCATGCAGGCGCTCGGCGGCCTCGACACGAATCGCGCGAACCAGATCGTCGTCGGCCCCACGCTGCAGACAACGGCGGACGAGCACATCTTCGCGATCGGCGATTGCGCGAGCCTGCTGCCCGACGGCCAGGAGCGGCCGCTGCCGCCGACCGCGCAGGTCGCGACGCAGCAGGCCGAACACCTGGCAAAGCACCTGCCGGCGTGGCTCGACGGCAAGCCGATGCCCGCGTTCGCGTTCCACGACTTCGGTGCGCTCGTATCGCTGAGCGACTACGACGCGTTCGGCACGCTCGGGCAGTTCGGGTTCTTTCGCGGCGGCTTCATTCGCGGCCGGTTTGCGCAGCTCAGTCATCTGATGCTGTACCGGCGGCATCAGCAGGCGCTGCACGGGTTCCGCAAGGCCACGATGCTGTGGATCGCCGAACGCATCAACGGCTGCGTGCAGCCGCGCATCCGCCTGTCCTGATGCCGCGCGCCGCGACATCGCGTAGTGTTTCGAGGGAAAACAGACATGGACGACAGTGCAGCATCCTGGATCAGAACCGTCGCCGAGATCGGCAGCTTCGACATGCCACCCGCGTCCTGGCAGGCGCCGCGGCGACGCACCATCACGCGCGACCGGCTGCCGCCTTGGGATCCGGCGAGCCGGCCGACGATCAGCGTGCTCGAGCGACCAACGCCGGACACCGCGATGATTTCGTGGCGAGATGCGTGTACCGGGCATTACGGGTATCAGAAGTGGCGGTTGTTTACGACGCGGCGGCGTGGGGTCTGCGCGCTGTCGGGGCAGCCGATCGAGATTGGCGATAGCGTCTATGCACCGCAACTGCTCGGGTCGACGCCGGGGAATGCGGCTGCGATGGTGCTGGCGACGTGCCTCGACGCGGCGCGCGCCGCGGAAGCGGCGTGAAGGCGTGAAGCCTTGAAGGTCTGATTGCCTGATTGCCCGTGCTCGGCGGCCGTGACGCGATCCGCGCGATGGACCAGTTCCTCCCAGCACGCGTCGGCTTGGCAACCAACGGCGCTGCTTTGGCTTCGGCTTCCCGCATCATCTCGCATTCGCGGTCACCGCGCCCGCGATCGAGTGGCCCATAACGTTCATATCCTGCCGACTCGTGTCGACGAGTGTATCGACGACGACAATCAATAGCATGCGATACGGGATCGACCGCGGATAACCGCCAGCGCGACATTTCCCGCGTTATTCCGCGACGATGACTTCGACGCGCCGATTCCTCGCCCTTCCCGACTCGGTACCGTTGTCCGCCAACGCGTCGGCATCCCCACGCCCTTCCACGCGGAGGCCATGTGCCGGTATGCCGGCCGCGACAAGAATCCGGGCGACATTTTCGGCACGTGCTTCGGAAAGTGCCTGGTTGGAAACCTGACGCGCGGACCCGGCGGGCGCGCTGTCCGCGTATCCGACTACCCGGACGACCGTACCTTCAGCGATCGACGCAATTTCCCGTCCGGCCGACGCCACGACGGAAGCCCCCCACGGGGCCACAGTCACCGCGCCCGGTACGAACATGCCGACAAAGCGAAGCGTCAAGGCATGGCGTCCGGGATCCCGGATCAGTTCGACATTCCCTGCTGCGACCTCGTCACGCAGCCGCTGTTCCAGATCCCGAGCCAGCGAGTCGAACGGCGACATGCGTTGCGCCTGTCTCGATACGAGCCAATAGTCCACCGAGGCATATCCCGCCGCGCCTAGCAGCAACGCCCCGGTTATGCCGACAACAACCCCGATGCGCGACGAACGACGCATCGCCAACGGACGCACCCACGGGTCGACCGTCCGTCGCGTTTGTCGGATCGGCTCCCTTGCGAAATTCACGCCCACCCCGCCCGTCACGACCACGTCGTGCACGCGCTCGCGAACGCGCTTCAAGCGCTTCTGTCCGTCGCGCTCGAATCGGTAACGCCCGCGAAACCCGAGATCGAGGACGTTCTGGTACAACTCGATCAGATCGAGGTTCTCGCGCGGGCTGCACAATGCCTCGTCGATCAGCCGGAAAACACGGTCGCCGCCCTGACGATCGTGACCCATCGCGGCAGCCAGCCCGTCGACCTCCCATTCGACACCGGTGGTCTCTCCTTTTCCCCAGCGCGTCTGCATCGCAGACTCATCGAGCGCCGAACACAGGCAATAGGTTGCGCTCCGGACATGGTCCGGCCGGAGGTCGAGTTCAGCGCCGAGGCGCGTAAACAGCCGGAGTTCCTGCTCCAGCCACCGTCGCCGCCGGCCTACCGAATCGGCATCGAGAATGTCGGGCGTATCTGCCAACGCACCCAGCAAGACGCGCGCGGCTTCGAGCAGCGGGTTGATCGACTGCTCCGCCCGCTTGAGCCTCGTCGCGACGGACAGCGACGCCAGGCTCCCGCCGTGGCTTTGCAGATCGGCTGTTAACAGACTCATCTTGATCGCCCCTTCCGATTCAACGGGAAACGCTTCCCGCGTTTATCGGCAACATGCCCTGTGGCAAACCGGGCGGCGGACCGCTGTCCGGCAAACTGAACATCGCCATCGAGGTCGGGCACCGGAACGTCTTCAACACGTCGCTCGTCAACGGATTCGCGACACTGCCAGCGCTTGCGATGTCGAGCACCGCTTCGCGACCGTCGAAACCGAACGCGACGCGCGTGCGGCCCGGCGTGGCCGTTCCGATCACCTTGCCTTTCTGAAGCAGCCTCATCAACGCCCAAGGCCCATTGGTTGAAATCGTCGACGTGTCCGGCCGGATGCGCGGGCTGGCCGTGATCTCGGCGTGCGCGCCGCCGCGCGGCCCCGGCCACGCAATCGTGAAGGGCGCAACCGGACCGTGCTGGTAAAGCGTCGTCTGCCCGTCGATGTCGAGCGACAGGCTCATGATCGTCGGCGCGAGCTCCGGGACCCGAATATCGGCCTTCCACGTCATCTGCTTGTGGCCCGGATCGTTGAAGAAGATGTCGCGAATCGCCTTCGCATGCTCGAACGGTTCGAGATCCGGCCCCTGCACGGGCTCCGTCGCGCCCGGCAGCGTTCGATAGCGCCAGGGCTTCGCGGACGTATCGACAAACAGCGCCAGCGTCTTCACGAAGAAATCGTCGATCACGCCGCCCTGTGCGAACACGCGCGTGAAGTCGTCGATACCGACGTCGCGCTTGCTGTCGGGAGCGAACGGATAGTTTCCTTCGATCGTCAACCGACAGGTGTCGCCGACTACCGCCTGCATCTGGCGCGACAACAGTTGACCGATCCCATGGTTGACCTCACGCGACCCGTCGGCCGCGAGCTTGAGCAATATCGCGCGGAACGGCGCAGGCATCGTGTCGGCGGCCATCTTCAGCTTCGCGGCCGTGTCGCTCGCCGGCGGCATGCTGTTGTTCGACAGCGCGTTATCGGCGACGGTCAGCGCCGTGTAATAGTCGTTCAGCAGGTTGGCGACGCCGTCGAGTCCCGTCTTGTCCGCCTGGGTGCCGGCCGAGTGCGCGTCAGGCAGTGCATCGACGTTTCCCGTCACGACCTCGCGCAACGCCGCGAAACGATTGTCGACGAGTTCCCGCTCGACACGCTCCGAGGCCCGAATGCCGAGCGCCTTGTCGGCTTTCTGATTCAGTTGGTCGGCCGCCTTCTGCAGCAGTGAACCGTTCGACGCAACGGGTTGCTGCGTGAGCGTCGTCTCGCGCACTGCGGCGCGGGCAAGGCGCGCGAGCGGCGAATCCGGCGCTGCAAAGCTGCGCAGCACCTTCAGATTGAATGCGAGACTCGTGCCGCTCACGGTGCGGATGTCGTCGAGAAACGCCGTCCACTGTTGCGCGTACTCCATCAGATATTCGCGGCGGACGGCGTCGGTCAACGCATCATCCGCGCCATTGATCATCTCAGCCGTTTTTTTTTGAGCCTCGCCCAGGTATGAGCGCCCCATCACCCATGCGTCGTCGTCGCGCGCGAGTTGCACGAACTCGCGCAGTCGCTTGTCGAACATATTCCGGTAGCCGTCGAACGTGAAGAGACCCGACACGCCGCGCGACAACGGCGCGTCGCTCGCTCGCGTAAATACCGTTCCGGCCTGCGGGCCGACAGCGCGCAGCAACGTGAACTCGTCCGGTGCTTCCGTGAGCATCGCGGCCTTCGCGCGCTGATAAAGACGGTCGGTCGCGTTGCTGCCGTCAAGGAACGCGCGCGTCTGCCGTACCAGCGCGTCGTTGCGGATCAGCGAAGACTGCACGACACGCTCCCCGGAGAACAGCTGTTGCACGTGCTCGATCATCGACGCCCTGCCGCCGAAAGCGGCGGCGCTGTCGGTCTTCGCCCAGTCGTCGAGCACCCATGCCTTCACGTCGCCGGCATTGAACTTCGCCTTGTCGTACAGCATCAGGTACACACGAAGCGCATCGTAGGCGGCTTTTGAATCCCTGCTGGCAATGGCCCCGGACATGACGTCCTCCAGGCGATGCACGATGTGCGGCAGCAGGAGGCTGTCTTCGAGCGCATCGTAGGTGCGGCGGCTTTCGGCGGCAATGTCCGTCGGTACGTAGAGACCGTAGCGCCATGCGCTGTCCGGATCGGACAGGTCGAGCCCCGGAAACGTGGGCAGATTGCGCGCCTCGGTCAGCGTGTCGGGCACGGCTTGCAGTTCGGGCGTCTTGTACAACGCCGTGACGCGGGCGGCAAGCGCCTGCGCCTTGCGGCCCATCGCGTCGAGATAATCGCTGTTGTTGCCGTAGCTCACGCGCAAGCCGATCGCCAGCCAGACGAACAGCAGCAGCGCCAGTGTGTGGCCGATCAGGCGCAACAGCCTGTAGCGATATTCCCAACGCAGGTTGGGAGCCACGAGATGCGCCTCCGGGAACACGACGCGGGTCAGCAGATCGTGCAGGAAGAATCCCTGGTTCCCCTCGGCACGCGACGGTGCGACCGCGGCGGGCTTCTCGGTCGACAGAAGACGTTGAACGACCGTATGGCGTTCCGCCACGATCTCGCTGCCATGTTGCCGGGCACTCGTGAAATACACGCCGCGCAACGTCGAATGGAGCTGCGTATTGTCGTAGCGGGAATCGAGGAATACGCGGTCGATCAGGTCGAGCAGCGGTTCGAGCAGCGCGGAAAACGCCTCAGGCAACGCGGCAAGCTTTCGCCGCTTGTTCAGGTCGTATTCGTCCTGCAGATGCGTATCGATCGAGCCCGTCAACCGTTGCGCGAGTTGCGCGAGTTCGTGGTGACAACGCGCACGCAGCCCTTCCTTCGCAACCGTTTCCTTGCCGTATGGAAGCGTGAAACCCCAGACCTGCGCCCGCCCCTCGGACGTGAGCGTCCCGAAATACTCGGCAAAGCCCGCGAGGCGGTCCATCTTCGTGATCGTCAGGTAAACGGGGAAGCGAACGCCCAGTTCCTCTCTCAGTTCGGCCAGCCTTGCGCGCAATGCGGCAGCCTCGGCGACGCGCGCCTGTTCATCCGCGCTTGCCAGCGTCGCAAGATCGACCGTCAGCAATGCGCCGTTGATCGGCGCACGAGGCCGGTGTCGACGCAATAGGCCGAGAAAGCCGAACCATTCCGCGCGATCGATCTGCTGCGGAAGCTCGCGCCTGTCGGCAGCACGCGGTACGACATCGACGCTCGACTTCGAGCCAGCCGTCACCTCCGATTTCGCAGGCGCGCCCTGTTGCGTGCCATCGGCGGAACGTTCCGGGCTCGCCTGCGCGTTGGCGGCATCCTTGTCGGCCACGTCAGCTGCCGGCTTGTCCTGTTCTGCGACGCGTGTATCGGCGGCCTCGGCCGTCGACATGCCATGACGCGTGTAGTAGCCGGTCGTGTCGATCAGCACTGCGTCATTCGTCAGCCACCAGTCCACGGCGGCGGCATCGGCAGTCGGTTTCGCGGCCGCGCGCTGCATCTGCTCGGCAACGTGAAATGCCAGCCCGCCGTTCATCAGGATGCTCGTCTTGCCGGATCCTTGCGAACCGAGCGTGATGTACCAGGGCAGCTCGTACAAATAGCGCTTGCCCTGGAACAGCTTGCCGAGGCCGCGTGCGCCGGTACGCATCGATTTCAGGCGCGCGAGCGCGCTCGTCACGCCGCCTTCGACTTTCTCAAGACGTGAAGCCGCGAGCGGGTCCGCCTTCTTGCGATCCAGACGCAGCATCTTCTTCATGAACGCGGCGTCTTCGCGCATTTTTTGCCAAATGCGGAACATGCCGACGACGACGAAAACGGCTGCCACCACGGCGATCGCGCCAAGACGTGCCGACGCCGATTCCAGCGGCGCCGTGCGACCCAACGCAAGCAACGGGCCCGCGTACCAGATCAGCAAGCAAAGCAATGCGGCCAACACGATGCTGATCGACCACCCGACAAGCCAGAGCAGCACACCGGCGAGCAGCAACGCGATCAGCAGCGCACGCATGCCGGCATCCGCGAATGGCTTGAGCCCGCCAAATGTGAAGAACGGACCGACGAACCAGATCACCAGTGCAACGACGATCAGTGCGAGGAACGCGAGGAACTGGCGCGAGGCCAGAAACGGCAGGAACGGAAACTTCTTCATGGATTATTCCGGAAACGGATCTGGCTTATCGTGCGACGTCGATCTCGACACGGCGGTTTTGCGCGCGGCCCTGCGCGGTGCGGTTGTCGCCGACCGGATCGGCATCGCCCTTGCCGACGGCTTCCAGGCGGTTCGCCGGTACGCCGGCGGCTTGCAGCATCTGCATGACCTGGGTGGCCCGCTCCTCCGACAGCGCCTGATTCGACGCGAACTGGCGGCTGCGAATCGGCACGTTGTCCGTGTAGCCGATAATCGTTACCTTGCCGGGGACCTTGGCGATCTCTGCCGCGATCTTCGCGATCAGCGGATTCATCGAGGCCTGGACAGAGGCGCCACCGGGCCGGAACATCGCGTCGCCGCGGAACGTGACGACGCTTCGGCGAGCGTCCTCGTCGACGCTGACCGTGCCGGCGGCGATTTCATCCTTGAGCAACTGCTTGAGGTGCAGTTGCGGCGGCGGCGCAGGCGGCGGCGTCATGCGGGCAATGTCGGCAATCTGCTTCTGAACGTCCGCGCTGTGATTGGATAGTTCGTACTTGAACCATCCGAACAGGCCGAGCAGGACCACCGACAAAAGCATTGCGGTAATCCACACCGGGAACTCGTAGAACGACGGGCGCTTGCCCTTTGTGCCGGGTTGCCAGTGGGGCGACAAAGTCAACGGCACGAGGTCGCGTTGCGATGTGATTTCGGTGTAAAGCCGTTGGCGAACCGCGTCGTGCTTGCGCTTGCCGTCGGCAACGTCCTGGTAGCGTCCTTCAAAGCCTAGACTGAGGACCCGGTAAATCACCTCCAACAGATCGCGATGCTCGTGAGGCGCCTGCAGCAGCCGGCCGATCAGCAGATAAACTTTTTCGCCGCCGTCGCGATCCTCATGGAATGTTGTCGCAAGGCTGCGGTTACCCCATTCACACCCGGAAGATCCACTGCGGCCCCACTCTGTCCTCATCGCGGCCTCGTCAAGCGCCGTGCAGAGGCAGTATCGTGCGCCGATCATATGATCGCGGCGGATGTTGGCCTGCTCGCACAGTTTCTGAAAGATGCGCAGCTCGTGCTCCAGCATCTTGCGCAGAAGCTCACTTGCAGGACCTGCCAGGGTATCGGGCATATCCGCCTGCGCTCTCAATAGCGGACGCGCTGCCTCAAGCAAAGGATTCCGCGCCAGCCTGATCGCATTCAGTCTCTGCGTCTCTGCTTCGCCCGGTGGAATCACGTAAGTCTTCCTGTTTCGGTCGGAATCGACGATATCTGCGAACGTCGGAACGTCGACGGCAACCGTTACATCGTGTCTTTCGCCAGCCAGGTATTTCGCGCGGCTCATCATCCAACCCTCGCAACAGTACTGCCGACGAGTAAGCATCCGCACTCGGTGCGGTGTCCATGCAAAGCAACACGACGCCCTCCTACTGTCAGCGTTGGGTGGGCTTCGATAATCCGGTTCAGGCCGTGCGGACGGCCATCCGGATTGCATCGAGGGCATTCGACGAGATCGTGAAGCCGTGCAACAGGCTTGCCGCCGATCGTATGTGTGGTCGAGCCGGTAATGATCCGGCCGCCGTGATCGGTACGGTCTCCTAAGACTGCGATGGGAAGAGACATCAAATGGTCCTTGCTTATTGAGAGCTTTATTTCAGTGCGGTGCGTCGGTTATTCGATTGGCGCGGCACTCACATCGGCTCCATCGGGATCTTGTCGGGGTTGCGCGACGCATCACGCAGATACGGGTCAAAGGAATCTACCGCGCATTCGGCTTCGATTTCCGCCGGCCATACCGGAATCTTGCTCGTGTGCATCGCAAACCATCGGCCGAGCGACGCCACGAAAAAGATCGGGGAAAGCAATATTTGCCAGATGGGTTGACCATTCAGCGAGAAGAACATGTACCTGAGTCCAACCTTGTACTTCTCGCGACGCTTCGCAATGTCGTGGCACCAGTAGACGTCCCGGTAAACCGACGCTGGCCCCTCTTCCATATAGCGACGGACAAATTCCCAGGTGTGCTTCAATTGCTCCACGAGCGCCGTGTCGCCCGGCAAGGCGAACGTCTCTCGCACCGTCTCACCGTCCTTGTCCAGTATGTGACCGCGGATATCCCAATTCTGTTGCCCGACCGTACGCTCGCAACGCCCGAGGGTGAAAAATATGTCGTCCCACTTCGCTTGCACGATCGATCCGTTTGGTTTGAATACGTACACCATACGATTCCTATAATTGAATCTGATTGGGAAGTGCGTTAGCCGAAACGACTCCTTAAACAATATCCACGAAAGCAGCACCCACAGCGGGATTGCAAAAGGAAGGAAGAACAACATAAATCCAAAATCCAATCTAGTAGGAATAAAATGCATCTCCGTATTCATATACAATGGCATCGCCATCACGCTCAACGTAACCGCAAAAAGATACAAACACGCAACCGTCATAAATCCCCGATAAATAAACCAACGATCAACACACTCAAGATACGTTGAGTTCATTTCGATCAAGGAAATATTGTAGAAGGGAGGAATTTCTAGACGTATTTTTTGATGAAATTGATTCGACCGCTCCTCATCGGTCAGCCTCCGATTCACACGATACTTCTTCGCATACAGTCCCGTGTAGTCCATGTCAGAATCCAGTTACGACAGTGACGAAACCCGTTCTTCGGCTTCGAATGTCGAGAGCAGTTTCGATCTGCATCATCACATCGGCTCCATCGGGATCTTGTCGGGGTTGCGCGACGCATCACGCAGATACGGGTCGAAGGGCTCCACCGCACATTCAGCTTCGATTTCCGCCGGCCATACCGGAATCTTGCTCGTGCGCATCGCGAACCATCGGCCGAGCGACGCCACGAAAAAGACCGGCGAAAGCAATATTTGTCCGATAGGTTGTCCATTCAGCGAGAAGAACATGTATCTGAGCCCCGCCTTGTACTTCTCACGGCGCTCCGCAATATCGTGGCACCAGTAGACGTCCCGGTACACCGACGCTGGCCCTTCCTCCATATACCGACGGACAAATTCCCAGCAGTGCTTCAATTGATCCACGCGCATCGTGTCGCCCGGTAAGGCGAATGTCTCTCGTACTGTCTCACCGTCCTCGTCCAGTACGTGACCGCGGATATCCCAATTCTGTTGACCGACCGTCCGCTCGCAACGCCCGAGGGTGAAAAACATGTTGTTCCAATCTGCAATCAAAACGGTTCCATCCCGCCGAAACACATACACCTTCTTATTTCTATAATTGAACCTGATCGGAAAATGCGTCCAAGAAAACGACTCCTTGAGAAAAAACCACATCAACAAGGAACAGCCAGGGGCATAAATTAAAGCAACAGTAAGCATCCAGACTAGATCAGACACAGTTGGGACCAGATGCGGCGACGAAGTCAAGAGCCACGGTCCGATTAGCATAAGAACAGCGGAAACAAAGAAAATCAAAATCAACGCGGTCGCAGAACCACGATAGATAAACCACCGATCAACACACTCGAGGTATACAGAATTCAGTTTTATTACCGAAATATTGTAGAATGGGTCTATATCTTGCCTCACCTTTTGATCAAGGCGATTCAACCTTTCCTCATTAGTCAACTTCCGATTTACACGATATTTTTTTGCGAGCAATCCCGTATAATCCATTTCAACTTCCCGATAAAATGGAAAACTCGCTCATTTCCGACTCTGCGTTTGAATAGCGGCTTTCTTCACCGAGAAAACCCCAGTAACAACGCTTCAACCATTTATCGATCTTGTCATCCTGTAGAAATGTCGCGGTCACGCCGGCGGAAATGAATGCTAGCGTGGCCATGATCGCCCAGAAAACCGCGCCAAATGCAATCAGAACAGCAGTGAGAGAACCGACAGCCGCAGAAGCTAGGAGAGCCACGAACAGAGGGAAGTTCTTTTCTTTATATGCATCGATTGCATTCTTTCCATCCCAATATGAATTGATTCCTGCAGCCACGATGCCCAGCACCTTCGATGCAGACCGAAACATGCTTCCAACCACCTCCAACACCGCAGCCCGCCCTTTCAGCAAAGTCGTCTCGGCCAAACTGCTGGCGGCCCTCGCAATGGAGTCGGCCACGGTAGAACCCAACGCGATAACGGCACTTCCCAGCCTGAACTGGGTCTCCAGCCTGTCATCCTTCATCGAGCCCGCCAGGTCCTTCGATACTTTTTGATAGGCGGCCCACTGGAAGAGCCCCGCCAGCATGTTGCCGATAAACGGCAACGCTTTGCCTGCGGTTGCCATCTTTTGCGATACATTGACTCGCTCCTGCCACGCCGACAGATTCAGCCTCTCGATCTCCTCCGCGGAGCGAACCGAGTTTGCGAGCCATTTCGCCTGTTCCGCCTTGTTTAAGCCATTGGGCATCCCTTTGATTGACTCCTCGTCGATCATCACCAGGAATTTCGTTGAGACAACCGCGTTCATCGGTTCTCCACGAATCTGCAAGCGCCGTAAAGCAAGCGAGACTTCGCGCCGCATGGCGTTCTCGCTGATCTTCTTGACGCCGGAGGCCTTCAGAAGCTGACGGATAAGCGACGCGCGGTATGCCTTATACGATCCGGTCAACTCGACTGGCACCACTGCTCGCCCGCTCACGACGCCACACGCAACAAGGGCGTGGCGAACCGGTCCATCCGCTGCACTTTGCAGTACTTGCGTAATCGATCCGCCAAGCGAGGCCAGCAATTTTCCCAACACCTCCGGAGCCTGCTTCGCCACTCCGTCGATGGCATTGTTGAACGCCAGCATCAGGTTGTCCCAGCCAATCGTTTTCCACGCGACTTCTGGTTTGAGGCTTTCCAGGAACTTCTTCCTGCTTCCCTTCAGATTCAGGACGATGCCGCGCAGCAAGATGTTCCTGTCATCGGAAATCACGCCGTTAAGCCAACGGATGTACAACTGCGCGCAAGGCTTGAATTGTTCCGTAGCCTGGATACAGGCGGTGAGGGTTCGGGCATAGACGAGCCCCACTCCGGCAGATGCGTCGTCATGCGTGCAGTTCAGATAGTTCAGCATCTGATTGCTTGTCATCCACTGGACGTGAGACATCGCCAACGGATGCAAAATCTCATCGTGAAACTGACCATATTCGGTATTGAATTGGTTGTGCCAATCGCCGCGAGCAATTTCGTCGTAATCGATCAGATACTTGTCCCACGACTTCTTCGAGGCATCACGTAAGTCCGCCACCGTGGTATCAGGAAGCTTAGGAGGATTGGCTACATAGGTCATGCGCCCGACTCCGTCCGGAACCCAATGACCGTCTTGCTCCAGCTCGTCGCCTTCGACAATTGCATTGATCTCCGCGCGATCAGCCACGGCGCTTTGAAGGCTCAAAATTGCGGTGGAAACGCTCAGTTTTCGAGACCGCTCCCCAACGGCCATGAATTCGTTGTGCAGTTCCGCTGCGATAGCGCCAATTTCCGTCGCCATTCCCGCAGGATCGTCGATGACCAGCATGGCGCCCGGCCCAGGACCCAATGACGTAGCTGCATGCAACAGGCTATCCGCGGTTGACGCGCGAGAGTTGAATGCGTACGGCGAGAATGCAAAGGTGTCGACCTTGGATTTCGGCGCATACTCCGCTACGACGGATGCAACACTATCCAACGCCTGCGCATGAGGCGCCTTGCCACTCTCCATCCATTTCTTGACATCGAATACGCGCATGTGGCGACTGCGATACGCTTCCTCCTGGTTGAGTTCGAGTACCCGCGGCGTCCATTCGGCGACCGAGTAGCCAACCCAAATCCGCCGAGCGCTTTTGGGAGCTTTCACAGTAATGCAGGCTGCGATTTCTCGGTGCCCTGTCTTGTTGCAAGGCTCGCGCCCCTCGACATATGCGCTGTTCAACGGTACCCCAACCGGCAGTTTCATTAGATAGCCTCGTTGGGTAATCCAGTACTTTTCCCAAGTACCTCGCTCGTCGTACACGTAGAGAAAGCCTTCGCGCAGGGTCCGACCGGTATAGGCGGCCGCCGGCCCCGTCAAGGAAAGGCTCTTTCCACCCTGTCCATCAACAGGTTGCAGATTTTTCGGCAGATTCGGCGCGCCAGAATTTCGACGCATGACCGCTGCCCGGATCGGGAGAATGGCAAGACCTGATTTTTGGCAAAACTCGCAATCGTCTAAAGCTATCGCCTTTGCCTTTTCCAGCAATGCGAGTGAAGCATCTTGTCTGGTCACGAAACCTCCCGTTTTCGATTCATCTGTTCGATATCGTCAATTACGTTGTCCCAATCGCTTTCCTCGAGAAGCGCACTCGCCTCAGCGTAGAGACCGGGATTGGTGGCCGCCTCGTGGAGATAGGGAGCCAACTTCGGATGACCGGTGAAGCCTTCCCCCAAGAGGCATCCATGTCGGGCAAAGGCGACGCAATCGGACGCACACGCAAGGCCAAACTTGCTCTGAGCTACGCAAAGCCATTGATTGATCTCCTGACTGCAGCGCCACAGCTGCTTCAGGTCAGGCACAGCAGGCAGTGTCGCGAGCGTGTCATTAACCAGTCCGACGTTGGCCAGTGCAATCGATTGAGCCTCGTCGAGCCTGCTCCATACTGCCTCCGGTCGATCTCGGAACTGGAGCTCGTGCCATAAGTCATGATGTGGGACCCACCAGCCGCTCGCACCGTCACACAGGGAAGCAAGATGCGGAAGCGGCAAGATCCACAACAAATGAATGAAAACGCCAGGATCGGCAAAACGCAGCACGGCGGCGGAATCGTCTGCCAGCGTGACCGTGACGTGGCGAGCCAATCGTCGCGCCAGCGCGTCAGCGCTCAAGTCGCTGCGAATCAATATCGCTGATGCAGTTTCGACCGCGAGACACCGCGCAATTTCCTCATGCTGCGTATCGTCAAGCTGATCAAGTCGAAGCACTGCGGGAAGCAGATGACGTTCGTTTCCGAGCCATTCGGGGGCGGCGTCTTGCCAAGGCAAACCGCTCAGCCAATCGCGCACCAGGAGGCGATCGGCCAACACGTGCGTACAGACCAGCATTGCTTCGGGAAGCGAATAACTTTGCATGACGCCTCCTCACCGAAGCGGCACGATCGCGGCGTGCCGAGCAGCCGCCTTGATCGTGCTCAGTTCACATACCTTGAGTTCGGCAGCCGGAATGTCATCGGGTGCGCTTCTTGGCCCCGGCATCTCGTGCGTTGCGGCATACGATTGCCACTGCCCCGGCGTACCGTTGGTAATCCCCGAGTTACTGAGCGTAATGAAGCTCTTCCCGCCACGAAGCGACAACTCTTCTTCCGCCCAGATTTCAATTTTCGTCGCGGTTTGCCTGATCCGGACTTTTGCCATCAGGTTAATGGCATCCTTGAGAGCTTCAATGTCAATTGAACCAGCACCGGAAATGAGTTTGATCCCGGCGTGGTATACGAAAATTCTCAGTTTCTCCTTGACGGTCGCAAACAGTGATCGCCCTGTGGCAATGCCAAGATGTTCGCCAGTCGTCAATGCCAGATGTTCACCGCTCGCGATGTGTGTACTGCCCGCCGTCGTCGTTTCGATGCCCGCCGGACTGGCAAGCGTCATATGCGGCTCAGCAAACTCGGGAAATGGGTCGCCCTCCGTCGTTGCGTCCCCTCGTATCGCATCGTTCTGTACCGTCAGCGCGGCCGTAACTTCGCTTTGGTCACCGTTCGGTTCCTGCCCGCCATTCTGCTGAGCCAGTCCAGCCAGCCGTTCGTGGGTGTCCCGCGCTTCCGCGAGTCGCCGAACTGTTTCGTCCATTTCTTTCGCACGGCTTTGCGCATTCGATGGCGCCTCGGTCGTGATCAGCATTCCCAATGCCGATCTCACTACTCCCCACAGACTCGTCGCAAGTTCAAACCCCCTTCCCCGCTCCTCCTGCCGCCCCGCATTCCCCGCAATACGCGTGATGTACCCCAGATTCAACTGCGAACACCCTTCATCGCTTGACAGATGCGCCTGGATCTTGCCGTTCGTATCGTCGAAAGCCAGCGTATTCGCCCGCCGGCCGCCGATTTCCTTGCTGCGATAACCGGCAAGCGCCTGGTTCTCCGGCAACGCGAACGGCGGCATATTGAATGCGTTGACCGCGCTCCCCACGACGATCGGCAAGTCCGGATCGCCATTGACGAAGGCAATCTCGACCTCCTGCCCCCGACGCGGAAGAAAAACGCCGCCGAACTGATCGCCGTGCCACGCGCCCGCAACACGCACCCAACAGCTGGAACGCTCGTCGTTCTTGCCGAGCCGGTCCCACAGAAATTGCAGCTTCACCCGCCCGTAGGCGTCGGTCCAGATTTCCTGGTTGTCGGGACAGGTCACGACGGCATACTCGACGCCGTTCATCCGCGGCTTCGCTATCGTGCGCAGTAGCCGAAACGGCTCATTGGTCGGTTGCACCGTGAAATCTGCTTCGCACCGATACTGCTGACCAGCCCCGGACGCTTCGCCGATCTCTTCGATCGTCAGCCGGCAGGCAATCACGGCATATTCGCGATTCGCCGCGTCCTGCGGGTAGTGCGACAGCACGAACGTCTGCCCGGTGACCATGCCACGCAAATTGCCCTTGCCGTGGGCTCTCAATCCCTGACACCGCCAGGCCTGCATCTGCACCAGCGTCAGGTATTCCGCTTCGGTGCGCGGCTCGTTGTGCGCGCCGGAGAGTCCGGCAGCCCCCGCTTGCGGCTGTGCATAGTCACCCCACGAATAGCGCTCCTGATGGGCGAGGCCCGTATCGCGAGGATCCTCGCGCGTCACGGTCAGATTCGCTCGCGGCAACGTGTAGTCGTAGTCGACAGCCGTCACCGCGCCCGTGGTCAGCGCATGTGACACCGAGAATTCATGGATATGCTCCTCGTCGATGCGCCGACCGGTCGGCGGTTCGTAGCGAAGCTCGGCATAGGCGTTGCCGAGCGGCTTGAGCGCCCCCATCGAATCGCAAAGCACGAGCCGATGCTTGCCTTCGCCATGCTCGAAGAAGTAGCAGATACCCCACTCTTCCCACAAACGCTGCAGGAACGTCCAGTCGCTTTCGAAATGCTGGCGCTGAATGTCGCGCTTGGGCCATACCTTGTTCGGCCGAGGCGTCGTCAGCCGTTTATCGACCGGAAACGGATAGGCCGACAGCACGGCATCCGTGATCTCGACAACCGTCATGTCCTGGAAAATGCGGCAGTCGCAATTCCTGGTCGCATGCCAGAGCCACGGCCGCAGCGTCAGCGCATAGACGATCGAACGGCCGTCTTCACGGACGATCGCCGCCTGACTGACAATGCCGGTGATTTCGCGCATGCCTGCGCCGACATTCGCCATACCGGCACCACCGGCAAGGCCCGGAATGAAATGCCCGCGGCCTTCGAACTGGATCGATACGGTCACCTCCGTGCCGATCAGCGCATCGAGATCGACGTTCGCAGCGATGCTCGGCGAGAACGCAAGCGCGTCCGGCGTCTTCAGCTCCAGGACGTATTCGAACAACTCGCCTATCGTCTCGCCGCCCGTGAGCTTCACCGGCGTCAGGAGCGATTGACCGCCGTACGTCGGCAACGCCGCGCCGGAAACCGATAGCGTCCGTGATGCATCAAACAAAGCCATTCCGATGCCCCTTGAATCAATCGAGTCACTGATCGTATGCAATACGTTGATCCCTAACGCCTACCCGGCCCTACTTCCAACCATTAACTATGGAATGGGAATTTCCAAAAAATAAAGAAAACAACAGATAAAAAATTACGCACATCACAGAGACAAGACCGGCAAACATTCCCCCTGCAAAACGCTTTTCTCCACGCACTGCAAAGAATCCGGCGACCACGACCACGGCAATCGGAGGCGCGAGAAAAAAGTATCCGCGCCAAAACAAGTTACTCATCGGATCGATAGATGTAACGGTCCAATACACCGCGATAAAGAGCAACCAGGCGAGACCGAAACCGCGAAGCACAGGGCTTCCACGAGACGGTTCGGGCGTACGTTCAGTCAGATTTTCCATATCAAATTCGAGTCAAGCGAATGCCGAGATTGAATTAATTCGTTATCCGGTGCGTTCTTAACCATCGCCCTATGTGCGTACCCCCCAAAGCTCAAGCTTCAATGACGGAAACTCGCCCGCCACATGCAACGCAATCCCGCCGTGGCGCATCACCTCCTCCCACAGCGCCCCGCCCTGCGTCAGCTCGTAATAGATATATCCCGCGTTGAACGGAATCTGCCGCGGCGGCACCGGCAGCGCCTGCATGCCGATACCCGGCAAATGACTGCGCACGAGGCTCGGCAGCTTTTCCGACGGCCCCGCCTTCGCTTGCGCGAGAAACTGCTGACGCAGCACGTCGGGCGGCATCGCCGCATGCACGGCGAGCACCAGCGAAGCGAAACCCCGCATATCGGCCGGATCGACCACCGCATTGCGCATGCCGTGTCCCCTATCCTCCAGCGCGATGCTCTGCGCGCTACGCACGAGCACGGCATTGAGCAGCCGGTGCGTGTCGTCGACCACCGGCTTCAGGCACAGATGCGGCGTCGTATGCCGATATGGCGGATGCGTATCGACCGGACGGCGCGTGTCCGTGCGCAGATGGGTCGACAGCTCGCCTGCCATCGCGATCAGCAACGTGTAGACCTCCGCCGGCGAAGTGGTCGGCACGCGCAGCATGTGCTGCAGCAACGGCTCGTACCGGTTGAGGATCTGCAACAGCAGGTAATCCGTGACCGTCGCCGCACTCGCGGTCGTGTCGTCCGTGCCGGCCAGCCGCTGCGACAGCGCATTCGCGCGCAGATGCGCGAGATCGTGGATCTTCGTGACCCAGCTCGTCAGCAAATCGCTCGCGCCATAGCCCGACACGGGCGGCACGATCGCGTCATCCAGCTCGATACTGCCGTCCGCGCGAATGGTCTTGACGCTCGTCAGAGCAAGACCGATCCATGCGTTGCCGAGCTCCTTCTCCGGCACCAGACGCAGCCGCAGGTTCGACAGCTGGACGGACTCGGGCGCCAGCCCGATCGAATTCGAGTCGCGCAGCTCGGCATCGAACACCTGATAGCGCGCCATCGAATCGGGCGTATCCTCGAACGTCGTTTCCTCGCAGTTCGGCAAACGCACTGGCACGGCCAGATAAATCGCCTGATCGAGGTGTTCCGGACGGATCGTCAACGGCGGCGGCAACGGCGTATTGCCCGGCGCATCGAACGGCGTGCCGTCGGCGAACACGCCGGCGGCCGATTTGACGATCACTTTCCCGAGCGCGAGCGACTCCAGATCGAGCGCGTAATGCACGAAGCCGAAGAAAAAAGGCGACAGCGGCGCCGCACGCATGTGCGCGTACTTCTCGAAGTAGCGCTCCTGTTGCTGGAAAAGCTGCGGTCTGAAAAACAACCCTTCCTGCCAGGCGACCTTGGCGTACCAGCTCATACGTCTCGTCCGTTTCGTTGCACGACGTGTTTCATTTCTTCGTTTCCTCGATCGTGACGGCCTTGGCCGAGAGATCGACAGTCAGTTTCAGCTTCGGTGTAACAAGCCGATACCACGCCTTGTCGGGCGCGGCAGGCATCGTGTAGACCGACCGCCATACCGCATTCGGCAGATCGCGATAGGCCGCGATCACGCCGATGGCAGTCGTTTCCGGATCGGGCCGCCGGACAACTTTCCGATGCTCGCCGGGGCGCAACTGGAACTGGTCGCGCTTGACGACGTCGGTGGCCAGTACCGTCTTCTCCTGTGTTTCCAGCGAGAAGAAATCCGCCGCCTCGAATGCATTGCCGTTCTTCAGCTCGTAGAGACGCACCAGGATCGGCGCCGCGTGTCCGCGATCGTCCGGATTCACGTCGGATGCCGCGTTGATGGCCAGTTCGAGCCGAATCGGCACCTTCGGCCTCGGTTCGCCGCTCGCGCAGGCGGAGAGCAGCACGACCGCGGCGGCCGAAGCGGCAGTCAGAATCGAACGCATACGAAATTCACCTCGATGAACCACGCAATGCGCCGCACGCGGAGAACGCAAATGCGCTGCCGCGCGCGACGCATCGCGCTTACGCTTCCTTGTTGCCCTTGATGTCGAAGCTCGCCGTGACGGCGCCGCCGCTGCCGCCCTGCGCGTTCTGCACGACATACTCCTGCTTGACCTTCGAGAACGACAGCGACACCGTCTCGCGGCTCTTTTCCTCGCCGGCCTTGCTGCCCGACGGCTTCACGCGCGTGACGATCACGTCGCTCATCGTGAGCTTCAGGTATTCGAGCGGGTTGCCGCCGGCCTTGCGCATCACCAGCACGGCCTGGTCGATGTGCTTGCCCGTCAGCGCGTACTTCATCAGGTTCGGGCTCGCGCGGTCGATGTTGTGTTCGAACGTGAGATCCTTGACGGTCGCCTTCCCGGCGCCGCCGCCGCTCCCCGAGTGCATCGACGATTCCTGCAGGATTTCCCAGTCCCAGTTCAGGACTTCGATCTCGTCCTTGTGCTTGTCGTCGAGCGATTCGCCGTTGATGCCGTCGATCTTCAGAAAAATGTCTTGTGCCATGCGTAGTACTCCTTTTAGTGAACGTTGGAATCGGGCCGATTGTCGTCTCCCGAAGCGGTCCGACGTGCGGCCCTGCGGGACCTGCCGGATGCTTAAGCGGCTTCCTTGATCGACGGCAGCTTCGTCACGAGCCGCAGCGAAACGGTCAGCCCTTCGAGCTGGAAGTGCGGGCGCAGGAAGAACTTCGCCTGGTAGTAGCCGGGATTGCCTTCGACGTCCTCGACCAGCACCTCGGCCGCCGCGAGCGGCCGGCGCGCCTTCGTGTCCTGCGACGAGTTCGCGGGGTCGGCGTCGACGTAGTTCATGATCCATTCGTTGAGCCAGCGCTGCATGTCCTCGCGCTCCTTGAACGCGCCGATCTTGTCGCGCACGATGCACTTCAGGTAATGCGCGAAGCGCGAGCAGGCGAACAGGTACGGCAGGCGCGCCGACAGATTCGCGTTGGCGGTTGCGTCGGGGTCGTGATACTCGGCCGGCTTCTGCAACGACTGGGCGCCGATGAAGGTCGCGTGATCGGTGTTCTTGCGATGCACGAGCGGGATGAAGCCGTTCTTCGACAGCTCGGCCTCGCGACGATCCGAAATCGCGATCTCGGTCGGGCACTTCATGTCGATTCCGCCGTCGTCGGTGGGGAACGTATGGCACGGCAGGTTGTCGACCGTGCCGCCGGATTCGACGCCGCGGATCAGCGAGCACCAGCCGTACTGCTTGAACGAGCGGTTGATGTTGACGCCCATTGCATACGCCGCGTTCGCCCAGCCGTAGCGGCTGTGGTCGGAGCCGTTCGTGTCTTCCTCGAAGTCGAACTGGTCGACCGGATTGGTCTTCGCGCCGTACGGCAGCCGCGCCAGGAAGCGCGGCATCGCGAGGCCGACGTAGCGCGCATCCTCGGTATTGCGCAACGAATTCCACGCGGTGTATTCGAGGTTCTGCGTGAAGATCTTGGTCAGGTCGCGCGGGTTCGCCAGTTCCTGCCACGACTCCATCTGCAGCACCGAAGGCGCCGCACCGGTCACGAACGGCGTGTGAGCGGCCGCCGCCACCTTCGCGATCGAACCGAGCAGGTCGACGTCCGGCGGCGTGTGGTCGAAGTAGTAGTCGGCCACGATGCACCCGTACGGCTCGCCACCGAGCTGGCCGTATTCCTGTTCGTAGATCTGCTTGAAAAGCGGGCTCTGGTCCCACGCCAGCCCCTTGTAGCGCCGCATCGTGCGATGCAGTTCGGCCTTCGAGACATCCATCACGCGGATCTTCAGGTGCTCGTCCGTCTCGGTGTTCGACACGAGATGGTTCAGGCCGCGCCACGCGGATTCGAGCGCCTGGTAGTCGTCGTGATGCAGGATCAGGTTGATTTGCTCGGAAAGCTTGCGATCGATCTGCGCGATGATGGCCGCGATGCTCTTGTAGGCGTCGTCGCTGATCGTGATCGACTGCGAGAGCGCCTGCTCCGCGAGCGTCTGCACCGCATGCTCCACCGCCGCGCGGGCCTGGTCCGTCTTCGGCCGGAATTCCCGCTCCAGCAGTTGCGTGAAATCGGACTGGGTAGCGGCCTGCGTCTCGATGGCCTGTACTTGCTGTTTTGCCATGATGGTCATCCTCGATCGGTTTGTCGGTCAGCTCGCGTCGCCGGGATCGGCCGCGTCCGCTTCATGGCGCTCCGGTCGCGGCGCTGCGGCCAGCGACTTCAGCAGCGCCGGGTCCTGCAGCAACTGAGTCACGAGCGCCTCCGCGCCCGACTTGCCGTCCATGTAGGTCTGCAGGTTCGCCAGCTGCGTACGCGCCTGCAGCAAACGGCGCAGCGGCTCGACCTTGTCGGCGATCGCGGCCGGCGAGAAGTCCTCCATGCTTTCGAAGGTCATGTCGACCATCATCTGCCCTTCGCCCGTCAGCGTATTCGGCACGGCGAACGCGACGCGCGGCCGGATCGCCTTCATGCGCTCGTCGAAGTTGTCGATATCGATTTCCAGAAAGCGGCGCTCCGACACCGCCGGCAGCGGTTCGGCCGGATGCTTGCCGGAGAGGTCGGCAAGCACGCCCATCACGAACGGAAGCTCGACTTTCTTCTCCGAGCCATACACTTCGACGTCGTACTCGATCTGCACACGCGGCGCACGATTGCGCGCGATGAACTTCTGCGAACTGCTAGCGGACATGAACAGTCTCCTGACAGTGGGTGACGATTGTCGAGCTCAACGACGCGGCTCGACAGGATGAGAAGGGCTCGCCTCGAACGTCAGTGCCTGCGCGGGCGACGCGGAGGAATCGGATACGCCGATCGCGATGCGCGCGAGCGGCACGCGCGATGCGAATGCATCGAGCCAGAGCGCGGAAAGGCGCGGCAGCACATGCTGTTCGATGAAGCCGATCAGCACGCGCGCACCTGTCTCCTGAACGAGGCAACGGCCGACGATGTAGTGCACGACTGCGTCGTCGCAGACGAGCGCGATGTCGTGGGCGTGTGCCATGCGTTTCGCGACGCGGTCCAGATGCAGGCGAACGATGCTGGCGAGCGCGTCGGCGGCGAGCGGCCGGTACGGCACGACCGTCACACGCCCCAGGAACGCCGCCGGGAATACCTTCAGCAGTTCCGGTGCAAGCGCGTCGCGCAGGCCGTCGAGATCCGGCGTCCGCGCCGGATCCGCACACAGACTCGCGCTGAGCTCGGCGCCGACGTTGCTCGTCAGCAGGATGGTGGTATGGCGGAAGTCGATATGGCGGCCGTCGCCGTCTTCCATGTAGCCCTTGTCGAACACCTGGAAGAACATTTCGTGCACGTCGCGATGCGCCTTCTCGATCTCGTCGAGCAACACGACCGCGTAGGGCCGCCGGCGCACCGCCTCGGTCAGCACACCGCCCTCGCCGTAGCCGACATAACCGGGCGGCGCGCCTTTCAGGCCCGACACCGTATGCGCTTCCTGATACTCGCTCATGTTGATCGTGATCAGGTTCTGCTCGCCGCCATATAGCGCCTCGGCCAGCGCCAGTGCCGTCTCGGTCTTGCCGACGCCGGACGGGCCGGCAAGCAGGAACACGCCCAGCGGCTTCTTCGGATCGGTCAGCCCCGACCGCGCGGTCTGCACCCGCTCGCCGATCAGGCCCAGCGCATCGCTTTGCCCGATCACGCGTGCCGCGAGCGTTTCTGGAAGGCGGCGCACGGCCGCAATCTCGTCGGTGACCATGCGGCCGACCGGGATGCCGGTCCAGTCCGACACGATCTCGGCGACGATGGCGGCGTCGACCTCGGGAAAGACGAGCGGCGCATCGCCCTGCAGCGCGGCCAGCGTCCGTTCGAGTTCGCGCAAGCTGTCGAGCGATACCGGCGAATCCGCCGCGTCCGTGATCGCGGCTTCGCGCGCGGAAAGCAACGCCTGCGCGGCCTGCGCCTGTGCGCACCAGCGATCCGCGAGCGCCGTTTCTTCCGTCGCCAGCGCGTCGATGCGCATGCGCACGCGATGCAACGCCTTGTCCGCATCGAGACCGATACGGGCTTCCTGCACCAGCAGGGTTTCTTCGGTGCGCGCGGCAGCCAGGCGCTGCCGCACGTCGTCCAGTTCGCGCGGCGTCGCGTGCTGCGACAGCGCCACGCGCGCGCACGCGGTATCGAGCAGGCTGATCGCCTTGTCGGGCAATTGGCGGGACGGAATGTAACGATGCGACAGCGTTACGGCAGCGCGGATCGCTTCGTCCCGCACGACGACGCCGTGATGCGACGAGAACGTCGACGCGAGGCCGCGCACCATGTCGGCCGCCGCCGCTTCTGACGGCTCCGCGACCTGCAACACCTGAAAGCGCCGCGTCAGCGCCGGATCCTTCTCGATATGCCGCTTGTACTCGGTCCAGGTCGTCGCGCCGATGGTGCGAATCGTGCCGCGCGCGAGCGCCGGTTTCAGCAGGTTGGCGGCGTCGCCGGTGCCGGCTTGCCCGCCCGCGCCGATCAGCGTATGGATTTCGTCGACGAACAGGATGATGGGCGCGGCCGAGCGCGCTGCGGCCTCGAGTACGCCCTTCAGGCGAGCCTCGAATTCCCCCTTCATGCTGGCCCCTGCGAGCAGCGCGCCGACATCGAGGCTCAGCAGCCTCACGTCGGCCAGATTCGGCGGCACGTTGCCCGCCGCGATCGCTCGCGCCAATCCTTCCACCACCGCAGTCTTGCCGACGCCGGCCTCGCCGGTGATCAGCGGGTTGTTCTGCCGCCGACGCAGCAGCACGTCGATCATGGTGCGGATTTCGAGTTCGCGGCCGACAACGGGATCGATTTCGCCGGCGCGCGCCCGCGCAGTGAGATCCAGGCAATACCGCTCGAGCGCGTTGCCCTGCGGCGCGCCCGACACGGCACCGGACGCCTCGCCCGGCAGCGCCGGCGCAAGCTCGCTGCGATCGTACGGCTCGTCCGCTGCCTCCGGCGACCCGTCGATCCAGGCGGGAAGCACGTCGCCGAGATTGGCCGCCGGGATCTTGGCGAACTCGGCGGAAATGGCGACGAGCACGCGCCGCAGTTCGGGTGTCGAGACCAGCGCTGCGACCAGCCAGGCGCCGCGCACGCGACGATCGCCATGGCCGAGGGTCGCCAGCACCCAGCCGCGCTCGATGGCCGTTTCGATGTGCCAGGAGAAATCGCTGATCGAGCTCGCGCCGGCCGGCAGCGCAGCCAGCGCCCGCGCAAGGTCGCGCTCGAGCGCATCGCGATCGATATCCGCATGGCGCACGATCCGCTGCAGGTCGCCATCCGGCTGCTGGAGCAGTTGATGCAGCCAGTGGACGAGCTCGACGAACGGGTTCCCGCGCAGCTTGCAGAAACGCGTCGCCGATTCGATTCCCCGGTAGAGCTCGACCCCGAGCTTGCCGAACAAGGTCTGGCGTGAAATGTTCATGATGGTCTTGTTTTGTTCGTTAGCGTGTTGCGAACGAATACGCCGAGGCAATCAGGATTCCTTTCTGGTTGCCATGCCAGACGCGATCTCGATCATTCGAAACACACCCCTCTCTCAGATTCTAAAAAAACGGCCGACTCGAATCAGGACCGAATTATCAACACGAAACAATAAAAACGTCAACGCATTAATTGAATCTAAAGCGCTTAATAAAAATTCAGACTCGTCCTATATTCAATCGCATTGAACCCGTGCCTAACCCACTTATCGGTCATGTACGATCCACACGCCTTCCGAGGCCCGAATCCCCCCCCCTTCAAGTCATTGTTATTTCGAGATAAAAAGCGAAACACCATCATCCTCAACACAAGAAAAAGACAGCAGTCTTTTGATTCCAATAAGATTTTTATTTTATATTTTGCAGTCTTTAACAATCTATTTTCACCCCACCCTCCACCATTTTCTCGACCAGGCACTTTTTTGAGACGAAAGATTGATCGATACTCTCGCTTCACTTTCAGTTCTTTCGCACACCGAACCCGTCCATGCGCTTCCGTCGCCCATCCTGGCATCGTCAGCCGAACATGCCGCCCGTCGCATCCGCGCCGGACAAAGCACGTCCGCAGCCCGTTACCGACGCGTTGCGGCTCGACGGCGCCTTCGGTTCCGCACACGCCGACGACGACATGCTCGGTCAGCTCGGTATCGGCACGCGGGAAGGCGCGGCCACCCGTCCACGTGACGCGGAGGACACGGCCGGTATCGAGTCCGGTCACACCGATGCGCTGATCGACGCGCTCCATGCACAGTACTGGCGCGCCCTCGCCGACCCCGGCGCGCCGATTGCTTCGACGTGGGCTCCGTCGGTGAACGACACGCTCACGTCCCCGATCGCACCGGATCACCCGCACGCCCCGCCTCCCTGCGAAAGCCATCGGCATTCGGACTCGATCGAGACATTCCTGTCCGGCAATCGCACGATCGAGGATGCCTTCGGTCGTCTGGACGGACGCGCGGAAACGACGATCGACGGCGAATCCGTTCCGGAGATCCTGCGACTGTTCGCGCCACCCGAGTTCCATGCCGAGTCTGCGGGCAGCGCTCCCGCCCCGCCGCCGCTAACCCGGCGAGAGCACCATGCGCTGTCCGTGGACAGCCCGCTGGCCGCGCCCTTGCGCAAGGACTCGCCATGACCGAACGCAGAAAACGCCAGCCCGGCGCCGATGCACCGACTGCTCGTACGCCGCGGCGAGCCAGCTCGCATCTGATGCCGACGCTGCTCGACCGCCTGCGCGACGACGCACCGCATCGACAGACCGAAGCCCCGGACGAATACACGGTCACGCGCAGGCAGATGCGCGACATCGTGCAGCGCGATCTCGCCTATCTGCTCAACACGACGAGTATCGAAGACCGGATCGATCGTGCGCGCCATCCGCAAGCCGCCGCGTCGACGGTGAATTTCGGCGTGCCGCCGCTGGCCGGCACCTTTATCGCATCGCGCCGGTGGAGCGACGTCGAAACCACGATCCGCCGCGCCATCGGCGATTTCGAGCCGCGCCTGATTCCGGATTCGCTGGTGGTATCGCCCCGCACCGATCCCGATGCCGATACCGCGGGCGAACATCACAACGTGCTCGCTTTCGAAGTGCGCGGCCTGATTCACATGGACCCGTATCCGCTCGAATTCATGGTGCAAAGCTCGCTGGACCTCGAAACGAGCGAAATCCGCATCACGGGCATGCGCGCCGGCTGAGCGCGGCACACACCACGATCACAACGAGGCCTCTGCGATGGACCCGCGACTGCTCGACTACTACAACCAGGAACTCATCTACATGCGCGAGCTCGCCGCCGAGTTCGCGCATGCGCATCCGAAGATCGCACGGCGGCTCGGCATGCAGGCCGGCGAAGTGGCGGACCCTTATGTCGAGCGCCTGATCGAATCGTTCAGCTTCATGGCCGCGCGCATGCAGATCAAGCTCGATGCGGAGTTTCCGCGCTTCACGGAAAGGCTGCTCGAGGTCATCTACCCGAACTACGTCGCGCCGACCCCGTCGATCTCGATCGCTCGCCTGTACCCCGGACAGTCCGAAGGCAGCCTCGTCGACGGCTACCGCCTCGCGCGCGGCACCACGTTCACCGCGCAGATTCCCGACGGCGAGCGCACGGCCTGCCGGTTCACGAGCGGACAGGACGTCACGCTGTGGCCGCTCGCGATCACCGACGCGCGGCTGACCGGCATTCCACCGGACATCCCGGCGCTGGAGCGCTATAGCGCGCCCGATACGCCCGTGCGCGGGGCGCTGCGGATCAGGCTCGCGACCACCGGCAACATGCGGATCGCCGACCTGAAAGGACTCGACCGGCTTCCGGTCTATCTGGCCGGCGACGAACAGGTCGCGTCGCATCTGTTCGAATTGCTGCATGCAGGCGGCGTCGCCTCGGTGATCGGCGCCCCCGGCAAATTCGGCAGGCCCGGCCGCGCGCCGGCGGCCGTCACCGAACGCGCGGTCGAACACGAAGGACTGCGCACCGATCAGAGCCTGCTGCCGCTGAACTGGGCCAAGTTTCACGGGCACAACCTGCTGCACGAGTACTTCGCCTGCCCCGCGCGGTTCTGGTTCTTCGCGTTGAACGGCCTTGCCGAAGGGTTCTCGCGCATCGACGGCCGGGAAGTCGAGATCGTCGTGCTGCTCGACCGTGCGCCGGGGCCGCTCGCCAATCTCGTCGATGCGTCGCGCTTCGCGCTCTTCTGTACGCCCGTCGTCAATCTGTTCCGCAAGCACACCGATCGGGTCGAGATCTCGCCGCGCGACACCGAATTCCATCTGGTTCCGGCTCGACTCACGCCGCTCGACTACGAGGTGTTCTCGGTCAGCGCCGTCTACGGTCAGGTCGCCGCCACGTCCTCCGAACTCGAATTCCGGCCGCTCTATCAGACGCTGAACAACGACGAAGGCAATCACGGCCGCTATTTTTCGATGCGGCGCGAGCGGCGCCTGCTGTCCGATTCGGCGCGCCGCTACGGAACGCGCACGCCGTACGTGGGGACGGAGGTATTTCTCTCGCTGGTCGATCAGGCCGAGGCGCCGTATGGCGAAAACATCCGCTTCCTGTCGGTCGACGCGCTGTTGACGAACCGCGATCTCGCCACGCTCGTGCCGCGCGACGGCGTGCGCGACCTCGAGACCGCGCAGTCGGCACCGGTCGACAGCATCGGCCTGATCCGGCCGCCGAGCGCACCGTTGCCGCCGTATGCCGAACGAGAAATGGCATGGCGGCTGATCCGCCAGCTGAACTTCGACTATCTGCCGCTCGAGGCGCTCGATCACCGCGAGGGCGGGCAAGGCCTGCGCGACCTGTTGCGCCTGTATCTCGTGGATGGCGACACCGGGCAGCGCCGGCAGGTCGAAAGCCTCGTCGGCGTGAAAACGCGCCCCGTCACGCGCAAGCTGCCGGGAACCGGCCCGATGACCTTCGGTCGCGGCATCGAATGCGCGCTGACGGTCGACGAGACGGGCTTCTCGGGCGTAAGCCCCTATCTTTTCGGCACGATCCTCGAACACTGGCTTGCGCGGCACGTGTCGATCAACAGCTTCACGCAGACGGAACTGCATTCGATGCAACGCGGCCGGATCGCGCGCTGGCCGGCGCGCACCGGCACGCGCGGAGCGCTGTGATGCAGCGCGCCACGCTCTGTGCACCGCTGCGCGACAACGCGCTGTCGCCCGAACTGCTCGACGCCCTGCAGGCCGAGCCCTGGCGTTTCGGGTTCCTGTCGTTGCTGCGGCGGATCGGCGCGAACCCCGCGATCGATCCGATCGGCACCGCGCGCCGGCCGCAGGCCGAACCCTTCCGACTGGGCCAGCAGCCGAGCCTGACCTTCGCTCCGCGGGAAATCGCGAGCGCACACGAAACAGCCGGGCGACTCGAGGTGCGGCTGTTCGGCCTCGGCATGCTGGGGCCCAACGGCCCGCTCCCCGTCCACGTGACCGAAATCGCGAGGGATCGGGAAAACAGCCGTCGCGACACGACCACGGCGGACTTCTTCGACATCTTCCATCACCGGTTCTTCACGCTGTTCTATCGTGCGTGGGCCTCCGCACAGGCAGCTGCGGGCCTCGACCGGAAGCACGACGAACGGTTCTCGTTCTATATCGCCAGCCTGGTCGGACACGACATCGGCGAGATCGACCGGGGCGCCCTTCCGTCGCATGCGCGCCTGGCCGCCTCGGCCCATCTCGTTCGCGAATCGCGCAATCCGGACGGCCTGCGCGCGACGCTCGAACATTATTTCGGCGTCCCGGTCGCCGTGGACGAAAACGTCTTTCACTGGATCGAAATCGATCCGGCCGACTGCGGGCGCATGGGCTATCCGGGCGCCGCCGCGACGATGGGCCGCGGCGCCGTGCTCGGGCGCGTCGCGCCGGACCGCCAGCACCGGTTCCGCATCGTGATCGGCCCCGTCGATCTCGACGCGTACCTGCGCTTCACACCGCAAGGCGAAGACCTGCCGCGACTCGTCGAGTGGGTGCGGGCCTTCGTCGGCCGCGAGCTCGAATGGGAGCTCGAGCTTCGCATCAAGCCCGAGAGCGCGCCGCCGGCCGTAATGGGCGGCCGGCAGCGGTTGGGCTGGTCCGGTTGGCTGGGCCGGCCTGCACCCGACCAGCCGATCACCGGCATGCGCTTCGAGCCCGAACGCCATGCACGCCATCTCAACCGCAGCGATACGGCCTCCGAACATCGACCATGAGCAGGAAATCGTCCACCACGCAGAACAAGCCCGGCCGGGCGGCAGTCGCCGATACGTCGCAGGAGGACTGGCTCGCGCCGTTGAGCGAGACGGCGCCGTGCGGCCCGGATCTCGAATACGACCATGATTTCGTGGTGCTGTTTGCCGGCACCGCGCCCAGGCAGGACGTGCAATACGGCGGCTTCGTCGGTTCGCCCGATCCGCTGAACTGGAGCGAGATCGAGCGAGACTGCCGGCGGCTGATGACGCGGACGAAGGACATGCGCGTCGCCGTGCTGCATGCGCGCTGCCGCACGCGCCTCGGCGGCGTGGCGGGTCTTGCCGACGGAACGGGGCTGCTGGCAGCCTGGCTGCACACGTTCCCGGAGCAGGTGCATCCGCGGGCCGATATCGACGACGATCGCCCTGCCGCGCTGGAGATGCGGATGAACGCGCTGCAGGCGTTGGCGGATCCGGAAGGCTTGCTGGCCGACGTGCGGGAAATCGTCCTGACGCGATCGAGCGCCACCCGGCTGCAGGTACGCGACGTCGAGCGTGCGTTCGCGCATCCGCGTCCGCCCGATGCGCTCGCCCCCGATTCGGTCGCGCTGCAGTTGCAGAACCTGCGCGAACAGCAGCCGTCGATGATGCAGGCCTTCGACGACGCGATCTCGAATCTCTCCGCCATCGAGACGTGGTGCGCAACGCACCTCGGGACGTCTCTGCCGGATTTTTCCCCGTTGGCCCGCCTGCTCCGGCTCTTTCAAGCAGGCGAACCGCGGGCCGGCACGCGGTCCGACACCGCGCCTTCGGCCGAACCACCGGAGTGCGGCACGCCTGCGCTGCCGGCATCCGTCGATGCACCGCCTGGCCTGCCGCGTGCAGATGAAGCGCAGGCGGATGCCCCGACCTCGACGCCGGTCGTCGCGCCCGCTCCCCTTGCGCCGATGGACCGGCAGGCCGCGTTGACGTTGATCTGTGCGGCACGCCACTGGTTCGAGACGCACGAACCGAGCAGCCCCATTCCGGTGCTGCTCAGGCGCGCCGAACAATTCGTCGGCAAACGCTATGTCGATGTCGTCAAGGCCATCCCGGCCGAACTGCTCGCGCAGTGGGAAGAGGCTGACGAATCATGACGGCATCCCGTCACGCCCCAGCGTAGCGGGATGCGGCGCACACCCGGCGCTCAACTCTCGACATCCTCCAGACTAAACACCTCCGTCTTGTCGTTATACGAAAACACTTCGCCATAACGCCCCCAGTCGATCACGGCATCGAGCGTCTCCTCGGCCGCGTCGTCCGACAGGAAATCCTCCAGCTCCTGCTCGAAGCGCACGCGCGGCGCGCGATGCCCCGGCCGCTCGTTCAGCACCTTCCTGATCCGCGCGGCCAGCGGCACGTGCTTCAGCAGGTGATCGGCGAACATCAGCTTGCGCTCCTGCGTGCCGAACTCCGCGAACACGCGCGCGGGCGGCGTCAGGAACACGTCCCCTTCTCGCACGTCCGCGAAGCCGAGGTACTGCAGCACTTCCGCGATCGGAAACAGTTCGTCGACCTCCAGATGCAGCGACCGCGCGATTTCCGGCATGTCCGCACGGCCGTGGTACGGCGCCATCGCAAGCGTCTCGATCAGGCCTGCCATCAGGTTGGTCGACACGCGCGGCAGCCAGCTGCCGAGTTCGAGTCCTTTCCGGGTCGCTTCGCCGGTCTGGCGGGCCGTCATCTTCGCGTAGATGTCGTCGACCAGCTTGCGGAAGTCCGGGTCCAGCCGGTTGCGCGGATGCTTGAACGGCACCTTGATCTCGGCGATCACACGCCCCGGGTTCGACGACAACACGAGGATCCGGTCGCACATGAACACCGCTTCCTCGATGTTGTGCGTGACGATCAGCACCGACTTGATCGGCATGCGGCCTTGCGTCCACAGGTCGAGCAGGTCGGTACGCAGCGTCTCGGCCGTCAGCACGTCGAGCGCGGAGAACGGTTCGTCCATCAGCAGGATGGTCGGATCGACGACCAGCGCGCGCGCAAAGCCCACGCGCTGCCGCATCCCGCCCGACAGCTCGCGCGGATACGCGTTCTCGAAACCGTCGAGACCGATCAGGTCGATCGCGGCCAGCGCGCGCTCGCGCCGCTCGCGTGCATCGACGCCGAGTGCTTCGAGGCCGGCCTCCACGTTCTGCAGCACGGTCAGCCACGGGAACAGCGCGAAGGTCTGGAACACCATCGCGACGCCTTCGGCCGGCCCGCGCAACGGCTTGCCGAGATAGGTCACGTCGCCGTCGGTCGGCTCGATCAGCCCGGCGATGATCCGCAGCAGCGTCGACTTGCCGGAACCGGAACGGCCGAGCAGCCCGACGATCTCGCCTTCGCGCAGCGACAGGTTCGCATCGTCGAGCACCAGCAGCTCGCCCTGCGTCTTGTTGAAACCTCGGCAGACGTGGTCGACGCGCAGGATTTCTTCCCCTAGGCGCGGCGGCTGGGCGGTCGGCGGCGCCTGGACGGGGGCATTCACAACATTCGGATTTTGCATCGCGCTTACTCTCAGTCGAGACGGAGCCGGGATTCCGCATAGGCGTACATCGGGCGCCACAGCAGACGGTTGAACAAGGTAACGAACAGGGACATCACGGCAATGCCCAGGATGATCTTCGGAAAGTCACCGGCGGCCGTCATCTGCGCGATATAGGCGCCCAGGCCGTGCGCGACGACTTTCGTATCGCCCCACTGCACGAACTCCGACACGATGCTGGCGTTCCATGCGCCGCCCGATGCGGTGATCGCGCCCGTCACGTAGTACGGGAAGATGCCCGGCAGGATCGCCTGCCGCCACCACTGCCAGCCGCGAATGCGGAAATTCTTCGTGGCTTCCTTGTAATCGTTCGGGTAGGACATCGCACCGGCGATCACGTTGAACAGGATGTACCACTGCGTGCCGAGCACGATCAGCGGCGACAGCCAGATGTCCGCGTTCAGACGAAAGTGGACGATCACGATCACGAACACCGGGAACAGCAGGTTCGCCGGGAATGCGGCGAGAAACTGCGCGAGCGGCTGAATCTTCTCCGCGAGCGCGGGACGCAGCCCGATCAGCACGCCGAGCGGCACCCAGATCACCGATGCGATCGCGATCAGCACGAGCACGCGCAGCAGCGTAATGAGGCCGAGCACGAGCACATGGCCGACCTCGGCCATCGTCACGCCGGTGCTCACGTACGACACGACGCGCCACACGACGTAGACGGTCAGCACGATCACGAGCGCGCCCCACACGATGTCGCCGACGCGCGAAGAACGACGCGCCGACGCGTCGCGGTCGCGCGCACCGCGCAGCGACGGGACGCGCAGCGGCACGCGCGCCGCCTGCGACAGCAGCCAGCCGGCCGGCACCAGCAACTGGTGAATCAGCCGCGTACGGCGCAGCATGTCGAGCAGCCAGGATTGCGGCGCATCGCCCGACGCGGTGTTCTCCATCCGGAACTTGTCGGCCCACGCGACGAGCGGGCGAAACAGGAACTGGTCGTACGCGAGGATCACGACCGTCATCGCGACGATCACCCAGCCCACCGCACCGAGGTTCTTGTCGGCGATCGCCTGCGCGAGATACGCGCCGATGCCCGGCAGCGTGATCGTCTGGTTGCCGACCGTGATCGCTTCCGACGCGACCACGAAGAACCAGCCGCCCGACATCGACATCATCATGTTCCAGATCAGGCCCGGCATCGAGAACGGCACCTCGAGCTTCCAGAAGCGCTGCCAGCCGGTCAGATGGAAGCCGCGCGACACTTCGTTCAGGTCGCTCGGCACCGTGCGCAGCGACTGGTAGAAGCTGAACGTCATGTTCCATGCCTGGCTCGTGAAGATCGCGAAGATCGCCGCGAGTTCCGCGCCGAGCACGCGGCCCGGGAACAGCGCGAGGAAGAACGTGACCGTAAAGGAGATGTAGCCGAGCACCGGCACCGACTGCAGGATGTCGAGGATCGGGATCAGCACCATCCCGGCGCGGCGGCTCTTTGCGGCGAGCGTGCCGTAGATCAGCGTGAACGCGAGCGACGCGACCATCGCCGCGAGCATCCGCAGCGTCGTGCGCAGCGCGTATTCGGGCAGGTTCGACGGGTCGAGCGAGATCTTCTGCGTCTGCAGCGTGGCGATCGGCGCCATCGTCTGGTGAAAGCCGACGATGGCCATCGCGAGCAGGCAGATGATCAGCGGAAACGCGACGGCATCCCAGCGGTTGGGCAGCACGCGCCACGCCGAAGCGTTCGCGGTGCGGTTCGGATCGAAACTGATATCCATCGGTAGCGTCTTCTGTTGGATTGGAAAGCGATGGAGCAGCCCGGGCGCCGCCCGGCCTGCTGTTGCCGGCAGCCGCGCGGATCAGCAGGCCCGGTGCAGCGCCCGGTCGCGCGCGATCGACAGCGCGACGACGAGCAGCAGGAATGGCAGTGCCGAACGTGCCTTGAGCGGGCCGAGGCCGGCGCGGAAACGAGTCGCGATATCGACGATGCCGCGCGCAGCGACCGGACAAAACAGCGCGAGGCCAATAGTGTGCATGCGCCGGCTGAGCGCGCCGCTAGCTTCCGTCGCCGCGAAATTCGGCATGAACGGTACTCCGAAGATGTGATTCGGTGTCGCAGGCTATCGGGCGGGCATGACGCAAATATGACATATCGATTACAGGACATTAACGCGTCATCGTCCGGCGTCCGCGCGTCGCACCGCGAGCCGGAAGCGCCCTCTTCGCGACTCGCACGCACTCGCGGGAATAAATCCGTCGTCGCGCCGGTATCGCATGCGAAACACGCCGGTTTACTCCCGGACGATCCGGCCGTCCGGTTCCGTCATACGATTGCGAGGCTCACATGTCTTCATCGAATCCCACCCGCCCGTCGCGCCGCAGGGCCTTGCAGTGCATGGCCTTCGGCGGCCTGGGCACGCTGTTCACGCTGTCCGGCGGCGTGCTGACGCCGTTCGACCTCGCGCTCGCGCAGGAAAGCGGCGCGCGCCCCGCCGCTGCGGGCCGCCCGCTGTTCGTGCAGATCAGCGACACGCACATCGGCTTCAACAAGGACGCGAATCCCGACGTCGCGGCCACGCTGCAGCAGACCATCGAGCTCGTCAACGGAATGCCGGCCCTCCCCGCGCTGGCCATCCATACGGGCGACATCACGCACCTGTCGAAACCGGAGGAATTCGATCGCGCCTCGCAACTGCTGTCGGCGTTGCGCGTGCCGGAACTGCATACGGTGCCCGGCGAACACGACGTCACCGACGGCTCGGGCGCCGAATATTTCAGCCGCTTCGGCAAGGCGTCGGACAACCGTGGCTACTACAGCTTCGATCACGCGGGCGTGCACTTCGTCGGCCTCGTCAACGTGATGCACTTCAAGCCGAACGGGCTCGGCAGCTTCGGCGACGATCAGCTCACGTGGCTCGCGCAGGATCTGAAGGGCCGTACGTCGAGCACGCCGATCGTCGTGTTCTCGCACATGCCGATGTGGACCATCTACGAGCCGTGGGGATGGGGCACCGGCGACGCACCGCAGACGATGGCGCTGCTGCGGCGCTTCGGCTCGGTCACCGTGCTGAACGGACACATCCACCAGATCGTGTCGAAGGTCGAGGGCAACGTGACGTTCCATACCGCGCGCTCGACCGCGTTCCCGCAGCCGACCGCCGGCAACGGTCCGGGACCGGTGCCGCTGACGGTGCCGCGCGACCGGCTGCCGTCGATGCTCGGCGTGACGACCGTCGAGTTCGCGGGCCATCCGGCGGCATCCGCGCTGCACGACACGACACTGGCCTGACCCCGGGGAGACCGACATGACACGCACCCGACTGCTGAAACCGCTCGCGACGCTCGCCCTGTGCGCGCTCGCTGCCGGCGCACCGCCCGCCGCATTCGCGCAAGGCCCGGGCGGCCCGCTCGTGACGATCCGCAATTTCATGTTTTCGCCGATGTCGACCACCATCAAGGCCGGCACGACGATCACGTGGAAGAACCTCGACGCGGAGCCGCACACCGTCGTCAACGACGCCGGCATCTTTCATTCGAAGGCGCTCGACCAGGACGAGACCTTCGCGTTCCGCTTCGACAAGCCGGGCATCTACAAGGTGTTCTGCGGCATTCATCCGTACATGAAGGAGACGATCACGGTCGAGTGACACGCACGAAGCGGCAGCCGCCGCGCGCCGATCGCCTACACTGGTTCCATCCGGCCGGAACCTGCCGGCCGCCACCGACGACGAGGGACGCGATGACGGCAAACCCCGCAAGACCGACGCTGCCGGGACAGGTCGTCCTGGTACTCCAGGGCGGCGGCGCACTGGGCGCGTATCAGCTGGGCGTGTACGAGGCCCTGCATGCGTCGGGCATCCAGCCCGACTGGGTCATCGGCACGTCCATCGGCGCGATCAACGCGGCGCTGATCGCCGGCAACCCGCCCGGGCGGCGCGCCGAGCGCATGGGCGAGTTCTGGCAGCGCGTGACCGAACGGCCGGGCGTCAACGTGCCGGGCATACCGATCAGCTGGGACAAGATCTTCTCGGAACTGGCGGTCATCGGCGCCGGGCTGCCCGGCTTCTTCCTGCCGAATCCCGCCGCCTGGCTCGGACCGCTCGCACGCCTCGGCGTCGATCACGCGTCGTATTACCTGAGCACGCCGCTGCGCGATACGCTCGCGTCGCTGATCGACATCGACCTGCTGAACGCGGGGCAGCCGCGCCTGACGGTCGGCGCGGTGAACGCATGCACGGGCGCGATGCGCTACTTCGATTCGCGCGACCGGCCGCTCGGCCTCGCCCATGTGATGAGCTCGGGCGCGCTGCCGCCCGCATTCCCGGCCGTGCGGATCGACGGCGCGCCGTACTGGGACGGCGGCATCTATTCGAACACGCCGGTCGAGGTCGTGCTCGACGATGCGCCGCGCCGCAGCTCGATCATCTTCTCCGTGCAGATGTGGAATCCGGTCGGGCCGGAACCGCAGAGCATCTGGCAGGTGTCGGAACGGCAGAAGGACATCCAGTACGCGAGTCGCACGGACAGCAATATCGCGCGCCAGCAGCAGATCCACCGGCTGCGCCACGTGATCCAGGAGCTGGTGAAGCGGCTGCCGGAAGCCGAGCGCACGTCGGACGACGTGCGGGCGCTCGCCGCGTGGGGCTGCCAGACGACGATGCGCGTGATCAAGCTCGCGGCGCCGCGGCTCGACGGCGACGATCAGTGGAAGGATATCGACTTCACGCCGGTCGGCATCGCGGCGCGCCGGCAAGCGGGCTTCGAGGCCGCGATGCAGGCGATCGCCGCACGGCCGTGGGACATGCCGATGGATCCGGTCGAGGGGTTGACGGTCTATAGCCCGGAGGAAAACGCGATCGGGGAGCGGACCGCGTAAGGAAGCCGCCCCGAAACCCGCGCATCCCCTGCTCGCTGGCTATCAACCCCATTGACATCAGTGCTTTCAAACATATCGGAACATTCCGATATATGATTCGCCCATCGACGATACCTGTTTGCCCGACTGAACCGCCCTGAGTCGCCACCCCTTTTCCATGCCGACCGAACCCGACATCGACGCGATCCTGAAAGCGCTCTCGAACCCCGTGCGCCGGGAAATCCTCGTCTGGCTGAAAACGCCCGACGTGCATTTCCCGGACCAGACGCTGCCGTACCACCACGGCGTATGCGCCGGGCAAATCGATGCGCGCTGCGGGCTGTCGCAGTCGACCGTCTCCGCGCATCTGGCAACGCTGCAGCGCGCGGGACTCGTGACATCGACACGGGTTGGCCAGTGGGCGTTCTTCCGGCGCAACGAGGCCGTCATCGACGCATTTCTCGACGCGCTGCGCCGGGAACTCTGACAACCCGGCCGAACCGGCCATGCGGGCACGCGCCGCGCACCACGCGGCAACGGTCCCGCCCTTTCGTGAAGAGGTTATCTGCCATGCCCACGCTGTTCGATCCCGTGACCCTCGGCGAACTGACGCTGCCGAACCGTATCGTGATGGCGCCGCTCACCCGCACCCGTGCGGGCGACGCGCGCGTGCCCAACGACCTGATGGCCCGCTACTACGCCGAACGCGCATCGGCCGGCCTGATCATCACCGAGGCGACCTCGGTCACGCCGCAGGGCGTCGGCTACGCGGGCACGCCCGGCATCTGGTCCGACGAGCAGGTCGAGGGCTGGAAGCGGGTCACGCAGGCCGTGCATGCCGCGGGCGGCCGCATCGTGCTGCAGCTGTGGCACGTCGGCCGGATCTCCGATCCGGTGTTCCTGAACGGCGACCTGCCGGTCGCGCCGAGCGCGATCGCCGCGGGCGGCCACGTGAGCCTCGTGCGTCCGCAACGCCCGTACGTGACGCCGCGCGCGCTCGAACTCGACGAGATTCCGGGCATCGTCGCCGCGTATCGCAAGGGCGCCGAGAACGCGAAGGCGGCGGGCTTCGACGGTGTCGAGATCCACGGCGCGAACGGCTACCTGCTCGACCAGTTCCTGCAGGACAGCACGAATCACCGGACCGACGCCTACGGCGGCCCGATCGAGAACCGCGCGCGCCTGCTGCTCGAAGTGGTCGACGCAGCGATCGACGTGTGGGGCGCCGGACGCGTCGGCGTGCACCTTGCCCCGCGCGGCGACGCCCATACGATGGGCGATTCCGACCCGGCCGCGACGTTCGGCTATGTCGCGCGCGAACTCGGCCGCCGCAAGATCGCGTTCATCTTCACGCGCGAATCGTATACGGGCGACCACTTGAGCCCGCGCCTGAAGGAAGCGTTCGGCGGCCCGCTGATCGCGAACGAGCAGTTCACGCTCGAGACCGCGCAGGCCGCGCTCGCGAGCGGCGATGCCGACGCGATCGCCTGGGGCAAGCTGTTCATCGCGAACCCGGACCTGCCGCGCCGCCTCGAACTCGGTGCGCAGCTCAACAAGCCGGTGCCGGAAACCTTCTACGCCGAAGGCGAAACGGGCTACACCGACTATCCTTCGCTCAGCGACGCGGCCTGAGCGTCGCCCTTCGCGTGTTCACGCGCGCACGTCCGCGCGCATGAACACGCGCTGTGTCTCGTCGAGGCCGCGCGCGACGTGATGCGCGCGGATCGCACGCAGCGTGTCGTCGAGCGCCGCGTCGTCGAGCGCGCGAAAGCCGAGCCGCGTGTAATACGGCGCATTCCACGGCACATCGCGAAACGTCGACAGCACGATCTGCGCGATCGCCTGTTGCGCCGCGCACGCCATCACCTGCCCGATCAGCCGGGCGCCGATTCGCCGCCCGGCGTGGGACGGCGCGACGTCCAGTTCCTCCAGATAGAGCCGCCGCGCATCGAGCAGCCGATAGAACGCGAAGCCGACGCACGTGTCCTGCATGTCCGTGTCGATCGCCACGTACGCGTGTCGCGCATCGATTCGCGCGAGCACGTCCGCTGCGTCGGTCGAGCCGCCATCCGCGATCCCGTGCATCCCGAGCGCGCGAAAGCGCTGCGCGGCGGCAATCTCGACGGCGGCCATCGCGGGCGCGTCTTCGCGGGTGGCGGGACGAATGCGGATCGAATCGGTCATCATGGCGGTACACGGTCTGGAACGCCCGTCACTATAATCGAACGTTCCGAATGCGTTCATCCCCGAGGTTCGCCATGTCGCTGTCCGCGCTTGCCGTCTTTGCCTTTGCACTGCTCGTCACCGCCGGTACGCCCGGCCCCAGCGTCGCCGCGCTCGTCGCGCGCGTGCTGACGAACGGCGTGCGCGACGTGCTGCCGTTTCTCGCCGCGATGTGGATCGGCGAGGCACTGTGGCTGACGCTCGCGGTCGCCGGGCTGTCCGCGTTCGCCCGCACGTTCGAAACGGGGCTGCTCGTGCTGAAGTTCGCCGGCGTCGCCTACCTGCTGTTTCTTGCGTGGAAGATGTGGAGCGCACCGACCGACGGCGGCGCGGACGACCTGCCGCGCGGACAGTCGCCGCTACGGATGTTCGTCGCCGGCACGCTGGTCACGCTCGGCAACCCGAAGATCATGCTGTTCTATCTCGCGCTGCTGCCGACGATCGTCGATCTGACGCACGTCGGCGTCGTCGCGTGGGCGGAACTGGTCGGCACGATGCTCGCGGTCCTGATCTTCGCCGACTGCTTCTGGTCGCTGCTGGCGATGCGCGCGCGGTCGTTCCTGACGTCCGCGCGTGCGAAACGGATCGCGAACCGCACGAGCGCGACCGCGATGGCCGGCGCGGCGGTCGCGATCGCGACGCGCTGACGCCCTTTCACATCCGCGGCGCGCACACGAGCGCGCGTCGCCATGCGCCCCGAGCGCACGCCCGCCGGGACGCGCGACGCGTTCAGCAGCCCGACGCGCGCGGCACGCGCTCCACCTCGAGCCCGAACCACGGCCGCAGGCGTGTGCCGATCACGTTGCCGGCAAACGCGGCGACGAGCCACAGCCAGCCGTGCAGGCTGCCCGACACGATCCCGCTGAAATACGCGCCGATATTGCAGCCGTACGCGAGCCGCGCGCCGTAGCCGAGCAGCAGACCACCGACGACGGCCGCCGCGAGCGAGCGCAGCGGCACGCGCCACACCGGCGCATAGCGTCCCGCGAGCGACGCGGCGAACATCGCGCCGATCACGATGCCGATGTCCATCATCGACGTCACGTCGCGCGTGATCGGCGCAGCGAGCGCGGCCGCGTTCGCTTTCGCGGTCCAGTACGGCCAGCTTGCGACGTCGATGCCCAGCGCCGCGGCAAGCTTCGCGCCCCACAGCGCGAACGCGGACGTGACGCCCCACGGCCGGCCGGACAGTGCGAGCGTCGCGAAGTTGAGCACCGCGAGCGCGACGGCGCCGCCGATCAGCGGCCACGGCCCGTAGAGCCAGCGCGCGGATGCATTGGCGCGCAGTTCGGGCGCGACGAGCCGCCCGTGGCGCCGCTTTTCGACGACGACGGTGAGCGCCGCAATCGCCGCGAACAGCAGCCAGCTGCCCGCGAGCGCCGGCAGCGCGCCGAACGACTTGACGACCGAGACCGGTGGCAGCGACGGCAGCGCCGTCCAGAACGGCATGTGCGCAGTTGCGATCACCGAGCCGGCGACGAACGCGGCGAGCGTGACGATCATCCGCGTCGAACCGCCGCCGACGGTATACAGCGTGCCCGATGCGCACCCGCCGCCGAGCTGCATCCCGATCCCGAACAGGAACGCGCCGACGACGACCGACGTCCCCGCGGGCGACACGAGCCCGGTCACGGGCTTGCCGAACAACGTGCCGGCCGCGAGCACCGGAAAGAACAGCGCGGTGCCGATCGCGAGCATCACCATCTGCGCGCGCAGGCCGGCGCCCCGACCGTCAGCGATGAACACGCGCCATGCGGACGTGAAGCCGAACGCCGCGTGATACAGCGTGACGCCGAGCAGCGCGCCGACGACGAACAGTGCGGCGATCCGCGCGTCAGCGACGCGCGCAAGGCAGGTTGCACCGACAACGATCGCGATCGCCGCGACCGCGAGCGATTTCGCATTGACGTCCGCGGGACGCGGCATGGACGATGCCAAATCCGACATGACTTCTCCCCTGTGAAGCGCTTGAATACGCAAAACCGCCATTTTCGCGCGTTTGCGCGCACTTCGCAGGGGGCCGGAACGACGCGCGACGCACGCGCAACCGCGCGTCGGCGATTCAGAAATTCATCCGGATCCCGCCCATCACCGCAAGCTGCCGGTTCGAATTGCTGTTCGCGAGCACCGGAATCTGCGCATAGTTCACCGCATTGCCGTTCGCGTCGGTGCCGAGCCCCGTTCCGCTCGCGATCTGGCCGATCGCGACCGCATACAGCGCGGTGCGCTTCGACAGGCTGTAGTTCGCGCCGAGGTTCACCTGATGGAAGCGCGTCGTGCCGCGCCCGTCGGTATGCGCGGCGTTAAAGACATACGCGACGCCGCCCTGCAGCGCCGGCGTGAACATATACGTGGCGTTCAGCTCGCCGATGTCGAACGTGAACGCCTGCGGGCGCGGCTGCGCGTCCGTCGAGAAATAGCGGCTGTCGTCGAGCCGCGTATGCGTATAGGTCAGCGCGAGCGTCGCCGCGCCGACCGTCAGCGAGCCGCCTGCGCCGAACGCGCGCATCGAGCGCGCCGCCTGCAGCAGACAGTACATCGCGCCCGGATTGCTGCACGCGAAATCGCCGATATAGCCGCTCGCGCCGCCGAGCGCCGCGTCGAGCGGCTGCCGCAGGTTCAGGTAGCCGACCGAGAGTGCCACGGGCGCGCGGTTGTACGTCGCGGCGAGCGCATAGCCGCGCTTCGCGGAGAAGTCGCCGGCCTGCCCGCCGAAGCTGAATGTGCCGCCGAACGTGAGGCCGTGGAAATCGGTGCTGGTGAATTTCACCGCGTTGTTGAAGTTGAACGCGGCGTTCAGGTTGTCGACGTCGCCGAGATGCGAGCCGTACGGCGTCGCCCAGTTGTTGCTCGACACATACGCGCCGAGCATGTCGGTGTACGAATCGTACTGCCGGCCGAGGCCGAGCGTACCGATCCCGTCCTGGCGCAGCCCGACCCACGCCTGCCGGCTGAACGCCGTGCCGCCCTGCAGCGCCTGCCCGTTCGCCGACAGGAACTGCTGCTCGAGCGTGAACACCGCGTCGAGCCCGCCGCCGAGCGGCTCGGCGCCCTGGAAGCCGAAACGCGACGGCACGAGGTTGCCGCCGCCCATCTGCCACGCATGGCCGCCGCCCGTGCTGCCGTCGGCGCGCGTGAACTGCTGGTTCGTCGAATAGATGATGCCGGTGTCCACGGTGCCGTACAGCGTCACGCTGCCCGAGGTCTGCGCATGCGCGTGCATGCAGCCCAGCGTCGCCGCCGCGGCCGCCACTCGTCGTCCGATTTTCATGTCCCGTCCTCTGTGGTCATCGATTCGCAGTGCAGATCGATGGTGTTGTCGATGTGGGTGACAGGACTCTATCCAGCGAAAATTCCGGCCTCTATCTCAAATCGGCAAACGGTGAAGCGCGCGGCGCGCGTGCGTCATTCGGGACGCAAGGTCTGCGAAGGCAGCTCGCCGAACAGGTCGCGATACTCGCGCGCGAAATAGCCGAGGTGCGTGAAGCCCCAGCTCGCGGCGGCTTCGCCGACGCCGAGCTGCTGCGCGGATGTCGTGCGCAGCAGGCGCCGCACCGCGTTCAGCCGGATCGTGCGCAGATAGCCGACCGGCGTGACGTCGGCGACGCGCTGGAAGCTCGTCTGCAGCGTGCGGCGGCTGCACCGCAGCGCGCGGCACAGTTCGAGCACGGTGACGGGTTCCTCGGGTCGGTCTCGCAGGTGCTTCTCGCAGCGGCTCACGATGTCGCTGTACGTCGCATGCGTGATGTCGCGGCGTTCGACGCCGATGCCCTGGTCGAGCGCGTCGAGGAACATGCCGAGCATCGCGTCGCGAAACATCTTGCGCGTGGCCGCGTATTCGAGGCAGCCCGGGTTGCGCTGCGCGTCGTCGATCAGCGACGACAGCCGCGCGCCGAGCGCGACGCCCTGCGTGTCCGACAGCCGCGTCACGTGCCGCAGCTTGCGTGCGCCGGCCGCGCCGAATTCGGCTTCGCACAGCTCGTCGACCATGTCCGACGCGGCGCTGATCCCGACCAGCCCCATCCCTTCCGGCGTATGGAACTCGAAATCCTCGCCGGCGCGCAGCGCGAGCAGTGCATAGCCGTCGACCGGCTGGCCCTGGAAGGTGCCCGCCAGCGGCACGGACAGCGGCACCGCGAGCGACGTGCGCCCGCGCGGCGCGAGGCCCGTCTGCGCGACGCGCCGGTTGGTCGTCTCGCGGAAGAAGTGGAAATCGTCGTACAGCACCTGCGTGACGGTGCCCTTGAAGCGGCCCGGCGTCATCTGGCGGTAGACCTGATGCCAGCCCGCGATCGCGAGCCCGTGGTCGTGCACGTCTTCGTGTGAGCGTGACTGGAACAACATCGGCGTCTCCGGTAAAACCCTGATCCCGTTCGCGGCCGCCGGATTCGCGCGGCACGCAACGCCACAGCTTAACCGCGCAAAATCCTGCGTAGTGCAGTTTCGAACGCGAGACAGGCAGCCGAGAGCGCGTCGGCCTGCTCGTCGATCAGGCGCACGTAGCGGCGAAACGACGGCATCCGGTTCACCACCTCGCTGCCGCCGAACGGCACGATGGCGAGCGTCCAGCGGCCGTCGCACGCGTCGATCGCGCAGTCGGCCAGGTGCAGCGGGCGCAGCGCGTCGGCCAGCGCAGCGTCCGCCAGCAGCGTCGCAACGGTCCGCTCGAATGCAGGGTCGCATCCAGGAGCGGCGACTGCCTGCACACCCGTGCGCCGCAACCAGCCGGTCTGCCGCACGCGCGCATGGCCGGACGCGGCCGGACCGTGCGCGGCAGTCGTCAGCTTCACGCTGACCGTATGCATCAGGAACTGGCGATCGACCTGCTCCGCGACACTGACGCGCACGCCGTTCGGCAGCCGGGCGCCTGCGCCGTCGGCGTCGCGCACGGCGCGCAGGTCGGCGAGCACGCGCGCGGCGATTGCGCCGGGGCGGTGGCCGGCCGGCGGCGGCGCGGGCACCGTGCGCCCGCGGGCAAGCACGGCCTTCATGATGCGACGTGTTCGTTGCGCAGCACTTCCTCGACCGGCACCGGCTTGAACGGATGCCGGCGCTGCACGACGACCGACCAGAACAGCGCATACAGCGCAGTGAGCCCGAGCATCGCGCCGAACGGCACGTAGATGTCGCGCGCATTCATGCCCGGCGGCGTGATGTACCAGATCGCGAGCACGATGCCGACGCTCGATACGATCTGCGGCAGCGGAAACAGCGGCGAACGGTACGGGCGCGGCAGGTCCGGCCGACGGATGCGCAGCATCACGACCGACGCGGTGACGAGCAGGTACGCGGTGCCCCACGCGCAGGTCGCGGCGAGCACCAGATGCAGAATGCTGTCGAGGTTGCCGTTGATCAGCCACGCGTGGAAGATCGGCACGACCGCCGCCGCGACGATGCCGACCACCGGCGTCTTGAAGCGCGGGTGCAGGTAGGCGAAGCAGCGCGGCAGCGCACCGTCGATCGCCATTCCGTACAGGATGCGCGGCAGCCCGGCCATCAGCGTATTGATCGTCGCGGCGCCCGCGCACAGGAACGCGACGCCGAACCAGATGCGTCCGAACGGGCCCAGCACCTGCAGCGCGAATGCCGGAATCGCGCCCGGCGTGTCGAGCAGATGCGTGAGGCCGTCGGCGCTCACCGGCACGTTCGCGACCTGGCGGCGGATCGCCGCGCCGTACAGGAACATGCAGACCGCGACGCCGACCAGGCCGAGCGCCATCGCGCGCGGAATCGTGCGGCCCGGCGCCTTCATCTCCGGCGCGAGCGGCGTGACGAATTCGCAGCCGACGAACATGAACATCGCCATCCCGACCAGCGACAGCACGGCGGGCACCGACGTGCCGACTTCCGAGCCGCCGAACCAGCCGTCGAGATGCACGGCCGGCGCGGCCGCGAGCCCGAGGATCGCGAAGATCATCAGCGACAGCCACATGCCGGCCGTCAGCACGATCTCGAGCTTGCTGAACACCTTGATGCCGATGATGTTGGTGATCGCGAACGTGACCACGAGGCCGACGCCGACCAGCCACGAGCTGTTGTGCTTCTCGAAGGCGGCATTCAGCGACTCGAAATTGACGAGCGCCATGATGCCGCTCAGGATCGTCTCCGCGGTGCCGGCGAACACGTGCACGAGGAAATACGCGGAAATCGTGCCGGTGATCGCCCAGAAGCGGCCGAGCCCGCACGACAGGTAATCGTAAACCGAGCCGGCCGTCGGCAGCATCGCGGCGGCTTCCGAGAAGGTGGTCGCCTGCGCCTGCATCATCACGAACGCGATGATCATCGCGACCGCGAATGCCCAGCCGCCCATCCCGAAGCCCGACGTCGCGGTGAGGATCACCGGACTGGCCATGATGAGGCCCACTGCACTGGCCAGCGCGGTCGGAAAACCGACCGCACCCGCCTTCAATACCGCGCCGCCGCCTGCCTCGGCCGGCGCATCGCCGGACGTGCCGCTCGCGGCGTTCGTCAATCCTGACGTTCCCGACATGCTTGTCTCCTGTATCGACCCGGGTCGGCGCGTCGGCGTCCGCCCGGGTCACTTGCACCGTTGTCGACCGGCAGGCGTGCTTCCACACGCGCGCCGGTTCCATGCAAAGCACTCTCGTTCGATGTCGAAAAATACGCAGGCAAAATAATCCGGTCATAGCGCAAATCGGCAAACCGGCGAGCGGCGGTCCTGCCGCCCGCGCGGTTCGCGTCGCGACCGGTCGCGCGTCACGCGAACGGCACGGCCTCGAAGCCGGCCGCCAGCGCGTCGACGATCCGGTCGAGCTGCTCGCGCTGGATCACGAGCGGCGGCGACAGGATGATCTTGGTGCCGACCGGGCGCACCAGCACGCCCTGCTCGCGTGCGACTTCCGCGACCGCGTTCGCGTAGCCGGACAGCGGGTCGATCGGCTCGCGCGTCGTCTTGTCCGCGACGAGATCGAGCGCGAGCATCAAGCCCTTGCCGCGCACCTCGCCGACCGCCGCGAAGCGCTCCGCGAACGGCTGCAGCGCTTCGAGCAGATACGCGCCCTGCTTCGCCGCGTTCGCCGGCAGGTCTTCCTTCACGACGATGTCGAGGCTCGCGATCGCGGCCGCGCACGCGACCGGGTGGCCTGCGTACGTATAGCCGTGCATGATTGCGCCGCCGAAGTCCGCGTTCTGCGCGAAGGCGTCCTCGATCCGCGCGTTCACGGCCGTCGCGCCGAGCGGCACATAGCCCGACGAGATGCCCTTCGCGAGACACATGATGTCCGGGCGCACACCCCAGCCGCGGCTGCCGAACAGGCTGCCGCTGCGGCCGAAGCCCGTCACGACCTCGTCGGCGATCAGCAGCACGCCGTAGCGGTCGCACACCTCGCGCACCAGCGGCCAGTAATTGGCCGGCGGCACGATCACGCCGCCCGCACCCTGGATCGGCTCGGCGATGAACGCGGCGACCGTGTCCGGGCTCTGGAACTGGATTTCGCGCTCGAGCAGTTCCGCGCAGATCCGGCCCAGTTCCTCCGGATCCTGCGTGAACGGATTGCGATAGAGCCACGGCGTCTCGACGTGGAAGCAGCCCGGCAGGTTCGGCTCGTAGTTGCGGCGGAACACCGTATTGCCGTTCACCGACGCACCGCCGAAATGCGTGCCGTGATAGCCCTGCTTCAACGAGATGAACTTGGTGCGGTCGGCCTGTCCGCGCACCTTCCAGTACTGGCGCGCGATCTTCAGCGCGGTCTCGATCGAATCGGAGCCGCCCGAGCTGTACAGCACGCGGCGCATTCCTTCCGGCTCGAGCATGTCGATCAGCAGCTTCGACAGTTCTTCCGCGCGCGGATGCGAGATGCCGTCGAACAGCTGGAAATATTCGAGCTCGTCGAGCTGGCGCACGATCGCGTCCTTCACTTCCTTGCGGTTGTGCCCGACGTTCACGTTCCACAGGCCCGCGACGCCGTCGACGAGTTGCTTGCCCTGTTCGTCGAACACGTAGCAGCCGTCGCCGCGCACGATGCGGATCGGCTTGCGGCGTTTCATTTCGTTCGGATGCAGCATCGGGTGCCAGAATTTCGCTTCGTTGTAGCTCATCGCAGTCTCCACTTTCGGATGGTCGGATCGGGTATCCGGATGTCGGGGGCGTGTCGCGCGTCAGTGCGCGATGCACACGGATTTGGTTTCGGTGAAGCCTTCGATCGCGTACTGGCCGAACTCGCGGCCGATGCCCGACTGCTTGTAGCCGCCGAACGGCATCGAAGGATCGAGCGGGATATGGCAGTTCACCCAGACGGTGCCGGCCTCGATCTGCGGGACCAGGTTCATCACGCGCTTCAGGTCGTTGCTCCAGATGCTCGCGGCGAGGCCGTACGGCGACGCATTCGCGAGGCGCACCGCGTCGGCCGCATCGTCGAACGGCAGCACGACGATCACCGGGCCGAACACCTCGTCGCGCACGATCGCGCTGTCCGGACGCGGATCGGCGATCACGGCCGGCTTCACGAAGTAGCCGGGCAGATCGTCGGCCGGCGTGCCGCCCGCGAGGAACGTCAGGCCGTCGCGACGCGCGCGTTCGATGTGCTGGACGACCTTGTCGCGGTGATGCGCGGATACGAGCGGGTTGATTTGCGCGCTCGGGTCGAGCCCCGCGCCGAGCTTCATCGACTGCGCGACGTCCGCGAGACCGTTGGCGAGCTGCGCGAACTTGCTGCGGTGCACGTAGATCCGCGACGCGGCCGCGCACACCTGACCCTGGTTGAAAAAGGCGCCGGCCGCGACGCCGTCGAGCGCCTGCGCGACGTCGACGTCGTCGAGCATCACGATCGGGTTCTTGCCGCCGAGTTCGAGCGAAAAGCGCGTCATGTTCTGCACGGCCGCCGTGCCGACCAGCTTGCCGGTCGCGGTCGAACCGGTAAACGAGATCTTCGAGATCGACGGATGGCTCGCGAGCGCGGCGCCGCAGACGCGGCCGCCGGTGACGACGTTGAACACGCCGGGAGGCACGCCCGCGTCGCGCGCGAGTTCGGCGAGACGCAGCGCGGTCAGCGGCGTTTCGGGCGACGGCTTCAGCACGATCGTGCAGCCGGCCGCGAGCGCCGGAATCAGCTTCCATACCGCGATCATCAGCGGGAAATTCCACGGCACGATCGCGGCGACCACGCCGACCGGCTCCTTGCGCGTATAGGCCGTGTAGCGGGTGCCAGGCGGGAACGGGATCGACACGTCGAGCGTCTGGCCCGTGATCTTGGTCGCCCAGCCGGCCATGTAGCGCGCGTACTCGACGCTCGCGCCCACCTCGATCGCGCGCGACACGTGGATCGACTTGCCCTGGTTCAGCGTTTCGAGCTGCGCGAGCGTTTCGGCGTCGCGCTCGATCAGGTCGGCGAGCTTCAGCAGGATGCGTTCGCGGTCGGCCGGCCGCAGGCCGCTCCAGACGCGTGCGTCGAATGCGCGCTTCGCGCTGGCGACCGCCTGCTCGACGTCGTGCTCGTCGGCGTCGGCGACGCTCGCGAGCCGCTCGCCCGTCGCCGGGTCATGGACGTCGAGCCGCGCAACCGCGTGCGCGGGCTGCATTTCACCGTCGATGAAGAGGCCGAAGTCGCGCGCGACGAAGGTGCGCACGGTGTCGCTGACGGCGACGAAGTTCGTGGTGCTCATGGGCGTCTCGATGTGTGTCGTGGCTGGACCGCGTGCATCGGAGCACGCGGGCGTCGCACCACTGTATCGAGCGCGCCGGGCGGCAGTTAGCGCAAATTGGCAGCGCGTAGGGCAACGGGACGGAGGACGGTTTTTGTCGTATGGTCGGATGATTCCGTGATTTGCGCCGGCGCGCGTGGTCCTTCGCGGCTTCGCCGCGCCGCGCATTCGTCCGACGTGAACGACGACCCGAACCGCGCCCGTCTAAAGAAACAACGCGCCGACCAGTTCGGTGCGATTCGACACGCCGAGCTTGCGATACATGCGCATCAGATGCGTCTTGATCGTCGGCTGGCCGAGCGCGAGATCGCGCGCGATCTCCTTGTTCGAGCGGCCGTCGCGCACGAGGCGGGCAATCTGCTCCTCGCGATAGGTCAGGCGCGCTTCGCATTCGATCCGGTGAATCCCGCGCCGCGCCCGCAGCAACGGGCCCAGCGCCGCTTCGGCGACCGGCTGCAGGCGCGCGAGCGCATCGATCTCGCCGGGCGCGAACCGCGCGCTCGCGCCGTCGCCGCCTCGCGCTGCAGCGCGCCCGTCGAAGCGCAGCAGCGAAAACGCGCCGACCGTTCGCCCGGCGTCGCGCAGCCAGATTTCGACGACATCGGCAACATCGTGTCGCCGCAGGAAGCGGGTCCAGTACGCGGACGCGTCGCGACGCTCGTCGGGCAGTTCGGAAGACAGCGTGACGACCGCGCGTTCGCCGGCCGCGCAGCGGGACGGATGCAGCGGGTCGAGCATCCGGTAACGCGCGACATAAGTGCGATGCATCGCTTCCGGCATTCCGAACAGCTCGAAATCGGCCGGCTCCCCGCTCGCGTCGAGCCGGTAGAACACGATCGCGGACGGGCTCGCGAACGCGTCGAACGCGTCCACGCACGCGCGCAGCGCGCGCCGCCAGTCGGCGGCCGCCTGGTCGGCGGGTTCGGATGAGGTCGGCATGGTCGGTGAGATCGGCTGGCGGACGGACGCGTCGAAGGTCGGGCCAGCCTACCGGCGCAGGACTGCGCCGGTGAGCACAAATCGGCAAATCGTTGCGGCGGGCAGCGCGGCGCACGGCCCGGACGGACCTCGGCGCACCGCCACCGCCCGCCGGCGCGCGTCAGCGCGCGTTCGCGGCAAACGTGTCGCAGGCGCTCAGTTCGCCCGACTCCATCCCGCGCCGCAGCCAGTACACGCGCTGGTCGCTGGTGCCGTGCGTGAAGCTTTCCGGCACGACATAGCCCTGCCCCTGCTGCTGCAGGCGATCGTCGCCGATCGCCGCGGCCGCCTTCAGGCCCTGCTCGAAGTCGCCCGGCTCGATCAGCCGCTGGTTCGCGCGCTGCGCGTTGTTCGCCCATACGCCCGCGAAACAGTCGGCCTGCAGTTCCATCCGCACCGACAGCGCGTTCGAGCGCGCCTGGCTCGCGTGCCGGCGCGCCGCGTCGACCTTGTCGGAGATGCCGAGCAGGTTCTGCACGTGGTGGCCGACCTCGTGCGCGATCACGTAGGCCTGCGCGAAATCGCCGCCGGCGCCGAAGCGCTTGCGCAGTTCGTCGTAGAAGCCGAGATCGATGTACACCTTGCGGTCGGCCGGACAGTAGAACGGGCCCATCGCGGTCTGCCCCGTGCCGCATGCGGTCGGCGTCGAGTTCGTGAACATCACGAGCTTCGGCGGTGCGTATTGCGCATGCAGCTGGGACGTGAAGATGCTCGTCCAGGTGCGCTCGATGTTGCCGAGCACCTTGCGCGTGAAGACCGCGCCGGAATCGGTTGCGGGTTCGCCCTGGCGCTGCGCGGGCGCCGGCTGCGCCTGCTGCTGCCGGCCCTGCAGCGCCGATGCGCCTTCGAGCACCACGCGCGGGTCGATCCCGAAGAAATACGACGCGGCCAGCGCGACCACGATCGTGCCGATGCCGATCGTCGCCCGACCGCCGCCGAAGCCGCCGGCGCCGCGGCGATCCTCGACGTTCACGCTTTCTCTTTCGTCGTCCAGCCTCATTGCCGGCCCCTCCCTGTTCTTGTCGATGGTCCGGCCGCGCCAGCGCGCGACCGGGCGATGGACCGTCGTACCGCCCGTCATCGGCGGATGCGAGGCCCGTGCATCGGGTGCTCGCCGGCCTGCCGCACCGCTTGCACGACGGCAGCGGCCGACCGCGGCGCCCACACCGGTGCGCGCGCCCGCCCGCGCTATTTTGCCGGGCTTTCGTGACTTGTCGCAAAAAAAGCGAGCATAGAGCGATTCGGCGCCGAACATCGTCAGCCTTTGCAAAATGCGCAGTGGCGGCCTTCATCCTTTCGGCTGATACCGGCGCCGGGCCGCCGCGCCTAAAGTGAGCGGAACCCCTTTATGCGGAGAACGGCATGACCCTTGCAGCCCCCCGTACGATCGCGATCACCGGCGCGGGCACCGGTATCGGCGCCGCATGCGCGCGCCGTTTTGCGCGTCGCGGCGACCGCGTCGTGCTGATCGGGCGCCGTCGCGCGCCGCTCGACGCGCTGGCGGCCGAGACGGGCGGCCTCGCGCTGGCGGGCGATGCCGCGAACACGGCGGACTGGGCCCGCTTCCTGCCGGCTGTCGCCGAGCGCTTCGGCCGCATCGATGCGCTGATCGCATGCGCAGGCGGCCACGGCCTCGGCCGCGCCGATGAAACCGACGACGCGCAGTGGCGCGACGCGATGCACGCGAACCTCGACACCGCGTTCGTCAGCGCGCGCGCCTGCGTGCCCGACCTGATCGCGCAGCGCGGCAGCATCGTGCTGGTCGCGTCGATTGCGGCGCTGGCGGCCGGCCCAGGCGTGTGCGGCTATACGGTCGGCAAGCATGCGCTGCTCGGGCTCGCGCGTTCGCTCGCGCGCGACTACGGGCCGCACGGCGTACGCGCGAATGTCGTCTGTCCGGGCTGGGTCCGCACGCCGATGGCCGACGCGGAAATGGCGCCGCTGATGGACCGCCACGGCGACACGCTCGACGGCGCGTACGCACGCGTGAGCGCCGACGTGCCGCTGCGCCGCGCGGCCGATCCGGACGAAATCGCGGCCGTCTGCGCGTTCCTCGCGTCGCCGGACGCGTCGTTCGTGACGGGGGCGACGCTGGTCGCCGACGGCGGCGCGATGGTCGTCGACGTGCCGACGCTGGCGTTCGACCGGCTCTGATACGGCCGGCAAGCGCCGCGCGCGACCGGCACGGCGCGCATGCGGACGGCCCCGACATGCGCCGCGCGGCGCGTTTCGCTTCGCCGCCGCTCGTGCGCGAACGTCGCCGCCCATCTTGTCCCGCAGCGAAAATCCATTAACATCGACCGGATTCCGCCGCCCGCGCGGCACTGCCTCACCGCTCGGAATTCGATGAACATCCGGTTTCTTGAAACCTTCGTCTGGCTCGCGAAGCTGGAAAACTTCCGGCTCACGGCCGAAAAGCTGCATACGACGCAAGCCGCCGTATCGAGCCGCATCGCATCGCTCGAAGAAGCGTTTGACGTGCGCCTGTTCGACCGCAACACGCGCTCGGCCACGCTCACGCCCGCGGGCCGGCGCATGCTCGCATATGCGGAACGGATCGTGCGGCTCGACGGCGAGATGCGCCGCGACATCGACGCGGCGAGCGACGCCGGCCTGATCCGGATCGGCGTGATCGAATCGATCGTGCACAGCTGGTTCCCGGCGCTGATGGCGCAGCTGCGCGAGCGCTATCCACGCCTCGACGTCGAGATCACGAGCGACACGACGCTGAACCTGATCCGCCTGCTCGGCACCGACAGCGTCGACCTGATCCTGCAGACCGACGCCGTGCCCGGCCCCGACGTCACGAACCTGCCGCTGTGCGAATTCCCGGTGCGCTGGGTCGCGAGCCCGCGCCTCGGGCTTGCCGGCGAACGGCTCGACGTCGCGCGCCTCGCCGAATTCCCGATCGTCAGCTTCTCGCGCCATTCGGGACCGCACGCGACGATCGAGCGCCTGTTCGCGGCCGTCGAACGGCCGGCCAGCATCAACTGCATCACGTCGGTCGCCGCGATGATCCGCCTCGTCGCCGACGGCTTCGGCGTGGCCGCGCTGCCGCCCGCGATCATCGGCCGCGAACTGCGGGAAGGCGCGCTCGAACTGCTCGACGTCGCGCCCGAATTCCCGACGCTGCCGCTCGTCGCGTCGTATCGCACGCAGGGCCAGCCGGTCGCCGCGCGCATCGCGGAACTCGCGAGCGAGATCGCGCGCGCGATGCCGGCTTCGTCGGACAACGCGACGACAGCCGCCAGGCCGCCCCGCGCCACCGCCGGCGCATCGTCCGAACGTGCACCGAAGGCGAAAGCCGCTGCAACCACCAAGCGCACAACCCGGCCAACCCCGCCCGCGGCTCCCGCCGGGCGCCGCACGCGCCGCTCATAAGAAAACCTGTTCACCGCGAATTTGTTTTCTTGTTGGACGTGTGCGGCACGTCTTCGGGAAACTGGGGTTCCTGACATCCCGTCACGAGGAACTCCAGCGATGACCCGCCTTTCCCTTCCGCACGGCCAGCTTTGCGTCTGGACGGATATCGATGCCGCGCACGAAGCGGACTTCAACGCGTGGTACGACCGCGAGCACATGCAGGAGCGCGTCGCGATTCCCGGCTTCACGCATGCGCGGCGGTTTCGCGCGACCGACGACGGCCCGCGCAAGTATCTCGCGCTGTACGTGACCGATACGCTCGACGTGTTCCATGGCGACGCGTACCGGCGCGCGTTCACCCAGCAGACCGCGTGGTCGCTCGCGAACTTCGAGCGGATGACGGGCACGCAGCGGCGCGTCGGCGAACTGACGATCGAAGCCGGCGACGGCGAAGGCGCTCAGCTCGCGCTGTTCGTGCTGCCGCCCGACCGGATCGACGTGCCGCGCCTGCGCGCGCGCTTCGACGCCGCGCTGCGCGAGCCGGGCATCCATGCCGCGCGCCTGTTCCGCACCGCACCCGAGTTGTCCGCGCCGATCGGCGCCGATGCGGCCGCGCGTGCCGCCGCCGACGCGCTGGTGCTGATCGAAGGCAGCGACGCCGTGGCCACGCGTCGGGTCGCGGCGTCGCTCGCCGGACACGACGACGTGCGCACCTTCGAGCTGCTGTGGCGCGCCGCCGCGCCGCTGCCGGCCGTGCGCGGCGACACCGAACCGAGCCGCGCCGCCGCCGCGCAGCCGGCCTGATCGCCGGCCTATCGTCCCGTCCGCCCCGTCATCCATCACGACATGCCCGACACCATGAGCACCCTCGCCCAGCCCGCCGCCCACGCGCCCCGACGCGTCCGCAACAGCCGACTCGCGACCGCGAGCATGATCGGCACGTCGCTCGAGTGGTACGACTTCACGATCTACAACACGCTCGCCGCGCTCGTCTTCAACCATCTGTTCTTTCCGTCCGTCGATCCGCTGGCCGGCACGATCCTCGCGTTCTCGACCTATGCGGTCGGCTACGTGTCGCGCCCGCTTGGCGGCTTCGTGTTCGGCAATCTCGGCGACCGCATCGGCCGGCGCGCGGTGCTGATGCTCACGCTCGTGCTGATGGGCGTGACGACCGCGCTGATGGGCGCGCTGCCGACCTATGCGACGGCCGGCATCCTGAGCCCGATCCTGCTCGTCGCGCTGCGCTTCGTGCAGGGCGTCGCGCTCGGCGGCGAATGGGCCGGCGCGGTGCTGCTGTCGGTCGAGCACGGCGACCAGAAGCGGCGCGGGCTGTCCGCGTCGTGGACGCAGGTCGGTCCGTCGTTCGGCACGCTGCTCGGCACCGGCTGCATCGCGCTCGTCACGCTGTCGACCACGTCGGAGAACTTCCTGTCGTGGGGCTGGCGCCTGCCGTTCGCGGCCAGCGCGCTGCTCGTCGTGTTCGGCTTCTGGCTGCGGCGCGGCGTCGACGAAACGCCGCAGTTCGAGCAGCTCGCCGAATCGCACGCGACCGCCGACGTGCCCGTCGCCGAAGTGCTGAAGTGCCACTGGCGACGCCTGCTGATCGCGGGCGGCGCACGGATCGGCTCGGACGTGCTGTATGCGCTGATCGTCGTGTTCACGCTGACCTACGTCACGACCGTGCTGCACCTGTCGCGCCCGCTCGCGCTGACGGCGGTCATGGTCGGCACGGCCTGCAATGCGCTCGCGGTGCCGTTGTTCGGCGCGTTGTCGGATCGCTTCGGGCGCCGCCCCGTGTACCTTGCGGGCGTGATCACGGGCATCGTGTGGGCATTCGCGTTCTTCGTGCTGCTCGATTCCGCGCATCCGGGCGCGATCGTCGCGGCCGTCGCGATCGGCCTCGTGATCCATGCGGCGATGTACGGCCCGCAAGGGGCGTTCGTCACCGAGCAGTTCCCGACGCGCGTGCGCTACGCGGGCTCGTCGCTCGCCTATACGCTCGCCGGCATCGTCGGCGGCGGCTTCGCGCCGCTCGTGATCGCCGCGCTGTTCCGGCAGACCGGCACGACCACGGCCGTGTCGCTCTATGTCACCGCGTCGCTCGTCGTGACCGCGATCGCGCTCGTCGTCGCACGCGAAACCGCGCATCGGCCGCTGGCGGATTGAGTGTCGCCGGCGGTCGATGATTTCCTTCGTACTTCAAACGGACAAACGAAACGCATGCAAGCCCTGTCGTTCAATGTGATTCCCCTGCACGGTGCGCCGGCCGCCGTCGACGTCGAGATCGAGCGCGTCGTCATCGCCGGCTGGGCCGGACGCGACCCGCACGCGATCCGCACGCATATCGACGAACTCGCGGCGCTCGGCGTCGCGCCGCCGTCGACCACGCCCTGCTTCTATCGCGTCGCGCCTGCGCTGCTCACGCAGGCGGCGTCGATCGGCGTGCTCGGCGCGCGATCGGGCGGCGAGATCGAATGCGTGCTGGTCGACAGCCCCGCCGGCACGCTCGTGACCGTCGGCTCCGACCACACCGATCGCGAAGTCGAAGCGTACGGCGTGGCCGTGTCGAAGCAGGTCTGCGCGAAGCCGCTCGGCCGCGACGCGTGGCGCTACGCGGACGTCGCCGCGCACTGGGATGCGATCGAGATGCGCGCGTGGCTGGTCTCGCGCGACGGCGAACGCGTCGCGTACCAGCACGGCGCGGTCAGCGGCCTGCTCGCGCCCGAAACGCTCTGGCAGCGCTTCGACGACCGCAGCGCATTGCCCGCGCGCTGCGCGATGTACGGCGGTACCGTCGCCGTGCATGGCGCGATCGCGGCGATGACGGACGGCGACGCGTTCGAGATGGAACTGCACGATCCGGTGCTCGGGCGCAGCCTGCGGCACCGGTATGCGGTCGAGGTGTTGCCGGTCGTGGCGTGACAGGCGGTCGCGCTCGCTGTCGCTCACCGCAGACACCCGAGCCCCGCCAGCGTCGCCTCGACCGCCGTATCGAGCGGCGTCAACGGCTCGCGGCCGAGCACCGCAGTCACGCGCGCATTGTCCATCCGGATCGGCACGCGCCACAGATAGCGCATCTCGAGCAATTCGCGCAGCGTCGCCACGAACGGCGACGCGGCCCACACGAGCCACCACGGAAAACGCCGCAGCACCGGGCGCAACCCGTGCCGCTGCGCGACGCGGCACACGGCCTGCGCCAGCTGCGTACCGTCCGCGTCCCAGTGCCCGCCGAGGTGGAAGCGCGCGAACGGCTCCAGCGTGTCGCGACGCTCGATCAGCGCGACCATCGCGCACGCGACGTCCGGCAGGTACGACCATTGATGACCGATGCCGCGCCGCCCCGGCAGGCTGACGGCCGAGAGCGGCCGCCCCGGCTTCACGAGCCCCAGCGAAAACCAGTTGTTGCCGGCCCGAGGCCCGAAGAAATCGCCCGCGCGCACCACGATCGTGCGCACGCCCTGCGCGCCCGCCGCCTGCAGCCGGCGCTCGAGCTCGACGCGAATCGCGCCCTTGCGGGTCCTGGGATGCTGCGGCGCATCCTCGCGCAGCACCGGGAACGCGTCGGCGCCGTAGTTGTAGACCGTCCCCGGCAGCACGACGGTCGCCTGCGCGGCCGCCGCCGCCGCGATCGTGTTGTCGATCATCGGCAGCACCAGCGTCGGCCAGTTCCGGTATCTCGGCGGGTTCACCGCGTGCACGATCACGCTGCAACCGCGCGCGGCCCGCACGACCGCGTCGCGGTCCAGCGCGTCGCCGCGCAGCCACGCGATGCCGTCGCGCTCGACGGCATCGGCATCGAGCCCCCGCTTCAGCGCGCGCACCTGCCAGCCCGCGTCGCGCAGCTGCCGCGCGACCTCGCCACCAATCCCGCCGCTCGCGCCGAGCACCAGCGCCTGCCGTTTCGTTCCCGCTGCGTCCGTCATCATTGCCGCTCTCCTCGAATGAACCGTCGTGATACGCATTCTGGATCGCGGGCGGCTAACAAGGAATTGCCGAGCCTGGACGATCGGCTATACATTTATGCATGACCTCCGACCTGAACTGGGAGCGCTACCGGACCTTCCTCGCCGTGTTGACGGAAGGCTCGCTGTCCAGCGCGGCGCGCGCACTCGGCATCACGCAGCCGACGGCCGGCCGCCATATCGCCGCGCTCGAAGCCGCATTCGGCCAGACGCTGTTCACGCGCTCGCCGTCGGGCTTGCTGCCGACCGAGGCGGCCGTCGCGCTGCGCGGCCATGCCGAGGCGCTGCGCAGCGCGGCGGCCGCGTTCGAGCGCGCGGCCGCGAGCCATGGCGCGGGCGTGCGCGGCGTGGTGCGCCTGTCGGCGAGCGACGTGATCGCCGTCGAAGTGCTGCCGCCGGTACTGACGCAGCTGCGCCGCGACCATCCGGGGCTCGTCGTCGAGCTGGTGCCGACCGACCGCATCCAGGACGTGCTCAACCGTGAGGCCGACATCGCGGTGCGCATGGCGCCGCCCGCGCAGGACGCACTCGTCGCGCGCCGCGTCGGCGGGATCGAAGTGGGCTTGTTCGCGCGCGACGATTACCTCGCGCGGCACGGCATGCCGGCGACGATCGACGCGCTCGCGCAACACGCGCTGATCGGCTTCGATACGGTCACGCCGTTCATCCGCGCAGCGACGCGCATGCTGCCGGCGTGGAAGCGCGACGCATTCGCGCTGCGCACCGACAGCAATCTCGCGCAACTGGCGATGATCCGCGCCGGCTACGGCATCGGCTTTTGCCAGACCGGGCTCGCGGCACGCGATGTGCGCCTCGTGCGCGTGTTGCCGGACGCGCTGGCGACGGTGCTGGAAACCTGGGTCGTCATGCACGAGGACCTGCGCACGAGCCCGCGCTGCCGCGTCGTGTTCGATGCGCTCGTGGAAGGATTGCGCGCGTATATCGACGGCGCGGCCGAGCCGGGCAACCGCAGTGCGGCTACGCCCGACGCACGCGCCGGCGACGAACCGGTATAAGCCGTACGAGCCGGTTCGAACCGTTCGTCGTCGCGCGCCGGCCCGCCTTCGGTCACATCAGCAATTGCCGCGACAGCACCTCGCGCGCCTGCGCGACGGTTTCACGCTCGCCCGGCATCGGCGGCGTCAACGAAAATACCGCGTCGGGCAGCGCCGGCAGCCGGTATTTCGCGCCGAGCCGCACGAGCCCGTCGCCGATCGCCGACGCGCACAGACAGCCGACGCCGAGCCCCGCCGCGAGCATCGACTGCAGCCCCGCGACGCCCGACGCGCTGTGCACGAGCACATACGGGACGCGCTGCTCGTCGAGCGAGCGCACCGCGATCTGATGCATCATGCAGTCGTCCGGCAGCAGCACGAGCGGCAGCGGCTCCGGCAACAGCTCGGCCATCGCGGGCGACGCGACCCACGACAGCGGCTCGCGCCGCAGCACCCAGCGCGCGTCGCCCGACGCCGGCCGGAACGGCCCGCTCGACAGGTTCATCACGACGCCGAGATCGATCTGCCCTTTCGCATGCGCGGCCTCGATGTCCGCGCTCTTCATCGCGCTGACGTGCAGGCTCAACTGCGGATAGCACTCGCGCAGCCGCGCCAGCATGCCCGCGACTTCGTGCGTCCGGTAGTAGTCGGTGATCGCGACGCGCAGCTCGCCCTTGATCGCCTGCCCGCGCACTTCGTCGAACGCCGCCTCGTTCAGCGCGACGATGCGCCGCGCGTGCTGCAGCAGCCGCGAGCCGGCCGGCGTCGGCTCGACGCCGCGCTTGCTGCGCACGAACAGCGGCACGCCCGCCCGCATCTCGAGCTTGCGCACCTGCTCGCTGACCGTCGACTGCGACAGGTGCAGCAGCGGCGCGGCCGCCGTCAGGCTGCCCGCGTCCGCGACCGCCGCGAAAGTCCGCAACTGATCCAGGTCGAAACCGCGCATCGGCGCCCTCCATCCATCGAATAACCCGATGGATGCTACCACTATTTCCCGCTTTTCCGAATCATGAGCGGTACCCAGAATAACGGTTCCACTACGCAGCCGTGGTAGGAGCGGCATGTCCCGCGCCGCCGCGGCCGGCATGCCGCCCTCATTTCTCCGGAACTGCATCCATGACGGACAACCTCCTCGCCCCCCGCGCGCCGGCCCGCCCGGCGGCCCCGGCAGCGCCGCGCAGCCATCACGGCTGGGCGCTCGTCGTCCTGCTCGTCGGCGCGATTCTGCCGCCGCTCGACTACTTCATTGTGAATCTCGCGCTGCCGGCCATTCGCGACGGCATCGGCGCGCGCCCGGCCGAGCTTCAGCTCGTCGTGTCGGCGTATGCGTGTGCCAACGCGGTCGTGCAGATCACCGGCGGCCGGCTCGGCGACCTGTACGGCCGCAAACGCATGTTCATGATCGGGATGGCCGGCTTCGTCGTCGCATCGACGCTGTGCGGGCTGGCCGGCAGCGGCGCGGTGCTGGTCGGCGGCCGCGTGCTGCAGGGCCTGTTCGCCGCGATCCTCGCGCCGCAGGTGCTCGCGACGATCCGCAGCGTCTTCAGTCCGCAGGAACAAGTGCGCGTGATGGGCTTCTACGGCTTCGTGTTCGGCCTCGCCGCCGTGATCGGCCAGCTCGGCGGCGGCGCGCTGATCGAGCTGCATCCGTTCGGGCTTGGCTGGCGCGCGATCTTTCTCGTCAATCTGCCGATCGGCGTGCTGGCGCTGCTCGGCAGCTGGCGCTTCATCCCGGAAAGCCGGCCGCCGCGCGGCCAGCGCATCGACGTGCCGGGCACCGTGCTGCTGTCGCTGTTCCTGCTGATGCTCGTCTATCCGCTCACGCACGGGCGCGACGCGGGCTGGCCGCTGTGGATGGTCGCCTGCGGGGTCGGCGCGCTGCCGATGCTCGGCGCGCTGCTGACGGTCGAGGCGCGCCGGCTCGCCGGCGGCCGCGACCCGCTGCTCGACGTGCGCCTGTTTCGCAATCCGGTGGTCGCGACCGGCCTCGGGCTCGCATTTCTGTTCTATATGCTGAGCGCGTTTTTCCTGAGCTACGGGATCTATCTGCAGGGCTGCCTGAACTGGTCGCCGCTCGCATCGGGCATCGCGATCCTGCCGCTCGGGCTCGGCTTCCTGTCGAGCCCGCTGCTGATGCCGCGCCTGGTCGGCCGGTTCGGCGCGTATCGCGTGCTGACGCTCGGCTTCGCGATGCTCGCGGCCGGCGTCGCGAGCGCCGCCGTGCTCGCGGGCGAGCACGCGCCTGACGCCGGCTTCTACGCGGGAATCGCGGCGATCGGCATCGGCCAGGGTCTCGTGCTGCCGTCGGTCGTGCGCATCGTGCTCGCCGAGGTCGATGCGCCGCGCGCGGGCGTCGCGTCCGGGATGGTCACGGCCGCGCTGCAGATCGGCGCGGCCGTCGGCGCGGCGACGCTCGGCGGCCTGTTCTTCGCGCGGCTCGGCGCGCACCCGGCCGCGGTCGACTACGTACAGGGATTCAGGACGTCGATGTTCGCGCTGACGGCGATCCTGCTCGCGTGCGTCGCGCTGTCGGCCGCGCTCGGACCGATGCACCGGCGCCTGCATGCGGTCGCATAACGGGCCGCTTCACCGCCGGGCGGCGGTTCACTTGTGCGGCTTGCGCGGCGCGTGCCGCGCCTCCCATTCGGCCAGCTCGACCCGATAGCGCGCCAGCGCTTCATCGTACAGATCGAAGATGCATGGCGAGCAGCCGCTGTTGCAGCAGTCTTCCAGCGCGGGTTCCGGAGGCGGGACAGGACGCGGATCGTCGACCGACGATTCCGGGGAGGCAGGCTTGGGCACGGCTCGAACCACATGACAGGGTGACGGGAAGCCTCCAGTATAAGGGGAGTCAGCGATGCACGCCGGCGGCGCACGCCTGCGGACGCACCGAATCGAACGCGCGCGCCTCCTTCATCAGCGAACGACAGGAATCCCGTCATGGCACAGGCAACGAATCCACCGACAGTCTGGGCGCCGTTCGGCGCATTCTCGATGGCGACGATCCAGGGCGATGGCCGGATCGTCCATCTGAAAGGCCAGCTTGCGCTCGGCCGGGACGGACGCGCCGTCGGCCCCGGCGACATGCGCGCGCAGGTAAAACAGACGCTCGAAAACATTCGCGACGTGCTGGCCGCGATGGGCGGGCAAATGCAGGACGTAATCTCGCTCGTCCACTACGCGACCGATATCGACGCGTTCATGCAGGCCGGCGACATTCGCGCGACATTCTTTGCTGAACCTTATCCGGTCACGACGACTGTCCAGGTCGAACGCCTGTATCGCAGCGACCTGATGATCGAGATCGCCGCGATCGCGGAAATTCCGCGTGCACGCTTCCGGATGCCCTCGCCTTGCGCTTGAATCGTCAATGCGGCGACTTTCCGCGTATTGGCCGGCGCGTTGATTCGCGGATTGCGCGTTCGCGGGATGGATTCTCTAAAGCGGGCGATGAATGGCGACGCGCATCGCGAATTGGCGATGCCGAAGCGCCTTTTCCGCCGCTGCCGAAAAGCAGGCCGGTACTTTGCCGTCCAGATCATCCGAATCAACAAAGAAATGAGTTAAATCCATCCATTCCGGCCGGCAATCGAGGCCCGCATCAGGGCTTTCCCTGTCAACCCCGCGAAGCAGGCCAAAGTCTTGTCGTTACGGCGTCGGCATGATTCGCCCTTTCGGCCTTTCCGTCTGACAATCAACCTACATAAAAACCATTGATTCTGCACACCTCAATAGGTGGCATAATTTGACCGTTGCGAATTTTCGCAACCGCAAACTATGGAGATGAATCTATGGCAACGAAAAACTACAAGGATCTGAAGGAACAACTCGCGAAGCTCGAGCAGGAAACGGAAGCGGCCCGTATTGCGGAAATGGAAGCGGTAATCGCGGAGATTCGCGCCACCGTCGCCGAGTACGGCATCACGCCGGAACAGATTTTCGGCCGCACGCGCGCCGGCAAAGGCAAGACCGCCTCGCCCGTTGCCGCCAAATACCAGAACCCGAAAACCGGCGAAACGTGGAGCGGACGCGGCCGCGCGCCGGCATGGATCAAGGACGTCAAGAACCGCGATCGCTTCCTGATCAAGCAATAACAACCGCAGGCTACGGGGTTGGACCGAACACGGGCATTGCCCCGGATGGTCGCGACGCGCCAGCGGAGGTCCCGATTGCACACCGGCACGATACCCGCACGGCTGTCGCGAAGCCCGCCATCACCCGCGACCGCGTCGATTCAGCGCGACCCGAGCGGCGGCGAGCCTCCTTCGTCGAACGATCCGTCGGCGTAACGGAGGCAGCGCGTGATCACGTTGATCGCGCGCCCGAGCGGCATGCCGACGAGCAGGCCCCAGACCGAAAACGACAGCATCGCGAAAGCTCCGCCGGCCGCCCACGGCCACGACGCGGCGATTGCATAGTGGATGAGCGTCTCGGCCGTGAAGGTCAGCAGCAGCATGACCAGCAGGCTCGCGTCGCCGGGCAGGCGCACGAACATCCCTTCCGCGGCGTGGCGGAACTGCAGCCGCCAGCGGCGCGCATGGAGCCAGCCTGTCGCCGCACCGATCAAAAGTGCGGCCAGCGCAGCCGCATACGCGTCGTCTCCCGCCCGCGGAAACAGACGGCCAAGGCTCGCAATGCCGAGTCCGACGAACACGACCGGAAACACGATCGGCCGCACCGGGCGCACCTCTCGCGGAAAGCAGCGCTTCAGCCCGACATAGACGAGCGCAGCGAACAGCAGATAAACGTAAACCGGCAGACGTTGCATGGGAAACCTGTCCGAGATCGCCGGAGCGGCGGGATGACAACGACTGTAACGACCGGAAACCGCAGATGCCGCGCGTTGCGACGAACGGTCGAAATCCGTGAATGAACGGCATCGATGACCGATGAACGCCCATCGGGCAATGGTCGGCTCATGCAGCGAGCCGCCTCTCGGCAGCCGTCCGGCGGCGCAGCTCGCCCGCGAGCGGCGTACGCGGCGCCGCCTGTCCCGATCGGCGATAGCGACACGGCCGCCGGTTGCGCTACCATCTCCGACACCTCCACGCTCGATCGCTGCCATGCACAGCAGCTTCCGTCTTTTTCCGTCTCCGGCATCCGGTGCGTTCCGGCCACGCAGGTCGCTGACGGGCCTGCTGTTGTTCAATTCCTGTGTCGGGCTGATCTTCTGGGCCATGCGCCGCGACGACGCGTTGCTGCCGTATCTGGTCGTCGCCAATGCGATCGGCTTCAGCGCGATGCTGCTCGGCGCCGCGCTCGACCGGTTCGCGGGCGGCAAACTGGCACTGACGCCGAAAATCCTGATCGTCGCGCCTGCCAGCGTATGGATCGGCTTCGAGATCGCGGCGTCCACCATCGGGCATGTACCGCGCCTGACCGGACATGCCCGCGCGGAAACATGGCTCACCTACGGCTCGTCGCTCGTGGTTGCCGGTGCGTGCTGCGCCTTCGTGTCGGTGTTTGTGCAGGCCGCACGGATGCGCGCGGCGCTCGAGACGCAGCGACGCGAAGCCGCCGAGGCGCGCCAGGCCGAAACGGCCGCACGGCTCGCGCTGCTGCAGGCGCAGATCGAGCCGCATTTCCTGTTTAATACGCTGGCGAACGTACAGAGCCTGATCGGCCGCGACCCGGCGCGCGCCGCCACGATGCTCGACAGCCTGAACCGCTATCTGCGCGCGAGCCTGAGCCGCACGCGCGAAGCCTCGTCGACGCTGGACGACGAACTGGAACTGGTCGCCGCGTTGCTGAAGATCGCGACGATCCGGCTCGGCGAAACGCGCCTGCGCTATACGATCGACGTACCCGCAGCGGTGCGGACCTTGCCGCTGGCGCCGCTGCTGCTGCAACCGCTCGTCGAGAATGCGCTGCTGCACGGCATCGAGCCGTCGATCGACGGCGGCGAGATCCATATCCGCGGCTCGCGCGACGGAGATCGACTCGTCCTCAGCGTCAGCGACACGGGCGTGGGGCTCGGCAACAGCGGCCGGAAGCTGCACGGCGGCGTCGGGCTCGCGAACGTGCGCGCGCGGCTGCTGAGCCTGCATGGCGAGCGCGCCCGCCTGTCGGTGGGCGCGAATGCCGATGCGACGCAGGGTGTGACCGCCACCCTGCTGATTCCGCTTGCCTGACATGCCGACCGCACTGATCGCCGACGACGAACCGAACCTGTCCGCGGAACTCGCTGCGCGCCTGTCCGCGCTGTGGCCCGAGCTGGAAATCGTCGCGACACCCGGCAACGGCGTCGAGGCGCTCGCCGCGCTCAACGCGAAGCGGCCGGACTTCGCGTTCCTCGATATCCGGATGCCGGGCATCGACGGCCTGAAGCTTGCGGACCTCGTGCCGCACGTGCACGTGGTGTTCGTGACGGCCTACGATGAGTACGCGGTCCGCGCGTTCGACCGGTCGGCGCTCGACTATCTGCTGAAACCCGTGACCGACGAGCGGCTGCTGCGCTGTATCGCGAAGCTGCAGCGCGGCGCCGCGGCACCCGCGCACGCCCTCGCACAGGAGCACGCCGCTGCCGCGCAGGACGTCGAGCCGATCCGCTGGCTGACCGTGGGCATCCGCGACAAGACACGGCTCGTGCCGATCGACGACGTGCTGTACTTCCAGGCCGCCGACAAATACACGGAAGTCGTGACCGCAGACGAACGGCACGTGATTCGCACGCCGCTCAAGGAACTGCTGCCGCGGCTCGACGGCAGCCGCTTCGCGCAAGTGCATCGCAGCGTGATCGTCGCCTACGCGGCGATCGATCACATCGAACGCGACCTGCTGGGCCGCCAGCGCATCCATCTGCGCGGGCACCGCGACGTGCTGCCGGTCAGCCGCGCAGGCGCCGGGCTGTTCAGGCAGATGTGATTGCCGGCGCTCGGGATCGGGGCGTAGCGCCGTGCGCTTATTGCCCCGATGCGCGCGCTTTCGCGTCCACCGCCGACGGCTTGTCCGCCAGCGGCTGCAAGGCGGCGCCCAGCGCATACCAGTCGACCCGGCGCGTCAGCATCATGATGCCCGCGAGCATCGCGAACAGCAGAAGCGAACCGAGCATCAGCGCATTGTCTTCCGACAGCAGCAGACCATAGAGCGCCGCATACAGCATCGCGAGCAGCCCCGCAAACGTCGCGCCGCGCTTCACGCTATGCAGCACGAACGTCAGATAGAAGCCGAGCAGGCCGATGCACGCGCCGCTCGCCGCGAGATACGCGTGGCCGAACGCGATGTGTTCGGACAGGCTCAGCAGCAGCAGGAAGAACAGCGCGAGCGACAGGCCGACCAGCAGATACTGGATCGGGTGGATGCGCAGCCGCTTCACGAGCTCGAACATGAAGAAGCTCGCGAACGTGAGCATTACGAACAGCGCGCCGTACTTCGTTGCCCGTTCGGCCTGCAGATAGACGTTCACCGGTTCGATCAGCGACACCGACGCCGTATCGAGCAGATCCTCTCCGTTGCCCGACGTGATCTGCTCGCGCACCTTCGTATTGAACGACGTGACGCTCCATGCGCCGGAGAAGCCGCGCGCATCGATCGTGCGGTCGCGCGGCAGGAAGGCGCCGTCGAAACTCGGATGCGGCCACGCCGATTTCAGCGAGAAGTCGTTCTGGTCGGCCACCGGCGCGAATGCGACGGACTGCGCGCCCCGCAGCGGCAGGTCGATGCTGAACGGCACCGCCTGCCCCGCATGCGCGGCCGCGAGCGCCGCAAGATCGATCTTCGCGTGGACGCCCTGCCGCAGCCCACCCAACTGCGCGCCCTGCTCCAGCTCGAACTGCTTGCCGCCGACGTTCAGCATGGGCTGGGTCATCAGCCCGCGTATGTCGCTGATGCCGATCGCGACATAGGCGTCGCCGACCGTGAAACTCACATGGCCGGCCGATTGCGGCAACTGTTTCAGGTCCGGCAGCGTCAGCGTGCCGGTCAGCCGGCTTTTCAGGTCGTAGACCAGCGCCTTGTGGATGCCGCGATAGCGAACGCTGGTGGCCAGCGCCCCGCTGACGTCCAGCGTCTTCGGAAACACCAGCATGCGCTTCGTCTCGCTGTGCAGGCTCGTTCTGGTCGCGCCGCCGGCCGGCGTTTCGTCGCGCACACGCGTGACTTCCGTGTACGGCACGACGAGCACCGGCCCCGTCACCGTCTGCGGCCCCGCGTAGCTGGACCAGATGCTTTGCAGCGCGCTCTCGCGATACGCCGCTCGCTCCTCGACGATGCCGCCGACCATCCGCAGCGGAATCAGGATGAGCAGCGCGAGCAATGCGGTGATCAGGGATTTGAACAACAGGACTCGATTCATGCTGGCAGATACCGTAGTGAAGACGCGGTCAGCATGAGCCAGCGCAGTGAAGCGCGATTGAAGCGGGTGTGAAGCGAACGTGTGGCGAGCGTGAAGCGCGGCCGGTGCGCTGCGGTGCGTGTCAGCCCGACGCCGGCAGCGTCAGCGTCGCGCACGCGCCGCCTTCGTCGCGATTCGCCAGCGCAATCCGGCCGCGATGCAGCATCGCGACCTCGCGCACGAAGCACAGGCCGAGGCCCGTGCTGCGATCCTGCCCGTCGGGACGCGGCAGCGAATAGAACCGGTCGAACACGCGCGACAGCGCGTAGTCGGGAACCCCCGGACCGTCATCGGCCACGCGCACGAGCACAACGTGTGCCCGGCCCTCGGGCTGCCGCTCGACCGAAATCCGCACCGTGCTGCCGGGCGGCGCGAAATCCAGCGCGTTGTCGAGCAGGTTGCCGAGCGCCTGGCGCAACAGGAACGGATCGCCGTCGACGACGGATGGCGCCTGCGCATCGATCCGCAGGTTCACGCCACGGCGGCGCGCGCTCGGCTCGAGATCGTCGACGAGCTGTTCGAGCACCGGCACCAGCGCGACCGGCTCGTGCACCGACAGCCGCTGCTTCTGCTCCACTTCGGCGAGCGCGAGCAGCTTGCGGATCATCTGTTCGAGCCGGCCCGCCTGACGCCGGATATTGTCGGTGAAGCGCCGCCGGTTCGCGATCGGCATCTCCTCCTGCAACAGCTCGGCCGCGCCGCTGATCGCCGCGAGCGGGCTCTTCATCTCGTGCGTCAGCGTGTGGATATAGGTTTCGACGTATTGGCGGTCTTCGAGACGCTGGTGCATGCTTTCGACCGCGCGCCCCAGTTCGGCCAGCTCGTTCGCGCCCTGCAGCGGCATCGCCGCGCGCTCGCCGGCCGCGATCGCGCGCGCATAGCGCTGCAGGCGCCGCAGCCCGAGCACGAGCCACCACGTGCAGGCGACGCCGATCAGGATCGCGCCGCCCATCAGCAGCGCGCCGTACAGCATGATCTTGCGCTGGCTGCGCGCGATGAACGGCGCGACCGTCTGGTTCGGCTTCGCGATCGTCAGCACGCCGATGATCGCGTTGCCGTTGCGGATCGGCGCCGCGACATGCATCACGGTGCTGTTCTCGTCGTCCGGATCGGAGCGCGTGCTGCGCGCGCCGTATTCGCCGCGCAGCGTCCGGTACACGTCGTTCCAGCGCGAATAGTCCTGTCCGACCGCGACGCCGGACGAGTCGTAGCGGACGATGCCGCGCGCATCGGTAATGTAGATCCGGTAGCTGATCGTGTTCTTGTGCATGCCCCACACGTTCGCGCTGACCGGGCTGGCGTGCAGCTTGTCGAGCTGCCGCGCGAAGGCGCCGTCGGCGATGTGTCCGTTCGCCATGTCGTCGGCGGCGAGCGTCGCGAGCACCTGCGCGGTGTCGACCAGCGTGTCTTCCATCGCCTCGCGCACGCCGGGCTTCACCTCCTGCACGAACACCCGCAGCGTGATCAGCGCGGCAAGACCGACGATCAGGAAGAAGCCGAAAAAGATGCGCAGGCCGATATGCATGGAGCGGTGCCGGTCGTCACGGTTGCAGCGAGTAGCCCATCCCGCGATGGGTACGGATCGGGTCGCGCCCCGGGTCGATCGCACGCAGCTTCGCACGCAGCGTCTTGACATGCGTGTCGACGGTGCGATCGGCCGATTCGAGCGCCTCGTGCCAGACGAGATCCATCAGTTGCTCGCGCGAATAGATGCGCCCCGGATGCCGGACGAGCAATGCCAGCAGGCCGAACTCGTAACGCGTCAGGTCCAGCGCGTGGCCGAGCCACGACAGGCGCGCGCCTTCGGCATCGAGTTCGAATCCCGGCGCAACGGCCGCGGCCGCGGCGGCAGGCGCCCCTGCTTGCCCCGCGTTCGGCGACCGGTTCAGGCGGCGCAGGATCACGCGCACGCGGGCCGCGAGTTCGCGCGGCGAAAACGGCTTGACGACGTAATCGTCTGCGCCGATTTCCAGCCCGACGATCCGGTCGATCTCGTCGTGTCGGGCCGTAAGAAAGATTACCGGTACGTCGGAGAACGTGCGCAGCCGCCGGCACACTTCGAAACCGCTGAGATCGGGCAGGCCGACATCGAGCACCACCAGGTCGACGCGCGTGTCGCGCAGGCGGTCGAGCGCCGCCTGCCCGAGCGTGCAGTGAACGGTTTGCATGCCGTCGGTGCCGAGCGCGTACACGATTGTGTCCGCGATGGCCATTTCGTCTTCGACGACCAGGATACTGGGCTGATTCATGGTCTCAGGTTCTGCTCGCGCAATCCGGTGCCGTATTGTACGCACGGCCGAAACGGGCGTGATCGACGCGAGACCGGCGCTACGCGACGCGGCCGCTCACCGGAATCGACGCACCGGTAATCGCCTGCGCATCGACCGACAGCAGAAAGCCGATCGTCGCCGCGATCTGGGCCGGCCGGACCCAGCGCGTGAAATCCGCGTCGGGCATGTCGGCCCGATTCGGCGGCGTGTCGATGATGCTCGGCAGGATCGCGTTGACCGTCACGCCGCGATCGAGCAATTCCGCCGCCAGCGCCTCGGTGAGCCGCGCGACGCCGGCCTTCGCCGCCGCATAGGCGCCCATGCCGGCTCCCGCCCTCGACGCCGCGCCCGCGCCGATATTGACGATGCGTCCGGCCGGGCTGTCCAGCAGATACGGCAGCGCGGCCTTCGACGCGTTCAGCGCCGTCTTCACGTTCAGTTCGTACATGCGGTCCCACGTGGCGGCATCGCCGTCGGCGATCGTCTGCCAGGTGAACGCGCCTGCGATATTGAGCAGCGCGTCGAGCCGGCCGAATTCGCGATGCACGGCATCGAGCGCCTGCGCGGCGGCGTGCGGATCGACGAGATCGATGCCGCCGATGCGCAGCGCATCGGACGGCACGTCGGGCAGCGCGCCCGCGTCCGGCGCCGCACCGCGCCCGATCAGCGCGACGCGCGCGCCGCGCGCGCCCAGCCACGCGGCCGTCGCGACGCCGAGATGGCCGAAGCCGCCGGTGATCGCGACGACCTTTCCGTTGATGTCGTTGCTCATCGAGATGTACTCCCTGGTCAAGGGCCGGCGGGCAGGCGGCGCCTGTGCACGCCGCCTGCCCGACCGGCCGGTTCATGTCGGCAGCCGCGCCCGAGGCGCAGCCGGTTTGCCGACAGCGTAGCGCCATTCACGCGTGCGTGCGCACTGCGACGCGGTGGCGGCCGTGCGGTGGCTATGTCGTCTCGCCGAATGCCGGCAAACCGATGCACGCCACAACTCGCTACCTTCACCGCGCTACGCCCGGCACGCAATCCGGCGTGCGGGCATAATGCGCGGGACCGCCCTGCTGCTCGTCCACCGTACCGGGCAACCCGGCATCTCCATCCGATTCGATCCCGAACCCCACTCCCATGCAAGTACTCGTCGTCGGAACCGGCAAACTGGCCAACGAACTGCTCGCCGCGCACCGGCTCGCCCCCGCAACCTGGCGTGTGATGCGCTGGTCGGACGGTTCACGGCTCGACATGCGGTCGATCGTCGTGCACGCCGGTTCCGGCCGCGAACTCGCCGCGGCGATCGCCTTCTGCCGGGCCACCGCGTCGCCGCTCGTCGAGCTGTCCACCGGCTCCGACCTCGAAACCGGCGCGCACGACTTCCCGGTCGTGGTCTGTCCGAACACGAACATCCTGATGCTCAAGTTCATGAGCATGCTGGAAACCAGCGGCGCGCTGTTCCGCGACTGCCGGATCAGCGTGACCGAATCGCATCAGGCCGGCAAGACGTCCGTTCCCGGCACCGCGGTCGGCATCGCCGCATCGCTCGGCGTGCCGCCGGAAGACATCCGCTCGGTGCGCGATCCCGATGTGCAGCGCAGCGAACTCGGCATCCCCGACGACCAGCTCGGCCGTCACGCGTATCACCGGATCCGCATCGAAGACGGCGCATGCAGCCTGCAGTTCGAGTCCCGCGTGTACGGCGCATCGCCTTACGCGGAAGGCGTGTCGCGCATCGTCGAAGCCGTCCGGCAACACGACCTCGACAACCGTCGCTACTCGATCGTCGAATTCATCCGCAACGGCTGGCTGTAGCCGTCCCGCTGCGCTTCATCGCCGACGACGGCCCGGCGACGAACCCGCCGGCCGCCGTGTCGCCCACCCGCCGACTCACCGCCACTACCGTTCGCCGAGCACCGCGCCGCTCTCCGGCAAGGTCGCGCCGCCGTCGACGACGATCGTCTGCCCGGTGATGTAGCCCGCATCGGCCGAGGCGAGAAACAGCATCGCGTTCGCGATGTCCTCGGGCTCGCCCATGCGCGCGAGCGGGATATCGCGCGCGATCTGCTCGGCCACCGACGCATCGCCGAGATTGCCGGCCGCCGGCGTGCGGATCATGCCCGGCTCGACGCCGTTGACCGTCACGTTGCGGCGCGCGAGTTCGAGCGCGGCCGCGCGAATGAAGCCGTTCACGCCGGCCTTCGACGCCGCGTAATGCGCGAGCCCCGGATAGACGACACGCGGGCCCGTCACCGACGACGTGACGAGCAGCCGCCCGGCGCCCGCGCGCTCGAAGGCCGGCAGCGCCGCTTGCGCGAGCCAGAACAAGGCCGACAGATTGACCGACAGCGTCCGCTCGAGGGTCGGCACATCGATCCGCGCAAATGGCGTAAGCGGGAAATAGGCCGCGTTGTGCACGACGACGTCGAGCCGGCCGGCGTCGCGCTCGACCGCCGCGACCAGCGCGCAGAGTTCGTCGCGACTGGCGGCGTCGACACGATATGCGCGTGCGTCGCCGCCCGCGCGGGCGAGCGCGTCGGCCTGCACCGCGGCGGCTTCGTCGTTCAGGTCGGCAAGCGCGACGAACGCGTCGGATTCCGCGAAACGTCGCGCGATCGCCGCGCCGATGCCTTGCGCGGCGCCCGTGACGAGCACGACGCGGCCGCTGAAATCCGCCCGCAGCCGGCCGCTGCCGAGCACCGCGCTCATCGCTGCGCCTCGCCGCCGAGCGGATGCACGGTTTCGTTCAGCACCTGCGCATGCGCGCCGATCGGAAAGTTCGACAGCGTGCCGAAATCGCCGCCCTGATAGCCGAAGATCTTGCCGTCGGTCTTGCGCTGCGCGAGGTCGATCAGCACGACGCCGAGCGTCGGCACGATCTTCTCGCGCCACACGAACAGATACAGCGCGTCGGCGATCCTGAAGTAGTGGCAGCGGTCCACGTCGGCCAGCCCGGCTTCGACGCCCTGCAGGCACTGCCATGCGTAGAAATTCTCGTTCAGGTAGATGTGCTCGTAGCATTCGGTCGGGCTGTAGCGGTACATCGTCCGCTTGCCGATCAGCTCGCGCGTGCTCGCATGCAGGGCGCCCGGCTGCGCATGGCCGCCAAGCGTGCCGTGCCGGAATGCGGCGTCGACGCCCGTCAGCGGCAGGCCGCGCGCCACGCGCGTGAACGCGTCGATATGCGTGTCGGCCTCGGTCGGCAGCGTGCCGACGACCGACGTCCACACGCCGTTGTCGAGATCGATCACGAGGCTGACCGACGTCGCGCGCGCCGTCGAGTCGAGATGATCGACGAACACGAGCCCGTCGCGCAGCCGCGTCACGCGGCACGCCTCGCGGCCGCCTGCGCCGCCGGCCGCGTCGCGCCACTTCAGTGCGCCCGGCTCGAACGTATAGATGCGCCACGTACCCGACGCATCGTCGAGCCGCAGCGTGCGTCCCGCGAGCGCGTCGAACGACGCGAGGATGTTCGCGTCGGGCGCGAAGCCGTCCGCGAGCGCGCCCACCTGGATGAATACCGGATCCTGTCGTTCCACCTGCCGTCTCCCGTGCAGCTTCAGGCCCGGCGGGCCGTCTACGCTGCTCGGAAACATGGTGCGGGTTGCGCGCGCCGCGCGGTATCCGCCAAAAGGATGAAGCGCGCGCGGCGCCGAAACGCGCTAAAGTGCATCGCATCCGCGCCCGCCCGGCGCGAGGAGCGCGCATGCATCGTGTCACCCATTACCGACGGACCATCGACGGCATCGAGGCGATCAGCCTCGATTCCGACCGCGCGTTTCCGCGTCACGCGCACGACGAATTCGGGGTCGGCGTGATCGTCAGCGGCGCGCACCGGTCGTGGAGCGGTCGCGGGCAGGTCGACGCGCTCGCCGGCGACACGATCATGGTCAACCCCGGCGAAATGCACGACGGCGTGCCGATCGGCACGGACGCCGGCCGGCGCTGGCGGATGCTGTATCTCGCGCCCGCGCTGGTTGCAGACATCGCGGCGGAGGAAGGGCTCGGCGGCGTCGAGCTCGTGCATCCGGCGGTGCGCGACGCGCGGCTCGCCGCCGCAGTCGGACAACTGCATGCGCGCATCGTCGATGGCGGCAATCTGCCGCTCGCGCGCGACGAAGCGCTCGTGATGCTCGTCGCCGGGCTGCTCGCGCGACATGCGAACCGCGCGTTGCCGACGGCCGGCGTCGCGCCCGCGATCCGCATCGCGCGGGAACGGCTGGACGCGGCGCCTGCCGCATCGGTGTCGCTAGCCGAACTGGCCGGTCTCAGCGGCGTCAGCCGCTTCCAGTTGCTGCGCGGCTTCGCGCGCGAGCTCGGCATCACGCCACACGCGTACCTGGTCCAGTCGCGCGCGCGGCTGGCCCGCGCCCTGCTCGCGAACGGCCGGCCGATCGCCGATGCCGCGGCAGAGGCCGGCTTTGCGGACCAAAGCCACCTGACCCGCGCGTTCGTGCGGCAGTTCGGGATCACGCCGGGACGGTTCGCGCAGGCCGTCTGACGCGCTGCAATTTCATTCAAGACGCCCACGCTCGCCGCAAGCGACGATGCGGCGCATGAAGACACGACTGATCGGCTATCTCTATCTCGCCGCCGCGATGGCGGGCGTCGGCAGCACCGTCGTCGCGAGCCGCGTCGCGGCCGGCGGCCTGCCGCCGTTCGCGGCCACCGCGCTGCGCTTCCTGATCGCGACACCGCTGCTGTACGCGCTGATGCGCGCGCAACGGATGCGATGGCCTCGCCTCGGCGCGCGCGATGCGCTGCTGCTCGTCGTCCAGGCGGCGGCAGGCGGCGTCGGCTATACGGTGCTGCTGATCTGCGGCACGAAGCTGGCGTCGCCGGTCGACGCCGGCGTGATGCTCGGCACGCTGCCCGCGATGTCGACCCTGATCGCGGCCGTCGTGCTGCGCGAACGGCAGACGTCGCGCGACTGGCTCGCCGCCGCGCTCGCGACGGCCGGCGTGGTGTTCGTCACGTTCGCGCCCGGCCACACGATGCCGTCGGTCCGCACGCTGGTCGGCGACGCGCTGGTGCTTGCCGCCGTCGCATGCGAAGCGATATTCATCCTGCTCAACCGGCGGCTGAGCACACCGCTGCCGCCGCTCGCGCTGTCGACGGCGATGTCGGGCCTCGGCTTCGTCCTCGCGCTCGTGCCGGCCGCGTTCGAATGGCGGGCCGCCGCGGCCGGCTGGACGATCGGCGCCGTTTCCGCGATCGCGTACTACGCGCTGGTGCCGACCGTGCTCGGCTATGTGTGCTGGTATGCGGGCTCCGCGCGAACGAGCGGCACCGAGGCCGCGCTGTTCACGGCAGTCGCGCCGGTCTCGGCCGTCCTGTTCGCGGTCGCGCTGTTCGACGACACGCTGAACGGCACACGCCTCGCCGGCATCGCGCTCGTCGTCGCGGGCGTGCTGGTCGGCGCGACACAACGGCGCCGGCCGCCCGCGCAAGCACTCGATACGCAGCCAGGCGCCGCACGAACCGCGCAAGCCGCCGCCGACTGATCCCCGCTCGGCAACGCGCCGCCGCGTCGACGGCCGCAACTTGTAGGAATGTGTCAGAGCATTGCAAAACCATTGCGTCGCGTCACGCAAGATGCAATATTCGCGTGGCCGGGCCTTTTGACAACCATCGAACAATAATTCGCCACGCAATGAACAAGAAGGAAGCCAAAACAAAAGTCGCGGTACTGCTCTCCGCGGGAACGAGGAAGGCCGACGTGCTGGCCGAGCTGTCCGGACAGGGGTTGAAGGACCGCGTGATCGCCGGCCTGATCGCGTCGCGCCCCGATCCTGAACGCTGCCGGCGCAACAAGGTGCACACCTGGATCCTGATCGCGATCGGCATCGCCCAGCTGATCATCAGCGTGCTGCTCGGGATCGTCCTGTTCGAAGCGTACGGTCACGGCCCGGGCGGCAGCGTCGCCAAGGGTCTTGCGCTGCTGTTCCTCGCACTGACCGTGCCGCTGTCGCTGCTGTTCATCTGGGGCTTCGCGACCCATCGCGTCGGCGTCTATCACGCGTTCATCGTGCTGTCGCTGCTGCAGTTGCCGAAGACGCTGTCCGACCTCCCGCACGACCCGGCGACCGCGCTGCCGAGCCTCGCGATCGCGCTCGCGCTGGTCGCTTACGTCTGGTTCGTCCGCAACCGGATGTTTCCCGACTACGGCTGGTTGACGCCGCGCAAGGTCGACGGCCGTTACGTGTTCGTCGAACACGCGTAAGACGGTTCGCACATCACGCCCGCCCCATGAAAAAAGCGCCGTGCCGCCCCGCCATCGCGGAACGGCACGGCGCTTTCGCATGCGAGCGCCGGCGGCTTACTTGGCCTTTTCAGCCGTATCGCTGATTGCCTGACCGCCCTTCGAGATATCCTGCCCCATGCCGGCCACCGTATTGCAACCGGCAAGCGCCGCGGTCACCACCAGCAGCATTGCAGCAATCGTACGCGTCATTCTCATTCTCCTTCGATTCAACGAACCCGACCGGGCGAATTATCTGCGGCATGGCGCCCTGCGACATGCAGGACACGGGGCCTGACCAGATTATACGGAGACAAGCGCCGCGCGCTAGTGCGACGCGCCCGGGTGTCACGCGGGCCACACAGTCAGACCACGCAGATTTTTCTTGACTTCAGCGTACCGCGAACTAATATACGCACCGCGTATATTCTTCATCAGGTGCCGCCGATGACCGTTCCCCAGCAAGCCTTCCTCCGCGACGCGATGCGCCGCCTCAACATGACGCGCGAAGCGTTCGCCAGCCGGATCGGCGTCAGCCGCCGTGCACTGGATACCTGGCTGCTGCCCGACGATTCGCAGGAGTCGCGCGGAATGCCCGAGATCGTCGAGCGCTTCGTTTCGGAGATCGTCGAGCGCTCGGCGCCGGAAGGCGGCGACTATACGCAACGCGTAGATAACCAGGGGCTCGCGAAGCAGTTCCTGTTCGAAGGCAAGCCGCAGCTGATTTCGGTCGACCAGTTCTCGCGCGAGTCGGTCGAGGCACTGTTCCGCGTCGCCGACGTGATGCAGCCGATCGCGCGCCGCCACAAGATTTCGCGCGTGCTGGAAGGCGCAGTGCTCGGCAACCTGTTCTTCGAGGCAAGCACGCGCACGCGCGTGTCATTCGGCGCGGCGTTCTGCCGGCTCGGCGGATCGGTCTGCGACACCACCGGCTTCACGTTCTCGTCGATGGCCAAGGGCGAATCGATCTACGACACGAGCCGCGTGATGGCCGGCTACGTCGATGCGCTGGTGATCCGCCACCCGGAAAAAGGCTCGGTCGCCGAGTTCGCGCGCGCGACCAATCTGCCCGTGATCAACGGCGGCGACGGCCCGGGCGAACATCCGAGCCAGGCGCTGCTCGATCTCTACACGATCCAGCGCGAGTTCTCGCGGCTCGGCAAGATCGTCGACGGCGCGCACATCGCACTCGTCGGCGACCTCAAGTACGGCCGCACCGTGCATTCGCTCGTCAAGCTGCTCGCGCTGTACCGCGGGCTCAAGTTCACGCTGGTGTCGCCGCCGACGCTCGAAATGCCGGCCTACATCATCGACCAGATCGCGACCAACGGGCACGTGATCGAGCAGACCAACGACCTGGCCGCCGGGCTGCGCGGCGCGGACGTCGTCTATGCGACGCGGATCCAGAAGGAGCGCTTCACCGACGAGTCGTTCGAAGGCTATACGCCCGATTTCCAGATCAACCAGGCGCTCGTCGACACAGTCTGCAAACCTGACACGCTGATCATGCATCCGCTGCCGCGCGACAGCCGGCCCGGCGCCAACGATCTGTCGACGGACCTGAACCGCGACCCGCGCCTCGCGATCTTCCGCCAGACCGACAACGGCATCCCGGTGCGGATGGCGATCTTCGCGGTGCTGCTCGGCGTCGAAAACCTCGTGCAGCATTCGATGCGCGACGCGACGTGGCGACCGCCGGCATACCTCGGGCCGGAGGATGCGGTGTTTCACGGGATCGACTGACATCGGGCGAATCGCCCGGCCGGGACGCGACTGCGTCGGGCCGGACATGCCGCGTCACCGCATCATGAACAGCGCGCCGGCCCACCCGGCGCGCTGTTTTCATTTCGACGCGATGCCCTGGCGCACTCGCGCGCCCTGCGACGCCCACGGATCGATCACGCGCAGGCCCGCGGCCTCGAACGGCGCGACGTCGCGCGTCGCGACGATCAGGCCGTTCGCCTCGGCCGTCGCGGCAATGTAGCCGTCGGCGGGCGCGATCGCGTTGCCGCCGGCACGGGCGTGCGCGCGAATGCGCGCATAGGCCTGGCTCGCGGCATCGTCGAACGGCAGGATGCGGCCGCGAAACACCGGCACGACACGATGCTCGATGCTTTGCTGCAGCCAGTCCCGCCGGCGTCCTTCCGGCAGCGCCGCGACACCGAAGCGCATTTCGGCGAGGCTGATCGCGGCCAGGAACAGCGTCTCGACGTTCTGCGCGTCGAGCCATTCGATCACGGCCGCGCTCGGCTCGCGCCGCAGCGGTTCGGAAATGACGTTCGTATCAACAAGGATCATTCGAAGCTCATCGGATCGGTTGGCGTCTTGTCACGCTGGATGTCGAGATCGACACCGCCTGCCTCCCGCCCGATTTCCGCCAGCAAGGTTCCCAGCTTCACGCGCCCTTCCGACAGCACGGCCTGCTCGAGGATGTCGCGCACTTCC